>NZ_JAMYUL010000003.1:0-507107 GCF_040322955.1 Mesorhizobium sp. M0077
ACCTCGCCTGCTGTCTGCTGCGTTTGCGCCCGGGTGGGTGGCGCGCGCCGCCGGGGCGGGGGGGGGGGGCGGCGCGCCCCGCGGGGGCGGGGGGCGGCCCCCCCCCGCGCCGCACCCCACCCCGTCGCTGCGCGCCGACCCTCCCCATCAAGGGGAGGGTAAGATCTGGCCCTACACGCCGCCCGCGAAACCCGCTAAAAACGCCGCATGAACCAGCACGCCAAGCTCAGAATCGGCCACTCCGCCTGTCCGCATGATTGCCCTTCGACCTGCGCGCTCGAGGTCGAACTGCTCGATGGCAACCGCATCGGCCGTGTCCATGGCGCCAAGTCCAATACGTATACGGCTGGTGTGGTCTGCGCCAAGGTCGCGCGCTATGCCGATCGTGTCCATCATCCGGACCGACTGCTGAAGCCGCTGATGCGCGCCGGCGCCAAGGGCGACGGCGTCTGGAAGGAATCCAGCTGGGAAGCGGCACTCGACGTCGTCGCCGAGAACTTCATCGCGGCCGAGGAAAAATACGGCTCCGAGACCGTCTGGCCTTATTTCTATGCCGGCACGATGGGGCTGGTGCAGCGCGACGGCATCGACCGGCTGCGCCATGCGAAAAAATACTCCGGCTTCTTCGGCTCGATCTGCACCAATCTGGCCTGGACCGGCTGGATGATGGGAGCGGGCGCCTTGCGCGGTCCCGATCCGCGCGAGATGGCGAAGTCCGACTGCGTGGTGATCTGGGGCACCAATGCCGTGGTCACGCAGGTCAATGTCATGACCCACGCCATCAAGGCGCGGAAGGAGCGTGGCGCCAGGATCGTCGTCATCGATGTCTACGAGAACGCGACGATGAAGCAGGCCGATATAGGCCTTGTGCTGAAGCCCGGCACCGATGGCGCGCTGGCCTGCGCGGTCATGCATGTGCTGTTCAGGGAAGGCATGGCCGACCGCGCCTATCTCGAAAGATACACCGACGATCCGAAGGGGCTGGAAGCGCATCTGGAGACGCGCACGCCGGAATGGGCTTCCGCCATCACCGGTCTTGCCGTCACCGAGATCGAGGCTTTCGCACGCCTCGTCGGCACGACGAGGAAAACCTATTTCCGCCTCGGCTATGGCTTTGCCCGCCAGCGCAACGGCGCGGTCAACATGCACGCGGCATCCTGCATCGCCGCCGTCACGGGCGCCTGGCAATATGAGGGTGGCGGTGCCTTCCATTCCAATTCCGGCATCTTCAAGCTCAACCAGGATGTGCTGGAAGGCGCCGCGATGCGCGATCCCAATATTCGCCATCTCGACCAGTCGCGCATCGGCCCGGTGCTGACCGGTGCAGCGGACGCGCTCTATGGCGGCCCGCCGGTGACGGCGATGCTGATCCAGAACACCAACCCGGTGAATGTCGCGCCCGAGCAGCGGCTGGTGAAGCAGGGTTTCCTGCGTGACGACTTGTTCACCTGCGTGCACGAGCAGTTCATGACCGACACGGCAAAGCTCGCCGATGTCGTTTTGCCGGCAACGATGTTTCTCGAGCATGACGACGTCTACAAGGGCGGCGGCAACCAGCACATCACGCTTGGTCCCAAGCTGATCGACCCGCCGGAAGGGCCGCGCACCAACCATTTCGTCATCGAGCAATTGGCGCAGCGTCTCGGCGTCTCCGACCGGCCGGGCTTTGGCCTGACCGAGCAGCAGCATATCGACATCATCCTGGGCAAGCGCGGGCTGGGCTCCTTCGCCAGCCTCAAGGAAGACAAATGGGTCGACCTGCAGCCGGATTTCGAGGCGGCGCATTTCATCGATGGTTTCGGCCATGCCGACAAGAAATTCCATTTCCGCGCCAATTGGAGCGGGCAGGCGGCGCCCAACCGGCCGCCGAAAAGCATGGGCCTGTTCGGGCCGGTGGCGGAGCTCCCGGAATTCCCCGACCATGTCGACCTGATCGAGGTCGCGGACGCCGAGCATCCGTTCCGGCTCGCCACATCGCCGGCGCGCAATTTTCTCAATTCGACATTCGCCGAGACTCCGGTGTCGAGAGCCAAGGAAGGCCGGCCGGAACTCCTGGTGCATCCGGACGACGCTGCCGCGCTTGGCTTGGGCGACGGCGACCGTATCGAGGTCGGCAACCGGCGCGGCGAGGTGGTGCTGCACGCAAAGCTGTTCGAAGGCCTCAAGCGCGGCGTGGTGATCGCCGAGGGCATCTGGCCAAACAGCGCCCATGAGCGTGGCGAAGGCATCAATGTGCTCACCGGCGCCGACGCACCAGCGCCCTATGGCGGTGCGGCCTTCCACGACAACAAGGTCTGGCTGCGGCCGGCGGGCTAAAGCAATTCCAGGAAAAGTGTGAGCGGTTTTCCGTCCGGAATTGCGTAAAAGAGACTGGCTATCCCGGCAGAGGCACCATCAGCCCCACCTTGACACGGTCCATGGCAACGAAGGTGCGGAATTTTCGGACATTCTTGCTGTCGAAGAACAGTCTGCGCGTCAGGGCCTCATAGGCCCCCATGTCGGCCGCGGTGATGACTAGGATGAAGTCGGCCTCGCCGGTGACGTAGTAGCATTGCTGCACTTCGGGCTCTGCCGAGAATTGCCGCTTGGCCGCGTCGATCAGGTCCGAGCGTTCGCTCTCCAGTTCGACCTCGACGAAAATGGTGATGGGATGGCCGACCGCCGCCGGGTCGACCACGGCGACATTGCCCGCAATGACGCCGGACTGTTCCATGCGCTTGATGCGCCGCTGCACCGCCGGCGCCGACAGGTTGACGGCTTCGCCGATCAGCCGCTGCGGCATCGTGTTGTCCCGCTGCAGGATGGCAAGGATGGCGAGGTCGAAACTGTCGAGCGAAGGCGATCGAGGCAAAGCGCTATCCTGGCGAAACAAACTTGCATTTCGAAGCGCCAATAACAGCGCTATTTGCGCCTCGGCTGCAATATGATTTCGTCACACCCAAAGGAGGCCACCCGTGTTCCTGCTCAACAGCAATGCCTTGCACCGTCGGCCGCTCGATCCGGTCGATGCCGAAACGCTGGGGAATGCCGGTGCCGATACGGTCGAGCGCTTTCTTGCCCATCGCGACAATCACCTGGCAACTCCGTTGCTTGCATTGCCGACGCTGGCCGGCGAACTCGGCCTCGGCTCCGTCCACATCAAGGATGAAGGCTTTCGCCTCGGTCTCGGCAGTTTCAAGGCGCTCGGCGGCGCCTATGCCGTTTTTCGACTGGTGCTGGAGGAGGCGAGCCGATCGCTTCATCGGCCCGTTGACGTGGCCGATCTCAACCGGTTCGACGTCCGGGCGGTCGCTGCCGGCATGACGGTTGCCTGCGCCACCGACGGCAATCATGGCCGCTCGGTCGCGCAAGGTGCACAGTTGGTAGGCGCGAAAGCGGCAATCTTCGTTCACGCCGGCGTCAGCGAGGCGCGCATTGCAGCAATAGCCCGCTATGGCGCCGAGATGATCCGCGTCGACGGCAATTATGACGACTCGGTCAGGCAGGCCGCCGAGGTTTCAGCGGAGCAAGGCTGGACCGTGGTGTCCGACACCTCCTGGCCGGGCTACGAGCGCATCCCCGGTCTGGTCATGCAGGGCTATACGGCGATCGTGCGCGAAGCGTTGGGCCAGTTGCCGCAGCCGCCGACCCATGTCTTCGTGCAGGCCGGTGTCGGCGGCATTGCCGCCGCCCTGGCCGGCCATCTCGCCATCGTGCTCGGTGACGCCAGGCCGACCTTCATCGTCGTCGAGCCGGCCCGCGCCGCCTGCGTTGTCGCAGCCGCCCGGGCGGGCCACGTGGTCAAGGTCGCACACGACCAGCCGACGGTGATGGCGATGCTCGAATGCTACGAGGCCTCGCAAGTTGCCTGGCGCGTTCTGGCGCGGGTTGCCGATGCCTTCATGACGGTGGATGAGGAGGAGGCGGTCGCGGTGATGCGGCGGCTGGCACGGCCGGCTGGCAATGATCCAGTGATCGTCGCCGGCGAAAGCGGCGGCGTCGGTCTGGCCGGGCTGATCCGGGCGGTGGCCGACCACAAGGCCGCTCTCGGGTTCGACGACAAATCCCGCGTGCTTGTAATCAACACCGAAGGCGCCACAGACCCGCACCGCTATACCGAGCTGGTCGGGCAGAGCCCCGCCGATGTGCTGGCCGGCAAGCTGAAGGCCGAGGCATAGCCATGATCGGGATCGATGCACAGCGTCTGCTTGGCCGCATCCGGGAACTCGCCGCCGTTGGCCGCGACAGTGAGGATAGGCTGATCCGGCTCGCCGCCTCCGACACAGACAAACAGGGCCGTGACCTCTTTGTCGGCTGGCTCAGGCAGGCCAGGCTGGAAGTCGCCATCGACCGGGTCGGTAATATCTTCGGCATCTGGCAAGCCCCGACAATGCCGGGCAGGCGCCGCTGCTCATCGGTTCGCATATCGACACCGTTATCGATGCCGGCATCTATGATGGCTGCTACGGCGTGCTGGCCGGGCTGGAGGTGATCGAGACGCTGCAGGCTTCGGGCTTTTCGCCGTCGCGCCCGGTCGCGGTCGCCTCTTTCACCAATGAGGAAGGTGTGCGCTACACGCCTGACATGATGGGCTCGCTATGCCATGCCGGTGGCGTCAGTGCCGAGGCCGTGCTGGCCGCCATCGGCACGGATGGCAGCGTGCTCGGCCAGGAGCTCGCCCGCATCGGCTATGCCGGCGACCGCGAACCCGGCTTCCTCAAGCCGCATGCCTATCTCGAACTTCATATCGAGCAGGGGCCGGTGCTGGAGCGTGAAGGCGTGCCGATCGGCGCGGTCGAGAATTTGCAAGGCATTTCCTGGCAGCGCATCACCATCGACGGCGCCGCCAACCATGCCGGCACCACGCCGATGTCGATGCGCAGCGACGCCGGCCACGCCGCCGCCCGCATCATCACCTTCCTGCACGATCGGGCCAGGGCTTCAAATGGGCCAACCGTGGCCACGGTCGGCACGATGCGCTTCGAACCCAACGCCATCAACGTCATTCCCGCGCGCGCCGTCTTCACCATCGACCTGCGCGATCCCGACGAACAGCGCTTGCAGGCGCATGAGGCGGCCCTTGCTGCCTATCTCGAGGAGCTTGAGGTTTTGGAGAACGTATCGATCTCGGTCGAGCGGCTCGCCCGCTTCGAACCGGTGCTATTCGACATCGGCATCGTCGAACGGATCGAGGCGGCCGCGAAGAACCGCGGTCTCGGCGTCAGGCGCATGACATCGGGCGCCGGCCATGACGCGCAGATGATGGCCCGCCTCGCGCCGGCGGCAATGATCTTCGTCCCGAGCGCCGGTGGCATCAGCCACAATCCGCGCGAACACACTGAAGATGCCGAGCTTGTCGCCGGCACCAACATCCTGCTTGATGTCGCCAGTGAGCTTGCAAGATAGGTCGGGGAGAAAATGGCTGAGCTCGATCGTGATGTGCTGAAGCAGGAAATGACCGGCTGGCGGCGCGATTTGCACGCGCACCCCGAGTTCGGCTTTGAGGAAAAGCGCACCGCTGGCTTTGTCGCCGCGAAGCTGCGCGAATTCGGGCTGGACGATGTTGCAGAGGGGGTCGGCGGCACCGGCATCGTCGGCACATTGAAGCGCGGCAGCGGCAACCGGGCGATTGCGCTCAGGGCCGACATGGATGCGCTGCGCATCACCGAGCAGTCCGCGACCGCCCATCGCTCGCAGAACCCCGGCATCATGCATGCCTGCGGCCATGACGGCCACACCACCATGCTGCTCGGCGCGGCAAAGCTGCTGGCCGCCGAGGGCGGTTTCGACGGCACCGTGCGCTTCATCTTCCAGCCCGCCGAGGAATGGGGCAGGGGCGCGCTGGCGATGCTGGACGACGGGCTGCTGCAGCGCTTTCCCTTCGACGAGATTTTTGGCCTGCACAACATGCCTGGCCTGCCCGTCGGGCATTTCGAGACCCGTGCCGGCCCGTTCATGTCGGCGGAGGACAATTTCGAGATCGTGCTCAAGGGCATCGGCGGCCATGCGGCGCGGCCACATTCCGGGAACGAGACCTTGGTCGCCGCCTGCGCGCTGGTCACCAATCTGCAGACCATCGTCTCGCGCCGGCTGAGTCCCGCCGACATTTCGGTGGTTTCGGTGACCGAGCTGATCACCGACGGCACCCGCAACGCATTGCCCGGCCTCGCCCGCATCCTCGGTGACGCCCGCAGTTTTCGTCCCGAGGTCAGCGCCGAGATCGAGCGCCAGATGCGGGTCATCGCGGCAGGCACCGCCGCTGCCTACAATGTCGCCGCCGACGTGACCTATAGCAGGGAATTCGTGCCGCTGCAGAACGATGCCGACCTGGTGGACGCGGCCTTTGTCGCCGCAAGGCGCGTGCTGGCCTATGGCGCCGCCAGCATCGCGGCGGAGCCGATGACCGCCTCGGAGGATTTCGCCCGCTTCCTCGATCACGTACCGGGCTGCTTCGTCTTTCTCGGCAATGGCGAGACCTCGCCGCCGCTGCACAATTCCAGCTACGACTTCAACGATGACGGGCTGTTGCATGGCACGGATTTCCATATCGCGATCGTCAGGCAAAGACTGGGCGGCGCGATCGGGAAATGACGCCTGATCGCCTTCGCAACTGGCCCAAGCGGCACTGCTATCGCCAAGCCAGCTGCCGGGTTTAGGGAGATTGCCTGTTGCCGGAGATCGCACGCCGATGACCAGGGTTTCGCTTCTGGGAATACCGCATGACGAGAACTCGTCCTATCTCAAGGGCGCGGCCGCAGCGCCGGCCCTGATCCGGCGGGAACTCAAAAGCGACGCGCACAGCTCGTGGAGCGAAACCGGCTTCGATGTGGCGGACAGTTTCGTCGACCACGGCGACATCGACTTTTCAGGCGCCGGCGATCCGTGGGAGCGAATCGAGGCCGAGGTCGGCCGCGCGCTGGATGCCGGCCACCCGTTGATCAGCCTCGGCGGCGATCATGCCATCGCCTGGCCGGTGCTGCGTGCCGTGCGCCGCCGCCATGCCAGGCTAACGATCGTCCAGATCGACGCCCATCCCGACATCTACGATGCCTATCAGGGCAACAGGCGGTCCCACACCTCGTCCTTCGCGCGCATCCTGGAGGAGGGGCTGGCTGACCGGCTGATCCAGATCGGCCTGCGCACCCTCAATGATGAGCTTCGTGACCAGCTCAAGCGCTTCGGCGTCGAAATGATCGAGGCGCGGCATTTCAGCGAGGATCTGCAGCTCGATCTCAAGACGCCGGTCTATCTCTCGGTCGATCTCGACGGCCTCGACCCGGCTTGTGCGCCCGGCGTGTCGCACCGCGAACCCGGTGGTCTTACAACCCGGCAAGTGATCAACCTGATCCAGCGGATCGACCAGCCCATCGTCGGCGCCGATGTCGTCGAATACAATGCAAGCCAGGACGTCTCCAATCTCACCGCGCTGGTTGCCGCCAAGCTGGTCAAGGACATCGCCGGCATGATGCTCAAGACGCATGGCGCCGGCTGAATCAATCTGGCAGGGCGGCATGGTAGATCATTGTTGCGACTCGCATTTCCAGTGAAAGCCGCCATGCCGCATCCTTTGAAAATAGCCATAGCCGGCGCGAACGGGCGCATGGGCAGCCAGATGGCGCTGGCCGTCGAGGCCGATCCCAGGCTGACGCTCGTCGCCCGCTTTCACAGGCCGGGCAGCATCGGTGAGGGGCTGGTCGAGCGCGACGAAGCACTGGCGCTTGCGGATGTCGTCATCGATTTCACCACGCCTGCGGCCTCCGTCGATCTTGCACAAGCTTGCGCGGCCCGCGGCGGCCCGGCGCTGGTCATCGGCTCGACCGGCTTCGAGCCGGCCGATCTCGCCGCCATCGCTGCTGCTTCGAAGTCCGTCGCCATCGTTCGCTCCGGCAGCTACTCGCTCGGGCTCAGCATGCTGACCGGGCTGGTCGAGCAGGCGGCGCGAGCACTTGGTCCCGCCGCCGACATCGAAATCCTGGAAGCGCATCACCGCATGAAGGTCGACGCACCGTCGGGCACGGCGCTGATGCTGGGCGAGGCGGCCGCTCGCGGACATGGCGTCAGGCTGGACGATGTGGCGAAACGCATCCGCGACGGCCTTACAGGTCCACGCCCTGCCGGCGAGATCGGCTTTGCCGTGCTGCGCGGCGGCAGCATCGTCGGCGAGCACAGCGTGAGCTTGCTGGCCGAGGGCGAGACGCTCACGCTTTCCCATTCGGCGGGCCACCGCTCGATGTTCGCGCGCGGCGCCATTGCGGCAGCACGCTGGGTCGCCGTCCGGCCGCCCCGCGAATACGACATGCGCGACGTACTGGGCTTCACGACCTTTTGAGATGCAAGGGTAACGCAACGAGGGGCGTTGCGAGGTCGGAGCCGCCTAGAGAATAGAATATAGCAACAACTACGCCATTTCGCGCCTTCCCACACCGAACCGAACGGTTCGGTTCGCACATTTTTGTGATTGGCAATGGCAGCAACGCACACCCATTTCGGGGTGGTCCGAGCGACGCGAATTCCTCCCAAGGCACGCCACTTGACGGACAGAACTGAAAAATCTGGATTACCTGAAATGACCAAGATCGCACTTACCGCTGCTGCCATCCTCCTTGCCACCGGCACCGCTTTCGCAGGCAGCGACCACTACGGCTCCGACGGCGTCAACCAGCCTGCTGTGACAGCGCCCGCCGGCAACATCGATCACAATTATACCGCCTCGATCCGCAAGCCGGCCAGCCTCGGCGATTTCACGATCAAGGGCGACTCGAACCAGCCGCAATCCGGCCAGGGCATCTGGGGTCGTTGATTTTCTGAGAAATCTACGACCACAAAGAGCGGTGGGCCCGGCCCACCGCTCTTGTTTTTATGCAATCGACTCGGGCCGCAAAGATCTTGAATCAATCCGCCAGCAATTGGTCCTATCTCCTTGTTTGACCGTGGTCTTTTCAAAACACGGTTTGCGGCTGTCACCTGCGGCTAGCCCGTTAGGCAGCTTGGTCTAGCTTAGATCCTTCGGCTTGATGCAATGCGTCAACCGGGCCGCGCCGAAGCCGAGATCCGCCCAGTCGCCGTCGATGACAAAGCGGGCAAGGGCGCCGGTCGGGAATTTCTCTTCAAGTTTCCTGAGAGCAGCCACACCCGATCGCGGACCGGCGAGCCGGCGGGCAAAGTCCTCCAGGCCGGGATTATGGCCGAGCACCAGGAGACAGCTAGCCGATGCGACTGCCTGCTGCAGCTCGGCCAGAATGTCGCCAGCCGTGGCTTCGAAAAGCGCCTCGGCGAACTCCACCGTTACGCTCGCCGACAGTTCCGCCGAGACCAGCCGCCATGTCTCGCGCGTACGCAGCGCCGGCGACACCAGCGCCAGGTCAGGCGGCCAACTGCGCCGCGCCAGTTCGCGCCCCATCGGCGGCGCCGTCTTCAGCCCGCGCGGCCCGAGCGGCCGGTCCAAATCAGCAAGCGCCGGGTCGTCCCAGCTCGACTTGGCGTGGCGCAGCAGGAGCAATTGTCTCGGTGTCGCCAATGTCGGCCTACGGCGTGATCCGCGCCAGATGTTCGAGATCGCGTTCTTCGCGCAGCGGGTCGGGCGCCATCACCACGGAAGTTCCGTTTTCGGCATCGTCGGCGAAATGTGCCAGCACGGTGCGACCGCCTTCCATGTGCGCCTTGCCGTCGGCGAGCAGCCCGAGCGCCAGCGCATAAAGCCGGTGCTCGGCCTTCAGCACTCTGGCGGCCAGCGTGTCTTCGTTGTCGCCGACCATCACCGGCACCGCTGCCTGCGCGATGATCGGGCCGTCATCCATCTCTGATGTGACGAAATGCACCGTGCAGCCATGAATGCGAATGCCGGCGCGCAGGGCGCGCGCATGCGTGTCCAGGCCTTTGAAGGCCGGCAGCAGGGCAGGGTGGATGTTGATCATGCGCCCCTGCCACTTCTCGACCAGGCCGCGGGACAGGATGCGCAGATAGCCGGCCAGCGCCACGATCTCGGCGTTGAATGCAATCAGCGCGGCGTCGATCGCCGCATCATGGGCTTCCTTGCTGGCATGGTCGGCGCGCACGATGACCTTGGTCGGGATACCGCGCGCGGCCGCGATGCCGAGGCCGGCGGCGTTGGCCCGGTCGGAAATGACGCCAACGATCTCGGCCGGATACGCCGGGTCGCTGGCCGCCGCGATCAGCGCCGTCATGTTGGAGCCGCGTCCCGAGATCAAAACAACCGTGCGTTTCCTGCTCATAGGCCGATCGAGCCCCGATAAATGACGCCGGCGTCGCGGCGCGGCACGATGCGGCCGATCGGCGTCACCGTCTCGCCGGCCTCCTGCAGCACGGCTGCGACCTGTGCGGCCTGGCCGGAGGCGACGACGAGGATCATGCCGATACCGCAGTTGAAGGTGCGCATCATCTCCTCCGGCGCCACGCCGCCAGTCTTCGCCAGCCAGGAAAACACCGCCGGCACATCGATGGCATTGAGATCGAGCTCTGCGGAAAAGTCCTTGGGCAGGACGCGCGGAATGTTTTCGGGAAAGCCGCCGCCGGTGATATGGGCCAGTGCCTTGATGCCATGCGTGTTGCGGATGGCCTTGAGGACCGACTTCACATAGATGCGGGTCGGCTCGAGCAGCGCCTCGGCCAGCGTCGCTTCGTCGTTGAACGGCGCCGGATCGCTCCAGGCAAGCCCGCTGACGGCAACGATACGGCGCACCAGCGAAAAGCCATTCGAATGCAGGCCCGAGGAAGCCAGCCCAAGCAGCACGTCGCCTTCGACAATATCGTCGGTCGGCAGCAACTGGCCGCGTTCGGCCGCACCGACGGCGAAGCCGGCAAGGTCGTAATCCTTGTCGTTATACATGCCGGGCATTTCAGCGGTCTCGCCGCCGATCAGCGCGCAGCCGGCCTGTCGGCAGCCGATTGCTATGCCGCCGACGATTGCCGCCCCCTGGTCGGGGTCGAGCTTGCCGGTGGCGAAATAGTCGAGGAAGAACAGTGGCTCGGCGCCCTGCACGACGATGTCGTTGACGCACATGGCGACGAGGTCGATGCCGATCGTGTCGTGCTTGCCGGCATCGATGGCGATCTTCAGCTTGGTGCCGACGCCGTCATTGGCGGCGACCAGCACCGGATCCGTGAAACCCGCCGCCTTGAGGTCGAACAGGCCGCCAAAACCGCCGATCTCGCCATCGGCGCCCGGCCGGCGCGTCGCGCGCACCAGCGGCTTGATCTTCTCGACCATGAGGTTGCCGGCATCGATGTCGACGCCCGCCTCGGCATAGGTGAGCCCGTTCTTGCGCTTGGCCCGGTCGCCCTTGCTCATCGTCGGCGCATCCCTGTTTCCCTCGGCGGCTCTTCGCATGAATGGTTTCGGGGGGCAAGGATGACGACAGGATACCGGGCTTTTGCCCAGGATAAATACGTGGACAGTCGCCCCTTCACCGCTGGTCCTTGCAGCCACAATCCATCTCCATCATCTATCTGCAGAACAAGCATGGCGGGACATGCCTTTGACCATTCCCAACCTCATCACCATCCTGCGCTTCGTGCTGGTGCTGGCGATGCTGAACATGCGCTGGGACTGGGCCTTTGCCGGATTTCTCGTTGCCGGAATTTCCGATGGCGTCGACGGCTTCATCGCCCGCCGCTTCAACCAGCATTCGAAACTCGGCGCCTATCTCGATCCGATGGCCGACAAGGTGCTTCTGGTCTCGGTGTTCGTGGTCATGGGCTTCATCGGGCAATTGCCGCTGTGGCTGGTGGTGACCATGGTGTCACGCGATGCGCTGATCATCTGCGCCGTCTGTCCACGGTCATGGCGCATCCGGTCGAGATGAAGCCGCTCTATGTGTCGAAGGCCAACACCGCCGCCCAGATCGTGCTGGCGCCGTGGTGCTGGGCGAACTTGCCCTTGGCCTCCACCTCGACCCGCTCAGGCCTGCGCTCATATTGCTGTCCGGGGTCTTGACCGTGGCTTCGGCCGCGGCCTATCTCGTGGCTTGGCTGAGGCATATGAGCGGCTATGGCGAAGGCTCCACCCCGGGTAGTTGACAAGAATGCCGCGACTGCCGCGTTAGCAGACGCGGCTGCGTCCCTGGCGTTTCGCCGCCAGATTTTCTTCTGGCTGGGCACGGCAATCTTCCTGGCGCTGTTCCTCTACATTTTTTCCAGCATCCTGTTGCCGTTCGTTGCCGGCATGGTGCTGGCCTATTTTCTCGACCCGGTCGCCGACCGGCTGCAACGCCTCGGCCTCTCCCGGCTGATGGCGACGGTGGTCATCCTGATTGCCTTCATCGTCCTTTTGGTGCTGGCCTTCGTCATCCTGGTTCCGGTACTGGCCACGCAGATGGCCGATTTCGCCAGCAAGCTGCCGGAATATCTGACCCGGCTGCAGTCGCTGATCACCAGCTTCGATCCGAAATGGCTGGAGCAGAAATTCGGCGTCAATGCCAATGGCCTGCGCGACGGGCTGAATTCGCTGCTCACGTCCGGTTTCGGCCTGCTGAGCACCGTCTTCACCTCGATCTGGAGTTCCGGCGTTGCTCTGGTGTCGGTGGTCAGCCTGTTCGTGGTCACTCCGGTTGTCGCTTTCTACATGCTGCTCGACTGGGATCGCATGGTGGCGGTCGTCGACAGCTGGGTGCCGCGCGATTATGTCGGGACGGTCAGGGCGATCTCCAGGGACATCAACACCGCGACCGCCGGCTTCGTGCGCGGCCAGGGCACGCTGTGCCTGGTGCTCGGCGGCATGTATGCCACCGGCCTGACGCTGACCGGGCTGAATTTCGCCATCCTCATCGGCCTCTTCGCCGGGCTGATCTCGTTCATCCCTTATGTCGGCTCGCTGACCGGACTGGTCCTGGCCGTCGGCGTCGCCTTCGTCCAGTTCTGGCCGGACTGGACCATGATCGTTGCTGTCGCCGTGGTGTTCTTCATCGGCCAGTTCATCGAAGGCAACATCCTGCAGCCCAGATTGGTCGGAAAAAGCGTCGGCCTGCACCCGGTCTGGCTGATGTTTGCGCTGTTCGCTTTCGGCGCCCTGTTCGGCTTCGTCGGCCTTTTGATCGCCGTTCCTGCTTCGGCGGCGGTTGCCGTGCTGGTGCGGTTTGCCATTGCCCGCTATCTCGAATCGCCGCTCTACAAGGGACACTCCACCGAGCCCGTCCCGCCGCTGCCCGCCGCTCGCGGCGGCGGCCACCGGTCGCCGCGCGGCTGAACGTGACGGATCATAAGACCGAACCGCCGCGCCAACTGCCGCTCGACCTTGGCCACGGCACTGGCTACTCGCGCGACGAGTTGGTGGTGTCGGCCACCAACCGCGAGGCGGCAGCCCTTGTCGATCGCTGGCCGGACTGGCCGTCGCCGGTGATCGTGCTCGCTGGCCCGGCCGGTTCCGGCAAGACACATCTGGGCTCGATCTGGCAGGCGCGGGCCAACGCTGTGGCGGTCGATGCCCAGCGCATCGGCAATGCCATCACCGGGCTTGGCGGCAGGCCCGCGCTGATCGACGATGTCGACAAGACAGCCATCGACGAGGCGGGCCTGTTCCATCTCATCAATGAAGTGCGCGGCGCCGGGGCCACCTTGCTGTTGACGGCGCGGCGCTTCCCCGCCGCCTGGAGGGTGACGTTGCCCGATCTTGCCTCGCGGCTGAAGGCGGCGGCAACCGTCGAGATCCATGAGCCGGACGATTTGCTTCTGGCCGGTGTCATCACCAAACTCTTCGCCGACCGCCAGGTCGAGGTCGAGCCGCATGTCGTGCAATATCTGGTGCGCCGCATCGAGCGCTCGCTGGCCACCGCCATGCGCGTGGTCGAGCGCCTCGACCGCACCGCGCTCGAGCGCAAGACGCCGATCACCAGGGCGCTCGCCGCCGAAACCGTCAGCGCAATGGACGAAGGGCAGGGCGAGTTCGAGGTGTAGGCAGTGGAAGGAGAAGACTCCGCTCCTGTCCCATTTCGAGAAGAAACCTCTGGCATCCATCTTGCAACACTGCGTTTGCCGGCTGACCCCGGTCCTGATCGCGTTCCTGATCGGGTTGTAGGCTCGCCGGGAGTGATGATTGGGGTTCTCGCCCGGCGAGCTTACCTTCAGATAGAATCGCCGCAAGGCCTACGATTGCGCGCCAGCTGTCATTCAGACTTCACCAAGCCGCATCTCATCGTCCTGCATTGAAATGGACCATTAGATGGTCTACTTTTTGAGTATGGACCAGAGCATGGTCCATAAAGGAGTGGTCAATGCAGGTATCCGTTACAGACGCCAAGGGGCAGCTCACCGAACTGGTGCGTCGTGCCGAGGCTGGGGATGAAATTATCCTGACCCGCCATGGTCATGCAGCCGTGCGCCTTGTTCCCGTGAAGGCTGCCCCTGACAGGAAAGGCCGCCGGGCATTGCTGGAGGCAATGCGAGCATCCGGCGCTGCCAAGGCGAAGGCCGGGCCGGATGCAGCGCGCAGTCAGGATTTCCTCTATGGCGCTGATGGCCTGCCCGAATGATCGTGGTCGATACCTCGGCCCTGATGGCGATCGTTTTTGCCGAACCTCAATCCAGTGCCTGCATTGCGGCGCTGGAAGCCGAAGACGATATTCTGATCTCGGCTGGCACAGTGGCCGAGGCGCTGATCGTGGCGGATAGGCGCAATGTCGGTGAGGAAATGGCCGGCCTGATCGACGGGCTCGGCTTCGAGGTCACGGCGGTGACACCAGCCTCTGGCCGGCGCATAGCCGAGGCGTATGGGCGATGGGGCAAGGGTATTCATCCGGCCGGGCTCAATTTCGGCGATTGCTTTGCCTATGAAGTGGCAAAGGATCGAGCCTGCCGCTTGCTCTATGTTGGCGACGATTTTTCGAAGACCGATATCGAGAGCGCTCTATAGAGCTACGTTTATGCCCACAACGCCGCCAGATACCGGACCAGCAGATAGACCACCGTATGCGCTGCCACGTAGCACGCGGCAACGACGACAAAGAACAGCACGCTGGCGGGCCACGAGCGGGGAGGGCCTTGCCTCTTGCTCGGCCGGTTGTTCCAGATCCACAGGGCTGCACAGATAATGGCCCAGACTACGACGAACGGAACCGTGATGCCGATCAAGGCGAAGTAGGCAGGGCCAATCAGCGAAAGCCATGCCTCGAGACCAAGCATCCAGAATCTCCCCTTTGCCCGGAGTCTAATGCATGTCGCTCAAAAGTGGTCCCGGTTTTGACAGAACGACATGCATCACCTGGATACGTTTCAGCGCGACGTGCTTTTAGACCGGCGGTAGAGGTGGAAGCGGGGGGATTATCCCTGCGTCGGATTTTCAGCCAAACCCGCAGAAGGGATGCTGTCGATGATACCGGCGCCTGATGCATGTCGCTCAAGTGGCCCCGGTTTTGAGAGAACCACATGCATCAAACAAGACCTCAAGCGCGTCGCGTGAGTCCGTTCGCGCTTTAGGTCAGATTGGTGCTCCGGCCGCCAACTCGGTCCGAAGCGACCGGATCAGCCGCAGACCCTGACCTCTTCGACGACCCTGTGGTGATGGCGCCAGTGCCTGACCAGTTCGATATGGCAGCGGTGATGGCGGTGGTGGCGCCGCCATTGGCCATCCTGGTTGTCGCTGTAGTCGTCGCCATAATCGTCGCTATAGTCTTTGTGGCGCTGGTGATGGCGACGAATCTGTATATCGCCATCGTCGGACGAATATTGATCGTCGTCATCGGACTGGATAGTCAGACTGGCGGCTTGCGCCGGTGCGATCAAAGCCGCCGTTCCGGCGAACGCGATCATCGAGGCGATGAGAAGGGTTTTCATTGTTGGCTCCTTGGTTGAACATACACAACTCTCGGAGCGAACTGGTGTTCCAATGTAGGGTCCGATCGGCGAGCGGCTGCTGCTTGGGCAATGCGTGCCGCCATGCGCTACCGGCGAGGCAGCCATTGGCGACCTTGGGAGTGACCTTGGGCAAGGACTGGCTTTGTGGGAAAAAATGGTCGGAGTGGAGAGATTCGAACTCCCGACCCTCTGGTCCCAAACCAGATGCGCTACCAGGCTGCGCTACACTCCGAGGCCCTGCGGCGTATACGGTTCCGGACCCTGTCGCGCAACCCCTAAATCGTCAAACGGGGCTTGGCGGTCTGCGCTCCCGTGCAATCCTGGCTGCGATCGCCTTGGCCTGGATGCGGGCATTGGCGAAGCAGCCGCGGATGCTTGGCCGCATGCCGGTGAACCACAGGCCCGGCAGTTTCGGGTCGCTGTCCGCGCCGTTGAACAGCGGCACGCCCTTTTCGTCGAGCACGCCGAGCTTGCCCAGCATGGCCTCGAGCCCGGTGCGGTAGCCGGTCGCGGCGATGACGATATCCGGCTGGATCGTCGCGCCATCGTCGAAAACGACCGTGTCGCGGGTAAATTCCCGCACGGTTGGCAAGACGATGATCCTGCCGTCCTTGATGGCATCGACCGCGCCGTCATCGGTGGCGATGGCGGTATAATCCGACGCCAGCCGGCTTGCGCCGCCCGAAGGCGTCGGCGGCACGCCGTAGGCCGTGAGGTCGCCGAAGGCCCATCGCTGCGTCGCCGCCATCACCGCATCGGCGAGCTTGAACGGCAGCCGCGCCAGGATCGGCGAAAACCGATGGACGGCGATCTGGCCGAGGCGCTTGGGCAGCAGTGCCGGACCGTTGCGCGCCGACAGCCAGATCTGTCCGGTGCCGGCTGCCACCAGGTGATTGAGCACGTCGAAGCCGGAATTGCCGGCGCCGACGACCAGCACTTTCTTGCCCGCATAGGCCTTGGCGTTACCGAATGCGGCCGAATGGATGATGCGTCCGGCAAAGGCCTTCATGCCTTTCCAGGCCGGAATGAAGGGCTGCCGGTCGCGCCCGGTGGCGATGACGACATGGCGCGCCAGCCGCGGCCCGGCACTGGTCCGCACAAGCCAGTGGTCGCCCTCGAAGCCTATCTCCTCGACCGCAATGCCGAACTCGACCGGCAGCCGGTGCATGGCGTGGAATTCGTTCAAATGGCCGATGATGGTGTTTCGGTGCGGAAAGGCAGGGGTGCCGGCAGGAAAGGAAACGCCCGGCAGCGCCGAAAGGTCGCGATGCGTGTTGAGATGCAGTCGCTCGTGCCGCCCGTGCCATGGCTCGGCCAGCCGGGCTTCCTTTTCCAACACCATCACAGGCACGCCGGTCTTGAGCAGCGCATGGGCTGCGGTCAAGCCGGCTGCCCCGGCGCCGATCACGATCGCGCCGTCGAAAATCGCTTGGCTGTCGGCCTCGGCGTGCAAAATCCCTGCGTCCATGCCTCTTTGTGTCGCCATCATGACCATGACTTTTGATGCTACGCCAGTGTATCGGGCCGATGCCGCTGCCGAAGCGGCCTGGTTGCAGGCCGCTTCGGCCTTGCCGTCGGCAGTGTTGCACAGTATTGACTGAAATAAGGCGGCGCTACCGCCAACGCAGCTACGAGGTGCCCATGTCCGCGCGAATTTTCAGCCCAGCCAAAACCGCGATGCAGTCCGGCAAGGCCAAGACCGGCCATTGGGTGCTGGAATTCGATCCCGCCCAACGCAAGAAGATCGACCCGCTGATGGGCTACACCACATCGGGCGACATGCTGAGCCAGATCAGGCTGACCTTCGACACCAGGGAAGAAGCGGTGGCCTATGCCGAAAAGCAGGGGCTGGCCTTCCGTGTCGAGGAGCCGAAAGAGACCAAGCGCCGGCAGATTTCCTATGCGGAAAATTTCCGCTATGACCGCAGGATACCCTGGACGCATTGACCGCCGGTCAGCGCCTGGCACATAGACATCAGCCGGCCAAGATATCAAATGCCGGCCAGCGGTCCCGTAGCTCAGCTGGATAGAGCACCGGCCTTCTAAGCCGATGGTCACAGGTTCGAATCCTGTCGGGATCGCCAACAACTTCAAAGAGATAGTGTTGAGGCCTGAGTGGGAATTGAACCCACTACGTCGGTTTTGCAGACCGATGCGTCACCGTCCCGCCCTCAGACCATGGCTCCTTGTGCATTGACCGCGACAGCTAGTCAACTTGGCCGGCCCCTGCTCGCAGGTTCGGGCGGCGATCCGGCTGCCACGAGTCGAGATGTTCGGAACACGGCCGGCGCTCAGGTGTTTATGGCAGATGGCACCGAAAACCCCGACGATTGCGCGCATCTGGCGCGGCAGGACCTTGCCTGACAAGGCCGACGCCTATGAGCGCTACAATTACGAGGCCGGTATCAAGCCGCTGATCGAGAAAGCGCTGGGCGTGCAGACTTTTCGCGAGGACACGCCGACGCATTCGGAATTCATCACCATCTCCTATTGGGAGAACGTCGAGGCGATGGCCGCCTTTACCGGCGGCGATCCGCAAAGCATCCACCATCTCGACCGCGACAAGGAGTTCCTGATCGAATTGCCGAAGGGTGTCCAGGTGCTGCGAATCCGTTCCAGCCACGGAATGGTTGGCGGCAGCTGATGTTTGCGGGCTTTGACGCCAGGACCGTTCAAATGGAGGAGACATCGATCTTCGTCAGGGCCGGTGGCTCAGGGCCGCCGCTGCTGCTCCTGCATGGCTTTCCCGAAACGCATGTTATGTGGCGGGACATCGCCGTGGCATTGGCGCCGCACTTCAGCGTGGTTGCCGCCGATCTGAGAGGCTACGGCCAAAGCGGCTGTCCGGCTTCCGGAGCCGATCATGCCGCCTATTCCAAACGGGCCATGGCGCGCGACATGGTGCAGGTTATGGACGTTCTCGGCTTCGGCCGCTTCACGGTTGCCGGCCATGACCGTGGCGGCCGCGTCGCCTACCGGCTGGCGCTCGACCATCCCGAAACCGTGTCGAAGGTCGCCGTTCTCGACGTCATCCCCACGGCCTCCGCCTGGGATCGTGCTGATGCCAGGCTGGCGCTGGCCTTCTGGCCGTGGAGCCTGCTTGCCCAGCCCGATCCGCTGCCGGAACGCCTTCTGGCTGCCGCACCGGATGTAGTCATCGACAATGCGATCACCGGCTGGGGCTCGGCTCCAGATGCTTTTCCCGATGAGGTCAGGGCCGCCTATATCGAGGCGCTGCGTGATCCCGCCCATGTCCACGCCATTTGCCAAGAATATCGCGCCGCCGCAGGCATCGACCGCGAGCACGACGCGCAGGACCAGGCTGACGGCCGTCGCATCAGATGCCCGCTGCTTGCGCTCTGGAGCGGCGAGGGTGGGTTGGAAAACTGGTATGCGGAGGAGGGCGGCCCGTTGGCGATCTGGCGGCAATGGGCTGATAACGTCGAAGGCGGCTCGGTCAAGGGTGGGCATTTCTTCCCGGAAGAGCACCCCGAAGCCACGGCGGCAAGGCTGTCGAGATTCTTCGCAAGCTGATTGCGGGCCGATTGCTAAAATCCGGGCCTGTGTGTTCCTGTGTCGACTATCTAAGATGGCCGAGGGATTGCAGGATCAAAGTGCTCGAAAGACCAAGCAGGGCGATACCGTAAAACCGGTCGATCCACACGGCGTTTGGCCCAGCCAGAAGCCTTGCAGCCCGCGCGCCAAGGGCTGCGTAAAACGTCAGCACAAACACATCGGCAAGCGCGGCGATAATGGCCAGGATGCCATACTGGATCGCGATCGGCTCATCCACGCGGACAAAATGCGGCAGGATCGCGGGGAAAAGCAGCCAGGCCGCCGGATTTGTGACCGCCACCAGGAAGCAGCGCCCAATGAGTGCCTTGGCTGAATGGCGTGTTTCGGGAAGGTTAGGGTTGAACGAAGGTCGGGATGCTGTGCGCAGGGTACCGATGGCGACGAAAAGCAGATAGCCCGCGCCGAACATCCTGAGAGCCGAGAGATAGAATTCCGAAGCCAGCAGAAGAGCGCCGAAGCCCAGCGCGACGATGCTGATAAGAACGAAATCAGACAGTACGACGCCGGCCATGCCGAGAAACGCGCGTCGAAAACCGTAGCGGGAGCCGTTGGTAATGGCGAGCACGACGTCCGGTCCCGGAACCGCCATTCCGAGCACCGACACGAAGGCAAATGTCACCAGCGGCAGGTTTCCCATGACGCCGCGTAATGTACCCGGCGCTTACCGTCCGTAACGCCCTTCACACAGCGGCTGGGCTATCGCCGTTGTTGGCCACCTTGGCTCAGTGCCCGCCGCGCATCTTCACCACCACCGTCCGCACCGCCAGCACCAGCACAGTGATGATGATCAGGATCACCGAGAGCGCGGCGATCGCCGGGTCGATGTTGTCGCGCAGGCCCATCCACATCAGCCGCGGCAGCGTGATGGCGTTGACAGAGGTGATGAACAGCGTGACGCCGATCTCTTCCCAGGACAGCACGAAGGACAGCAGCGCGGCGGTGACGATGCCGAACTTGATGTTGGGCATGATGATGCGCGTGGCGCGCTCCCACACACCGGCGCCAAGGCCGCGCGCGGCAAGGTCGATGCGGCGGTCGAGCTGGCTGAGCGAGACCAGGATCAGCACCGTGGCGAAAGGCACCGTCATCACCGAATGCGCCATGGCGACGCCAAGCCAGGTGTCGTAGCCGAAGAACGAGCTCATGCCCGAGATCGACGTCAGCAGGAAGTAGAGCGTGATCGCCGAGACCACCGGCGGCACCACCATCGGCAACAGCACGAAGCCGACAAGGGTGGCCGTGAAGCGCGGCTGGAACATCCAGACGCCAAGGCTGAAGCACAGCGCCAGCACGGTGGAGATGACGCTGCTGACGATGCCGATGCGGATCGACAGCAGGATGGCGTCGAGCCAGCGCGGATCCTCGATCAGCGCGCGGTAGTGGCGCAGCGACAGCTCGCCCGTCGGCATCGCCAGCATGCGGCTTGGCGTCAGCGACACCGGGATGACCGCCAACAGCGGCAGCAGCAGGAACAGCGCCACCAGCACGGCGAGGATCAGCGAGACGGGACCGGGGCGATAGGTCGGCATCAGATCAGTTGCTTCGGTCTGACATAGCGGAACAGCAGCGCCATGAGCGCGCCGACGAACAGCACCAGCACGACGCTGATCGCCGCACCCAGTCCCCAGTCGGGACTCTGGAAGATGCGGAGATAGATCAGCTCGGCGATCATCACGCTGCGGCCGCCGCCGAGGATCGCCGGCGTGACGAAGAAGCCGAGCGAGAAGACGAACACGATCATCGCCGAACCGATGATGCCGGAGCGCGTCATCGGCACGAACACGGTCCAGAAGGTGCGCATGCGGCTGGAGCCGAGCCCGCGCGCCGCGAGCAGCACGCGCTCGTCGAGGCTGCGCATGGCGGAGGCCAGCGGGAACACCGCGAAGGGAATGAGGAAATGCGTCATGCCGACGATGACGCCGAACTCGTTGCGCACCAGCGCCAGCGGCTCGGAGATGAAGCCGATCGATTGCAGCCAGGTGTTGATCAGGCCGCGGTTGGACAAAAGCGCCACCCAGCCGAAGGCGCGGGTCAGCACCGAGATCCAGAAGGGGACGAGAATGCAGAATTCAGCGATTATGCGCTGTGCCGGGCTGCCGCGCACCCAAACCATGGTGATGGCGTATGCCGCCGCCACGGAAACCACGGTGACGATCAGCGCGATGCGCAGCGTGCGGATGAACACAGACTGCACCAGGGCATCGGTGGCGAGCGCGCCATACTGGCCGAGCCCCGGTGTCGGCAAGGTGACACTCCACTTGACGACGCCGAGGAACGGCCAGGCGTAGGCCAGCACAAGGAACAGGAGCAGCGGCGCCATCAGCACCGCCGCGCCCATCCTGTCGGAGAGGGCGCCTCTCATCGAAGCTCGTGCCCGGCCTGGTCAGGCCGAGATGATCTTGGTGTATTCGTCGAGTGCTGCCCCGTAATTCTTGGCGTACCAATCCATGTCGAGCGCGATCTGCTTCTTCATGTTTTCGGGATCGACCGGGTTGATGCGCTTCTTGTCGGCGGGGATCAGCGCATCGGCGGCCGGATTGGCCGGACCTTGTCCAAGCTTGTCGAACATCACCAGTTGCTTCTCCGGATCCTGGGCGCTGGCGATGAACTTCATCGCTGCGTCCTTGCCGCCGGGGTTGCCCTTGAGCACGGCCAGCGCGCCGGGCGAAATCAGGCCCTGATCCCAGATGAACTTGATCTTGCCGCCGGAATCCTGCTCGATCAGCGAGGCGCGGGTCGACCACACGATCGCCATCGAGGCTTCGCCGTTGAGCAGCACGCTCTGGCTTTCGGCGCCGCCGCCCCAATAGGCCACGACGTTTTCCTTGAAGGCGGCGATCTTGTCATGCGCGCGCTTCAGGTCGAGCGGGTAGAGCGATGCCGGCGCGATGCCGTCGGCGAGCAGCGCTGCTTCCCAGCTCGACACGCCCCATTTGTAGAGCGAGCGCTTGCCCGGAAACTTCTTCACGTCGAAGAAGTCGGCCATGCCGGTCGGCGCGTCCTTGCCGTATTTCTCCGAGTCATAGGCGATGACGTAGGAGAAGAAATAGGTCGAGGCCGCGTATTCCCAGCCGAAGCCTTCTCGCATCTTCTTCTTGTCGACGACGGCGTAGTCGATCGGCTCGAGCGCACCCTGGGCGCCGAGCGTGATGGCCGAGAACGGGTCGACATCGACGAGATCCCAGGTCGGCGCGCCGCTCTTGAACTGTGCGGCAATCGCGCCTTCGGTCGGGCCCGAACCGTCCATCTTGACGGCGATGCCGGTCTCCTTAGTGAAGGCCTGGCCATAGGCGGCGTCATAAGCGGTGAGGGCATCGCCACCCCAGTTGACCAGCACCAGTTCCTTGGCCTGCGCAAACGCGCCGGTCGAGCGCAGCAGCATCGGCGTGCCGGCCAGCACGAAGGCTGCAAGCTGGGTGAATTGCCGGCGCGAAATCTCGCCGCGCACAGCCCGGGCGGATAGCGCGTCCATGGCTTGTTTTTTGCTTTGGTCTGTCATTTTAGTTCCCCTTTTTCGTTGTTGGTTCCGGTGGTTATGGCGCGCTCCAGATTCTTTGCTGGAAGACTTCGCCGTTCTCGTCGTCATCCTCCGTCCGGAAGGAGGAAACCCTTTTCCGCCGGCCAGGTCAGCCAGACGGAATTGCCTTTGCTCAGCGCCGCCGCCGCGACCTCGTTCGGCACCGAGACGGTCACCTTGGCGCCCTGGCGCGTCGTCAGATCGAGTTTGGTCGCCGCACCCAGATAGGTCGAGCCGATGGCGGTGGCGGCGATGCCATTCTCGCCGGCGGCGGCTTCGCGCGCGATCGACATATGCTCGGGCCGGATCGCCAGGATCGCATCGCCACGGACTTTCTCGGCCTTGCAGAGCATGTTGACCGCGCGGTCCTCGCAGAGGCCTGTCGAGCCATTGTCGGCGGGCTTGACCCCCTTCAACGGCAGCATGTTGATCTCGCCCAGGAACTCAGCGACGAAACGATTGGCCGGCCGGTCATACACCTCGTCCGGTGCACCGACCTGCAGCAATTTGCCATGGTTGAAGATGGCGACGCGCGACGACAGCGCCAGCGCCTCGCTCTGGTCGTGGGTAACGAAGACGAAGGTGGTGCCGGTCTCCTGATGCAGCCGCTTCATCTCGGCCTGCATCAGGCCGCGCAGGCTCTTGTCGAGCGCTGAGAACGGCTCGTCGAGGAGCAGCACGCCGGGTTCGAACACCAGCGCACGCGCCAGTGCCACGCGCTGCTGCTGGCCGCCGGAAAGTTGCGCCGGCAGTTTCGTCTCATGGCCCTTCAGTCCGACGCGCTCGATCATCTCGGCGACGCGGCGTTTGATCTCGGAGGCCGATTTCTTGCGCACCTTGAGCGGGAAGGCGATGTTGGCCTCGACCGACATATGCGGAAACAGCGCATAGCCCTGGAACACCATGCCGGCGGCGCGCTGCTCTGCCGGCCGATCGGTGATGTCGAAACCGTCGCTGAAAAGCTTGCCGGCGGTCGGTTGCACGAAGCCTGCCAGGATCATCAGGAAGGTGGTCTTGCCCGAGCCGGAGGGGCCGAGCAGCGTCAAAAATTCGCCACGGCCGATATTGAGCGTCAGGTCGTCCAGCGCCCGGAACGAGCCGAAGCTCTTGCCGATCCCGATTGCCTTGATCTCTGCGGCCCGGCCGGGTTGCTGCATCCTGCCTCTTCCTTGATCGTGGTTTGAGCGTAGGGCAGTGCGCCGGCTCACCGCAACCGAATAGTTTTCGCCTGATCGGCAAATTTGATTCACGGATGGGAGGCTAGTACGGGCTGATCCGGTTCTCCGACAGCTTCGACCTCAACCACCCATTGAATGCTTCCAGCACCGGGTGGCTGGCCTTGGCATGTTCCGACACCAGGAAATACGAGCGCGGCGAGGGGATCGCGATGTCGAAGGGGCGCACCAGACGGCCTTCGCTGAGCGCGCGGCGGCTGGTCAGTTCGTCGCCCATTGCGATGCCTTGTCCGGCGATCGCCGCGGAGAAGACGAGGTTCATGTCCGAGAAGAAGATACCGCTTTCGGTGTCGGGGTTTTCCACCTTGGACAGCGCCAGCCAGCGCGCCCAGTCCTCGGTGTCGCCGAGATGCAGGAGATTGGCGCGCAGCACGTCGGCCGGTTTTGAAAAGCCGCCGACCTTGTTGAGCAGTGTCGGGCTGCAAAGTGGCGTGAACGAGATTTCGCACAGCAACTCCACCGAGCGGTTCGGCCAGTTGCCGACGCCGAAGGCAATGAAGGCATCGGCGTCCGGATTGCTGACATCGTCCAGCCGTCTGGGCGTCAGGATCGACAGCGCCACGTCCGGATACATCTGCCGGAACTCGCCGATGTGCGTGCACAGGAACAGAGAGGCGAAGCCCGGCGTGCAGGAAACGGCGAACGAACCGCCGACGCCCGTGCCGGCCTGGCGCGTCACCGCATCGCCGAGCACCGTCAGCGCCTTTCTCACATCGGCGGCATAGCGCTGGCCGCGCGGTGTCAGCGCCACGCCCTTGCCGATGCGCTCCAGCAGGTCGAAGCCGAGGTCGCGTTCGAGCAGCCGCAACTGATGGCTGACGGCGCTGCGGGTCAAATGCAGTTCATCGGCTGCGCGCCAGACACTGCCGTGACGGGCAAAACTGTCGAGGGCGCGCAGCGCCTGTGTGGAAGGTATTCGCAAGAGGCCTCAGGTGAACCGAATTTGCATGAACCGGAAAAACATATCACTTTTTGCAATGCCGCTTCACTGCTTTCTTGGGCCGCATGGAGAAACCGGTGACGACCTCGGCGCAAGCCACCGCGCTTGCCTGTCTCGATAGCATCCAGCCGTCGCTGTCGGCGTGGACGCGCACCATTTTCGATTTCGGCGAAACAGCCTGGCGCGAATACCAGTCGGCGGCCTGGTATGTCGCGCGGCTGAAGCATGAGGGCTTTTCGGTCGAGGAAGGGTCGGCCGGCATGCCGACCGCCTTTTGCGCCCACTGGACGAATGGCCCGGGGCCGACCATCGGCATGTACGGCGAATACGACGCCGTGCCTGGCAACTGCCAGGACGCGGCAACGGTGAAGCGATCGCGGCCGGGCCTCGGCAGCGAGGCCGGCGGCCACACCGATCCGCATTCCGGGCTTGGCATTGCCGGCCTCGGCGGACTTCTCGCCACCAAGGCTGCAATGCAACGCCACGGCATCGAGGGGACGTTGCGCTTCACCGGCGAGCCGGCCGAGAAGGTCAGGGGCTCGAAGCCGATCCATGCGGCCAAGGGCTACTATGACGGCCTTGCCGGCATGATCTCCTTCCACCCCTTCTATATGCTGCCGCTCTGCAACACGGCGCGCTGGGACACGCATTGCGGCGCCGCCTATGCGATGATCTACCGTTTTGTCTGCGACGAACCCGAAAACTGGGTTCGCGCAAGCGATGGCGCGCCGATCCCGCAGGCGCATTCGGCGGTGCGGGCGCCCGGCGCCAACGACGCACTGATGACGATGTACATGACCTCCAAGGCGCTGCGCGATTCCATGCTGCCTCACCAGGGCGGCTGGTCGATCAGCGAGGCGATCCTCACCGCCGGGCAGGCGACCGCCGACAATCTGCCGGCGGGGCTGGCCGAGATCCAGTACATGATCCGCGTGCCGACCATTGCCATGGCAGAGCAGGTCACCGCGGTGCTCGACCGTAATGCGGCCGCGGCCGCGGCGATCAGCGGTTGTCGCTATGAGCGCCATTGGGTGTCGAAGTCGAGGCCGGGCCTCGCCAATCACGCCATGGCGGGGATTGCCTATGAGGCGCTGTCCACCGTTGGCGCTCCGAGCTGGGACGAGGCGGCGAAAGCGATCGGTCGCGAGGTCCAGGTCAATGCCGGCGGCACCGCGACCGACAACCCTTTCATCGACGAGATGGAGCGGCTGGTTGCGCCGCAAGAGGCCGAGGCAATCCTGCGCCGCGATTTGCCTCCGTCGCAGATCAACTCGACCTCCGACGACTACACCGACATGTCGTGGCACACGCCGACCGCACGCTTCTATGTCGCTCGCCCGGCGCTGCGCTCGGCGAATGGCCATGCCTATCCATCCTGGGCGATGAACGCGCTGGGCGGTATCTCGGCCACCATTGACCCGATGGTCATTTGCGCCGCCAAGACGGTTGCGCTTGCAGCCCTCCGCCTGCTCGAGGACAAGTCCGCGCGTGATGCAGCCATGGACGAATTCGTCACCCGCACCGGCGGCGGCATTGGTGGCTCCAACTGGATCGCGCCGCTTTGCGACTATGACCCGCCGATCAATTTCCGCTGGCCGGAATATGTCACCACCGCGCGCGGACGCGATTGGTGGATTCCGAGCAGCCAATCCAATCAAGCTGCATAGTCAAATCGAGGAGAACCTTATGACCGTCCATGATCGCATCATCGCCGAACCGTTCTCGCTGCAGCGCCGCAATCCCGCCGGCGGCACCAAGCCGCTGACATCATGGGGCTTTGCCAACGAGACCGACGTGCTGACAGACGTGTTGCTCGGCTCGCCAAACTTCCTGCGCCACCTCTCGACCAGCTCGCTCTCGCGCAAGCATTTGCGCGAAGCGCCCTGCAACGTTCAGATCGCCCAGGCGCAGCACAAGGACCTCGTCGCCGCCTATGAGCATTTCGGCGTCAACATCCACTGGCACGAGCCGACGCCGGAACTGCCGATGCAGGTCTATTCCAGAGACTCCAGCGTCATGACGCCCTACGGCGCCTTCATCACCGCCATGGCCAATTGGTGGCGGCGCGGCGAGAACTATGCCGCCATCCGCACCTATGAAAAGCTCGGCATACCCATCTACGACATGGTCACGGCTGGCACCTTCGAAGGCGGCGACTTCAACGTCATCGAGGAGGGCGTGGTGCTGATCGGCTGCGGCGGCGCCCGCACGCAGGAAGAGGGCGCCCGCCAGGTGCAGGACTGGTTCGAAAAGGAAGGCTGGGAAACGCGCCTCGCCTTCATCGACGAATATTACGTCCATATCGACCTGATGGTGGTGCCGGTCGCCGAGAAGCTCACCGCGGTGTGCCTCGCCTGCACCGAGCCCGGCATCGTCGACTGGCTGAAGGGCAAGGGCCACGAGATCATCGACGTGCCCTTCCAGGACACGATGGCGCTCGGCTGCAACTTCATGTCGCTCGGCAAGGACAGGGTGATCGCGCCGACGTCGAGCCAGTCGCTGATCGGCCAACTCAAAGCGCGCGGCTTCGAGGTTGCTGCCGTCGACATGAGCGAGATTTCCAAGACCGGCGGCGGCATTCACTGCATGGCGCAGGCGCTGAAGCGCGAGCCGGCGTAACGGCACGAATTGCCGCCGGGAGCTGTGACGGACTGCTGCCAGATTTGACAAAACAGGCCTGGCAGAGGAAATTGATGCCATTAGAGGAGGGATTCTGTGAAGAAAACTTACGAAAAGCCGAGTCTGGCCAAAGCCGGCAAACTCGGATCGCTGGTCGCTTCAAACCCGTCGAAGCCCGCCCCCTGAGCGCAACCAGCCGCTGAAGGCCGAAATTCGGTCGTCCTGGTTATCGGCGACCGGATCGCGCTGTATGATTGAAGGGAGCCCGCCGGCTTTGAACGGCGGGCTTTTTGCTTTGCGCCAGAGCGCTGCCGCGTCTGCCGGCCAGTCCAATCTGCCCGAACCTGAATTGAACTTGCTCCGGGCGTTTTCCAGATGCGCCCGCATCGCTTGGCCGGCCGCTTCCGGGTCGCGGCGCTCGATCGCCTCGAACACCGCCTGGTGGCCGGCAAAACTCGTGCGGTTTCGATCTCCGTATTGGCCACGTGGATGCGCTGATTGATCAGCCATTCGACCTAGCCGATGATTGAAAACCAAGCCAGCTTTCCCAAAAGATCATGCCCAAACAAAGCCATAGCGCGAAGACCACATGCGCGCCGTTCCCGCCCGCTCGGCGATCAGGGAGTGGCTGGCGTGAGATGGCCGCGCTGACGACGGAACGAGATCGCCTCGTCTGGCCGGCCGGACTCGCGACGGCGTGGTCCGGCCGGAATTCCATCTGCTATGCGGGTATCAATACGGCGATGCGATGCACGCCGACCTCCTTGCTTGTATTCGTCGCTTCATCGGTCTTGCCCTTGGAGCAGGTGTACATATCACCCGTCTTGAGCTTGAATTCCTTGTCCGCTTTCTTGATCGTGAATGCACCTGAGGTAATGGTGCACACCATGTCGTTGTCCATCACGGTTTGAGGAGCATGTGCTCCGGGCTGAAACACAACGTCGATAATTGCGATGCTCTTATAGGCGGGAATGTCTGCATTGCCGGTGCCGACCTCCACCACCCTGACACCGGGCGCAATCTCCTTGCCCTCTTTCGGGCCGTATTTCTTGATTTTTGCCGATGCCGCCAAGGTGAACAAAGGCGCTACCGCGGCGGTCGTCAGACCGAGGGCAATTGCAGACCTGCGATTCATGGTTTTCATTGCATCCTCCCGATGCTCGTCATGCATGGATATGCACGATCCTCGATATATTAGCACAAACGAATTTACTTGTATGCGAAGTGGCTGTGGCGCAGGCCAGCAAGGAAATGCTCCGCCGGATAATGTCGCTTCACTGTACCTTTTGCCGGAATTTCGAATGACAGGTCGAGCAATCCTGCAGGATGAGATGCAGGATATGCTCCGCCGGCAGTTTGGTCGGATCGGCTTCCTCTGGAATCGAGCGCTTGCCGAGCAGGCTGCCGCCGCCCATCGCCAGGCCGGTGCCCATGCGCATGTCATCGGTGATGACGGCCGGCGCGCTTTCGGCCTTGGCGGCCAGAGCGTCGGCCAGCGTTCCGATATGATTTGCCAGGGCCTCGAATTCCGCCCGTGACTGATCGATCTCCAGCCTGGCCTGCGAAGGCGGTCCAAGCGAGCCGCTCGGAAATTCGGCAATCAGGGCAGGGCCGGTGCGAGCGCGCAGCGTGTCCGCTGCCGCCTTGAAGGCTGCGGCGTCATAGGCTTGCCTGCGGTCGAACATGCCGGCAATGGTTTTCGCAGCCGCCGCCATCTCCTTCATCGACGCCTGGCGGGCCGCGACGATCGGTCCGCTGCCGACGGAGGCGCCCATCGTAAGGGCACAGACCAGCCACAGCAGCGCCGCTTTCACAGTCCATCTCACGGCGCCATGTCCTTGCCCCATCCATCCGTGCTCAGCCAGCCGCAGCAGGGGTTCGACCTGCAGTCGGATTCTTCGGTCGTGATGCCGGTTCTCATCGGTAAATTTCCGTCGCCGGAGGTCTCCGTCTCTGAGCAGATAGACCTTCCAGCCACCGGAAGGTCAACTGATTGAGAAGGCCGATCAGCGGGCAATCAGCACAGGCTTGCAGCAAGCTGACGCAGCGTTTCCTTGACTTGGATCGCAAAAACGGGCAGCAAGGCGGGGGTGAGGGAGAGCATTCTACCGTGGCGCAGACCATGGAGTGCTCTTTTTTTCGTATCAGGCGCCGCATAATCGGTGGCTGATGGAGGGATTGGTTAACCAACTTTGTCCATCTTTTGATTCAATCGGCAACAGACGCGAAAGGTGCAGGGGGCACCAGCGAACTGTGGATGTCACGGATGCGAGGGTCGCAAGCCTGCATGCCGATTGAGAGTGGTTGTATGGCGTTTTTGCGTTTGAAAGACCGGGGCGATACTCCTGAACGGGGTTTGACTTCGAAGAGATCCGGCCAGCGCTGGGTGGTGGTGCCGGTTGTCGGCGCGGCCTTGGCGCTGTGGTCGGTGGCAACCATGGCCGGCCTCTATTCGCTCGGTACCTCGCTCACCGCAGCCTCCAACAGCCTTCCGCACAGTCTGCTTCTGCCGAACGCAGCACTTGCCGATTCGCGCCGCAGCCTCGCCAATTCGTGGGCGCCGCGGCTTCCGGCGCAAAAATCACAGGCCTCGCTGCTCAGCCAATGCGACGCCGGCTGCGCGCATGCCGCCGCGAACTTCGCGCATGACGGCAAGATGGCGCGGCTGAAGCCGGCCACGCACGCTGTGGCCCCGAGCAGTGTCGCCTCAAACATTGCGCCAAACACCAGCGTCGCTCTCGCCACTTCGCGCGGCATGCGCTTCGACGGCGTGGTGGCCAAGGCAGAGCTGTCGCCGCAAAAGCTGGCTGCCGCCTTCGCCAAGGCCTCGAATGCGCCCTTCATGCTTGCCAGCCTTCCGGTCGCTGCCCGTTTCGCCGAAGTCCGGCTGCCCGATCAGCATGGCCCGGCCTCGGAACGCTTTGGGCCGGAAGTGGCTGAGATCGAACGCTCATCGCGCCTGGCGCTGGCGCTGGCCAACAGCTTGCCGGAAGACGCTGACATGCTGGCCCCGCCGCCGGCCGTTGAAGCAATCGCCGGAGGGCAGGATCCTGAGCAGGCCGAGGTTCAGGTCGCTTCGCTGCCGCCGCAGGACGATCTGCCCGACAACATTGCGTTGCCCGGTTGGCGTCCACGCGCCGAAACCGCTCAGCCTGCCGAGGCTCGGCAAGCCAGCAAGCCCAGGGCAGCCAAGCCACAGACCGACAGGACGCCCGAGAGCCCCGCACCCCAGTCGCCGGGCAATTCGTCGCCGCGCTCGCCACGCAGTACTTCGGAGGTCGCCGCACTGCCTGGCGTGCCAGACAGCCAGAGCATCCGATCAAGCCGGATCAAGCCTGGCAAACGGTCGAAGACACAGGCCGGCGAGATGCTGGCCTATGCCAAGCCGGACGTCCCGGCGGGCGGTGTCGGTCGCGCCTTCAAGGATCTGTTCGCCACGCCCGGAATGGGCGGCGGCGTCGCCGTCTACGATATCTCGGCCAAGACCGTCTACATGCCGGACGGCTCGCGGCTGGAGGCCCATTCGGGGCTGGGTTCGATGGTCGACCAGCCGCGCTTCGTGCACAAGAAGAATGTCGGCCCGACGCCGCCCAACACCTATGATCTGCGTCTTCGAGAATCCCGCTTCCATGGCGTCGAGGCGCTCCGTCTCACTCCCGTCAGCGGCGGCAACAAGTACGGTCGCGACGGCCTGCTCGCCCACACCTACATGCTGCGCGGCGGCCGTGCGGAGTCCAATGGCTGCGTCGTCTTCAAGGACTACGCCCGCTTCCTTGCCGCCTACAAGAAAGGCAAGATCAAGCGCCTCGTCGTCGTGCCGCGCCTGACCAAGCCGCTGACGCGGGTCGCTCAGGAAGGCCGGGGAGCGTAAGGCAGTAGGCAGTAGGCAGTAGGCAGTAGGCAGTAGGGCCCAGGAGCGTCCATCGCCTGTTCCTTGTTTTCTGCCCCTATAGCCTATTCCCCACTGCCTATTCCCTTTTGACCCCCAGGCAGATTATGACTGACCCCTGCGGGTCGGCTTCACCACGAGGACATCATGACAATACGCGCTGTCGTTTGGGGCGAGAACATCCATGAGCGGACCAATGAGGTGGTCGCAGCCCTCTATCCCGAGGGCATGCACACGACCATCGCCAAGGCGCTGAATGCCGACGAGGCGATCTCCGCCTCGACCGCCACGCTCGAGCAGCCGGAGCACGGCCTGCCGGCCGACCGTCTGGCCGAGACCGACGTGCTGGTCTGGTGGGGCCACAAGGATCATGGCGCGGTGGCCGACGAGATCGTCGAGCGCGTCGCCCGCCGCGTTTGGGAGGGGATGGGGCTGATCGTTCTCCATTCCGGCCATTTCTCGAAAATCTTCAAGCGGCTGATGGGCACGCCCTGCACGCTGAAATGGCGCGAGGCGGGCGAGCGCGAGCGGCTCTGGGTGACCAGCCCCAGCCATCCGATCGCCGAGGGCGTCGGCGAATATTTCGAGCTCGAGAATGAAGAAATGTATGGCGAACAGTTCGCCGTGCCCGAACCGCTGGAGACCGTCTTCATCTCCTGGTTCCAGGGCGGCGAGGTGTTCCGTTCTGGGCTGACCTATCGCCGCGGCGCCGGCAATGTCTTCTACTTCCGCCCGGGCCACGAGACCTATCCGACCTATCACGACGCCAATGTGCACAAGGTGCTGCGCAATGCGGTTAAGTGGGCGCACAATCCGCAGGGCACCAAGTCGGCGATCCTTGAGGCGCCGAACGTGCCGGTCGAGAAGGCGCTGGAGCCGATCGTCGAGCGCGGCGGCAAGCTGCACGCTTCGGGCGAGGCCGGCTTCCGCTAAAGCAAAATCCAGGAAAAAAGGCGTAGCGGTTTTCCGCATGGGTTTCCTAGACCGTATCTGCGCCATATGATTGAATCGAACCAATTCGCTCGGAGTGCAGAGAATGCGGCTTTTGATACTGGGTACCGGCTGGATGGCGCAGGAGCATGCCCGCCGCTTCGGCGGTATCGACGGCGTCGAGATCGTCGGTGCTGTCGACGTCGATGAAAAGCGCGTTGGCGAATTTGCCGACGGGTTCAAGATACCGAAGCGATTCACATCGCTGGAAGACGCGCTGGCGTGGGGCGAGTTCGATGCGGTCGCCAACGTCACGCCCGACCGCATTCACCACCCGACCACCATGGCGCTGATCGCGGCCGGCAAGCCGGTACTGTGCGAAAAGCCGCTGGCCGAAGACTTCGGCAAGGCAAGCGAGATGGCCAAAGCGGCTGAGGCCGCCGGCATCGTCAACATGGTCAACCTCACCTATCGCAATGTCGCTGCCTTGCAGAAGGCGCGACAGATGGTGCTGGCCGGCGAGATCGGCACCGTCCGCCACGTCGAGTCCTCCTATCTACAGAGCTGGCTGGTCTCGAAATTCTGGGGCGACTGGCGCACCGACCCGAAATGGCTGTGGCGGCTGTCGCGCGACCACGGCTCCAACGGCGTGCTCGGCGATGTCGGCATCCACATCCTCGATTTCGCCAGCTATGGCGCCGCACTCGACGTCGACCACGTGTTTTGCCGGCTGCGCACCTTCGACAAGGCGCCAGGCAACCGTATCGGCGAATACGACCTCGACGCCAATGACAGCTTCGCCATGACGCTGGATTTCTCCAACGGCGCCTTTGGCGTCGTTCACGCCAGCCGCTGGGCGACCGGCCACATCAACGAATTGCGCCTGCGCATCTATGGCGACAAGGGCGGCATCGAAGTCGTGCACAATCTCGAGGGTTCGGAACTGAAGGCGTGTGTCGGCGGGGGTATCGAGAACGCCAAATGGCAGGTGCTCGACGCCGGCACGGTGCCGACCAATTACCAGCGCTTCGTCGATGCGGTTCGCAGCGGCGTGCAGGCCGAGCCTTCATTCCACCATGCCGCCGAACTGCAGAAGGTGCTGGATCTGGCCATGGTTTCGGAACAGAAGCGGACGGAACTGAGGGCCAGCGCCGATACGCAGTGATGTGAAGGGGAGGAAGAAACTATGGTCACGCGCCGCGCGCAATGTCTCTGCGGCCAGCTTTCAGCCGTCTGTTCGGGCGAGCCGGTGCGCATCTCGGTCTGCCATTGCCTCGACTGCAAGCGCCGCACCGGCAGCGCCTTCAGCTACAATGTCCGGTTTGCGCAAGCTGATGTATCGATCGAGGGGCGGGCGAAGCAGTTCACGCGCACCGGCGACGAGGGCGGCCGCGTCATCTACAATTTCTGTCCGGAGTGCGGCGCCGCCGTCCACTATCGCATCGACACGCAACCCGGCGTGATCGCCATTCCCGTCGGCGCCTTCGCCGACCCGTCGTTCCCGCCGCCCTTTCAGTCTTTTTACCACGAAAGCCGGCGCTGTGAGTGGGTCGAGATCAATGCCGAGCCGCTGGCGACGTTCGACTGAAGGCCGCTTTTTGGATACGCGAAACCGTCCGCACGTTCCGCGCCTTCAAGAGGGCCTCGCCCCTGATTGCCATTGCCGGGCCGTTAGCCATCGCGCTCGGCTGCCCCATGAATAGGCATAAGTCAAGACGAATCCGGCTTGCGGCCCGATTGCTGACATGCTTACCTGACGGCATGTGTTCAATGGGGGTATATGGATGGCTAAGGAATCTTCGAATTCCGCTTCTTCAGAAAAGAAGGCGGACGTAAATCTGATAGGTAACACAGAAGGAAACGGGCTGAACTTCATGGGAGTTCAGGCCCGCGAAAACGGAACCGCCGGCGACGCCGTCGGTGTCGACAAGATCCGTGACCTGCTCTTCGGCAACCAGATGCAGGACTATGACCGCCGTTTTTCCAAGCTTGAAGAACGGGTGTTGCAGCGCTTCAAGGATGTCGAGTCCGAGGCCAAGCGCAATCTCGAAATGTACGAGTCGAATGCAAAGAAGCAGATCGATTCGCTTGCAGGGCAATTGCGGAGCGAAAAAGATTCACGAGCCGATGCCGACAAGGAGATCGACCGGAATCTTCGCGAGCAAAACCAGGCTCTTGAAAAGCAGGTGCGCACGTTGTCGGATCAGTTGAGCGCGCTCGAGCGCGACGTTTCGGACCGGATAAATCGAAACGATCATTTGCTGCGTGAGGAAATCAAGCAGAAGAATGAAGGCGTTCAGATGCTGATCGAGAAGATGTTTGCCGACCTCAGCAACGTCAAGACCGACCGAAATCTTTTGGCTGGCCTGTTTGTCGAGGTTGCAAAGTGTCTCAATCAGGATCCCGTCGGGAGCAAGAGCAACTCGGACCGCAGCTGGAAAGTGAGTTGATGGGACCTTGACGTCCACCGTCGACCCATTCAACCTTCCGCAAAGAACAGCCTCGAACGATACAGAGATTGATCGCGAGGCTCTGGCTCGTCTTTTGATCGAAATTGCCCGGAACGTTGATCCGGACTACCGTGCGCAGTTCGAGGCGGTTCCAACCGCCGATCCGCGCATGGAAACGCTGCGGCAGTTGCTGGTCAGCCGTGAAATCTCGGAGCTTTCACGCGTTACGCATCTGCTCGACGAACCCGAGCAGCTTGCGGCGGCCGTGGGCGACGTTCTTCCCAGTGCTGCCGGACGAGCGCCTTACGCGCAACTCGGCGAGGCGCTTGCGCCAGCTGTCGAACGGGCTGTGCAACGGTCGATCCAGAAGAGCCCGCGCACGCTGACGGACATATTGTACCCGGTGTTTCTGCCGGCAATTCGCAAGTCGATCGGCGAAAAGATCGACCAGACCTTTCAGTCGCTGAATGAAACTCTAAGGCACATATTCACCTGGCACGGGCTCAAGTGGAGACTTGAAGCCTGGAGAACAGGGGCAAGCTTCTCGGCAGTTGTTCTGAAGCATTCCCTTGTCTACCGTGTGGAACATGCCTTTCTCATTCATCGGAATTCCGGCCTTTTGATAGCGCATGTAACTGCCGACAATGCGACGAGCGAAGATCCTCAGCTCATTTCTTCGATGCTCAGTGCGATTCAGGATTTTGTAAAAGACTCATTTAACGAGAAAGAGCAGAGCGGCCTGGACACAATCCGTTTCGGCGAGCTTCGTCTCTGGTCGGAAGTTGGACCGTTTGCGACCCTGGTTTCGGTGATCCGGGGAAATCCGCCGGAGGAATTGCATGAAATCGTTCGCGATGTGTTGCTTCGCATCCATGAGGAAAGCTCACAGGCTTTAGAGCAGTTCGACGGCGACGGTTCGCAACTGGCCTCCGTAGAGGCGCAGTTGCAGACCTGCGTCGAGCTGAAGCAGGAGGAATCAAACGACGGATTTCCGTGGCTGGTGGCGGCCGTTGCCCTGCTGCTTTTGAGTCTGGCAGGCGGTTGGTACTTTCTTTCCTGGCAATCAGCGCAGCGCTGGCAGGCTTACGTGTCGCGCTGGCAGGCTTACGTGTCGCGAGTGGAGGCCCAGCCGGGCATCATCGTTGCCGAACAGCAGGTACGCGATGGCCAGTTCTATATTGCCGGCCTGAGGGACCCGCTTGCCGTCGACCCGCAGTCGCTGTTGTCAGGCACGGGAGTCGATCCGGCCGGGGTTCATTCGCAATGGCAATTTTATCAGAGCCTTGAGCCGGAGTTCGTGCTGAAGCGGCTGACGGCGTCGCTGGCTCCGCCGGATTCAGTGCGACTTTCGATTGTCGATGGCCGCATCGTCGCCGAGGGTGAGGCTCCCGACACCTGGATCAGCCGGGCGCGCGCGGCGGCCCAGCAGCTTTCGGCAGGCGGGCCGGTCTTCGATATCTCGGGGGTTCGTGACGTAAGTCCCCAAGTGAGCGAGGCGGAGCGCTGGCACGCCTATGTGTCGCGACTGGAGACCCAGCCGGGCATCATCGTTGCAGACCAAAAGATAAGCGACGGCCAATTCTATATTGCCGGCCTGCGAGACCCGCTTGGCGCCGATCCGCAGTCGCTGTTGTCGGGAACAGAGGTCGATCCCGCCCGGGTTCATGCGCAGTGGCAGTTCTATCAGAGCCTTGAGCCGGAGTTCGTGCTGAAGCGGCTGACGGCGTCACTGTATCCGCCGGAAACAGTACGACTTTCGATCGTCGATGATCGCATCGTTGCCGAGGGTGAGGCTCCCGACACCTGGATCGATCGCGCGCGCGCGGCGGCCCGGCAGCTTTCGGCAGGCGGACCCGAATTCGACATCTCCAAGGTTCGTGACGTGAGCCCCGAAGCACGCGCGGCGGAGCACTGGCAGTATTATGTGTCGCGACTTGAGGCCCAACCGGGAATCATCGTCGCCCAACAAACGGCGAGGGGCGGACATTTCTATATTTCCGGCTTGAGAGACCCGCTTGCCGCCGACCCGCAAGCCCTGCTGTCCGGAACGGACGTTGATCCTGCCCGCGTTCATGCACAGTGGCAATTCTATCAGAGCCTTGATCCGAAGTTTGTGGTGAAGCGGCTGACGGCGGCGCTGTCCCCGCCGAAAACCGTTCAGCTCTCGATCATCCAGGGTCGCATTGTGGCCGTGGGTGAGGCTCCTGCCGGCTGGATCAACCGCGCGCGGGCCGCCGCTGAACAACTTTCGGCGGACGGAGTGGTTCTGGATGTCTCGCAGCTGCGTGAGCTGAACCTCGCAGAACTTAATCATTTGAGGCAGGCGATCCAGACGACCGATATTTTCTTCTCTTCCGGCAAGGTTGTGCCGGGACCGGAGCAGACGCCGGTTCTCGACAGGTTGGCGGATCAAATAAAGGAATTCGCCCAGAGTGCCCGCAATTCCGGCGTAACGGCGCGGTTCATGTTGACCGGGCATTCGGACACCACGGGCCGTGAGACGGCCAACGCGTCGATCAGCGCCGCCCGCGCCGAGACAGTTCGTGCGCTTCTCAACAAGCGCGGCGTTGCTCCCGAACTGCTGCTGGTTCGGGGCGCGGGCACTTTTGAGCCGGCTGTACCTGAAAACAGTCTAACCGGTAGCTCCACCAATCGCCGGGTTTCGATTACGGTAAACCTGGACTAGCGGAGCCCAACATGTTGCAAAAAAAGATCTGCATGCTGGGCGGCTTCGCCGTCGGAAAGACGAGTCTGGTCCGCAGGTTTGTGCAGAGCATCTTCTCAGAAACCTACTTGACCACCGTCGGAGTGAAAATCGACAAGAAAAGCGTCGCGCTCCCGGACAAAACCGTGGATCTGATTTTGTGGGATTTGGCCGGCGAGGACGATATCGGCTCATTCCGCGTCAGCTATGTTCGAGGTGCAACCGGGCTCGTGCTAGTCGTCGATGGAACCCGCGCTGCTACTCTTGCCGTGGCACTCACGCTGCGCGAACGGGTCGAGGCCGAATTCGGCGCCATGCCGTTCGTATTGCTGTTCAACAAGTCCGATCTGGCCGATCGGTGGGCGATATCGGATGGTGAGATCAACGAGTTGAGGCAACGTGGATGGCAAATCTATCTAACAAGTGCGCTTTCGGGCGAGCAGGTCGATGACGCCTTTCGTCAACTTGCCTTGATGGTCACCAAATAGACCATGCATGAATTGCCAAAAGAAGTCAGAAATTGGTTTTTCAATTTCTTCTTCGACGGGCACGCTGTCGCTTATCTGAAAATCGACGCTGAGCTTTGCATAGCTGCCAAGGGCGGTAATGTTGAACATTACGGGCTGTCATCGCTTCGCATCGGCAAGCCTGTTGCGGAGCAGCTTGAATTCATGGAAGGTTTGCTGCCTTGCCCGGAGCTTCCGTTTCGCATGGATATGGTTGAACTGCCCGGCGGGCGTGTCGCCGACCTCCATTTTTTTGCTGACAATGCGTTCGTGTGGCTGCTTTTTCTGGACGCCACTGCCGAACGAGACAACAGGCAGCGGCTTCAACAGAAGGCCTATGAAATGACGCTCCTGCAAGAGAGGGAGCGTCAACTCAACGAAAAATTGCAATCGACGAACGAGGCACTGAGAAAGAGCCAGGAGGGATTGGCGCGTGAATACCAGCGCGCCGAAAACCTGCTCCTCAACATTCTCCCGGCGTCGATCGCGGAGCGATTGAAAGCGCAAAAGAAAATTGCCGACAACCACGCAGAGGTGAGTGTGCTTTTTGCCGACATCGTCGGTTTTACGGAACGAGCGCGCAGCGTCGGAGCGGTGACGACGCTCGCTATTTTAAACTACTTCTTCAAGGCGGCGGATCGGCTCTCTGAGCGATACGGCTGCGAAAAGATCAAAACAATTGGCGATTGTGTGATGGTGGTCGCCGGCCTGCCCACGGCGCGATCCGATCATGCAAAGGCCCTCACGCGCTATGCGATTGAGCTGCGCAAAGCGGTCAAGCGGGAACGCTTCGCAGGAGAACCGATAAGGCTGAGAATTGGAATTCACTCAGGACCGATCGTCGCCGGCGTCATAGGCAAGAGGCGGTTCGCCTACGACCTGTGGGGTGAGACCGTTAATCTCGCCTCACGTATTCAAACGTCCGCGGAGCCCGATGAAATCCGTATTTCCGATGCAACTTGCCAACTGCTTGGACCGAAATTTGCTTGCGACCCACTCGAGGAAACGGAATTGCGCGGTGCGGGTCGCGTGCGAATGTGGCGGCTCCCGAGCTGATCCGTCGCCTGCGGTGCGACCGTGGAGCGCCGATAGCGGCGCCCGAAAGCCATTGGCGTGACCTGATCTTGCGATCGCAAAGCACCCTTTGCGCTTGCCCGGAAGGCCTCTATTCTGGAGCACAGTGGCCGCTGGTGGGATAGAATGTCGGTACTGCCTTTTCTGAGAATCTACGCACCGCTAAATGCGGTGCTCGCTGCGCCTGGGCTTCTGGCGGTGGCTGCGCTCACGATGCCGAACATGTCCGGACGAAGCAGACTGGCTCTGGCTGCCGTGCTCGCTGTCATTTGGGCCGCCTATCTTCTGCAGATGGCCGAGACCCTGCTCAAGCGCTGGGCGGGAGACCTTCGGGACAGGACGCCGGCAATCGCAATCGATGTGCTCGCGGTTTTGGTTCCACTCGCCGCATTCCTGCTCGACGGCACGCCCGACCGCAGCCTCTACTGTGCTGTCTGGCTGCTGAAGCCGCTGCGCGACTCGACGTTCTTCCCGCTGCTTGGCAGGGTTCTGGCCAACGAAGCGCGCAACCTGGTCGGCGTCACCACGGTCTTCGGCCTGGTTCTGTTCGGTGTCGCACTTGCGGCCTATGTCATCGAGCGCGACGTCCAACCGGAAAAGTTCGGCAGCATCCCCGAGACAATGTGGTGGGCGGTGGTCACGCTGTCCACTACCGGCTATGGCGACGACATTCCGCAAAGCTTCGCCGGCCGCGTTCTTGCCGGGGCTGTCATGATGTGTGGCATCGGCATCTTCGGGCTCTGGGCCGGCATTCTTGCCTCCGGCTTTTATCAAGAAGTCCGTCGCGAGGATTTCGTCCGCAATTGGCAATTGATTGCCGGCGTTCCGTTGTTTCAGAAGCTTGGCCCGGCCACGCTGGTCGAGATCGTGCGCGCGTTAAGACCCCGCACGGTGCCGGCGGGCGCCGTGATCTGCCGCAGCGGCGAGACCGGCGATCGGATGTTCTTCGTCGTGGAGGGCCGCGTCAGCGTCGCGACGCCGAACCCGGTGGAGCTTGGCCCTGGCGCCTTCTTCGGCGAGATGGCGCTGATCAGCGGCGAACCGCGTATGGCGACCGTCACTGCCGCAACTTCTGTCTCACTCCTGTCGCTGCACGCGGCGGATTTCCAGATGCTGTGCAGCAGCAGCCCGGAAATCGCGGAAATCATCCGCAGGACCGCGCTCGAGCGGCGCGGCGCGGCGCCGGTGGCTTGACCGTACAGCCGATGGTGGCCCGGCTGGAACTGGATGGTACGGCTCTATCGACCACGCGCGAAGGTTCTGGACGGCACGTGGAAGGTCCCAGAGGCGTAGCCGGAGACCTAAACGTAGCCGATCCACTCTACCGGCGGCTCGTTGTTTGGCGCTGTGCGTCGACAGTTCCTGCCCCGCGGCCTTTCGGACGACCGGCTTTGGCTAAGCTCTAATGCCTTAGAATCTTGCTTAGAAAAGCCCGGCTGCGGTCGGTCTTCGGGTCGGAGAAAAACGCTTCCGGCGTGCCGCTTTCGACGATGGCGCCGGCGTCCATGAACACCACGCGCTGCGCCACCTTGCGGGCAAAGCCCATTTCGTGCGTTACCACCATCATGGTCATGCCTTCCTCGGCCACCGCGACCATGACGTCGAGCACTTCGGAAATCATCTCGGGATCGAGCGCCGAGGTCGGTTCGTCAAACAGCATGATCTTGGGGCGCATGCCGAGGCAGCGCGCGATGGCCACACGCTGCTGCTGGCCGCCGGACAGCTGTGACGGGTAGGCGTTGACCTTGTCGGCGAGGCCGACCTTGGCCAGCAAGTCGCGCCCGGCCTGCTCGGCCTCGGCGCGGGGGATCTTGCGCACATGGATCGGCGCCAGCGTGACGTTTTCCAGCGCCGTCTTGTGCGGGTAGAGGTTGAACGACTGGAAGACGAAGCCGATCTCGGTGCGCAGCTGCGTCATGTTGGTGGCGGGGTCGCCGAGGCGCTGGCCGTCGACGACGAGGTCGCCATCCTTGATCGCTTCCAGGCCGTTGATGCAGCGGATCAGCGTCGACTTGCCCGAACCACTTGGGCCGCAGACGACGACCACTTCGCGCGGCTCGACGCTGAGCGTGATGTCCTTCAGCACATTGAGCGAGCCGAACCATTTGTTGACGCCGCGAAAGTCGATCATGCCCGTTTTGGTCAGGTTTGTCTTGGTCGGGCTTGGATTGGTCATGGCGGTCAGCCCTTTGGGTTCGATGTCACAGCTGCACCTCGCCATGCGCCGCGCCCATGCGGCGCTCCAGCCGGCGGGCGAGCATGATCAGCGGATAGCAGACGACGAAATAGCCGACGCCGACCAGGAAGAAGACCAGCAGGCCGTTGGGCACACGCTGCACCACAAGCCAGCCGACGCGGGTGAGGTCGGTCAGCCCGATCGCCGAGACGACGGAGGAATCCTTGATCAAGAGTACATATTGCCCGACCAGCGGCGGCAGCACGATGCGCATCGCCTGCGGCAGCACCACCTGGCGCATGCGTTGCCAGCGCGACAGGCCAGACGCCAGAGCTGCCTCAACCTGGCCGGTCGGCACCGAGCGGATGCCGGCGGCGACGATCTCGCAGATGAAGCACGCGGCGAGGTTGGTGAGCGCGATGATGCCGGCCGTGAAGGCATCGAGCTCGATGCCGAATTCCGGCAGGATGAAGAAGATCAGGAAGATCTGCACCAGGAACGGCGTGCCGCGGATCAGGTCGACCCAGGCGCCGATCACGCTCGAGATCAGCCGGTTGCCGCCGGTGCGCAATATGCCGAGGCCGAAGCCAAGCAGCGTGCCCAGCACCAGGCTGATCGCCGACAGCATCACGGTCATGCCAAGGCCGCGCAAGGCGAGGGGGTAGCTGCCGGCCAGGCTTTGCAGCTGTTGCCAGATCATGTGCTGCTCCTTGCCGGCTGCAGACCGAGCCACCGACTGGACAGCCCCGCCAGTCCTTTGAGGCAGTAATAGAGCAGCAGATAGAAAGCGGCGATGGTGAGAAAGCCTTCCGCCGGCATGAAGCGGTCGGACGCCAGCAACTGGCCGGCGCGCGTCAGTTCGGAAACCGAGATCAGCGACAAAAGCGCGGAATCCTTGACCAGCACGATCGCCTGGCCGAGCAGCGGCGGGATCGTCACCTTGAAGGCTTGCGGCAGGATGACCAGGCGCATGCGCTGGACATAGGTCATTCCCGAGGCAACCCCGGCCTCGACCTGGCCGCGCGGGATCGACAGGATGCCGGCGCGGATGATTTCCGCGACATAGGCGCCGCTGTTCAGCGACAAAGCGATGATGCCGACGACGAGCTCGGGCAGGACGAAGCCGAGACGCGGCAGGCCGAAATAGAGGAAGTAGAGCTGCGCCAGCAACGGCGTGGCGCGCACGGCATCGATATAGCCCTTGGCCAGCACGCGAAACAGCTGGCCGCGCTGCAGGTTCATGGCGGCGAGCACGATGCCGACGGCCAGCGCGCCCGCAAAAGACAGCGCCGACAGCCACACGGTCGTGATCAGACCCTGCCCGAACAGCGGCAGATATTCGACGATGGTGCGGAAGCTGAAATTTTCGAGCATGGCGGTGAATTGTGAATGGTGAATGGGCAGTAGTGAGTAGTGAGTGGTGAGCAGTGAAGGGCGTCCGGAATGGCCGTTCACCATTCACCATTCACTACTTCCTACTCACTACTCCCTGCTTACCTCTGCTTAGTGATCCTTCTTCCAGGCGTCGGAATTGACCCAGTAGTCGAGGTTCTTCTGCAAGCGGCCGTCGATGCTGACCTGGTTGAGGAACAGGTTCATCCAGATCAACAGGTCCGGCTCGTCGTAGCGGGTGGCGAAGGCAAGCGGCTCCTTCGACAACAGGTCCGGCATGATGGTGAAGGTGCCGGCGGGATAGGCTGTCGACTGACCCTTGACCGCCGAGACGTCGTTGACGCCGCAATCGGCCTGGCCGTTGTTGACCGCGTCGAGCAGCAGCGGGCCGCCGCCCTTGTAGCTCTTGATGTCGGCATCCGGGAAGGCGTTCTTGGCTTCCTTTTCGCCGGTGGCGCCCAACAGCACGGCGATCTTGGTGCCCTTGGCCTTGCAGTCCTCGGTTGTCTTGAACTTGCTGTCGGCCTTGGTGAAGACGGTGCTGCCCGTATACATGTAAGGTGTGGTGAAGGCGACCTTCATGCCGCGCGCCAGCGTCGGCGTCATGTCGGCGACGAGCAGGTCGGCCTTGCCCGAAAGCAGCGCCGGGATCAGCCCGTCCCAGTCATAGTCGAGGAAGGTGATCTTGACGCCCATTTCCTTGGCCATCAGCTCGGCGAGTTCGACCGAACTGCCGGTGCGCTCGCCGGCCGCGCCGACCAGCGAGAAGGGAGGTCCTTGCGTCTGTACCGCGACGCGCAGTTCGCCGCGCTTGGTGATCTCGTCGAGCGTTCCGGCACTGGCCGCCGTGGCGAGCCCCGCAAGCGCAAGTCCGGCGATAAAAAGTCTGGCAATCTTCATTTTGGCATTCCTCCTGTTATCGTTGTTGTTCCACTTTGTTATTCCACCCTTTTGGGTGTTTTTTGAGCGGCGGCACCGTTTGCCGGCGGCAGCCACCGTTCGAAAATCGTCAGTCCCAGGCCACCGTTTCGGTCACCTTGATGCCACGCCTCGCCAGCTCGTCAAAGAAGGGTTCGTCCGGCACATGCAGCAGCGGGTTGAGCAGGCCAGGTGTGGCGATCTCGCGCCGCGCCAGCATCTGCGCCACGATGCTGGCGGGATAGCCGACGCCGAGGCTCATGCCGAACAGGCCGGATGCCAGGTCGCGTTCGATGATCAGGTCCGATGTCACCGTTTTGGCGCGACCGCCCTCGAGACCGGAAAAGACATTGCGCATCACGCAAAGGTCCTTCTCGTCAGCGCCATACTGCAATTGCGGGCCGAGCAGCCGGCCGAGAAATTCGCGGGGGCTGGCGCCGGTGCCGGGCACCTTGTCTTCGGAGAGGAAGCCGAGTTCCTTCAGCGGCGCCCAGAACGCCGACCATCCCGGCCAGCGCAGTGTATAGCGGCCCGAGCGTTGCAATCCCTTGGCGGCCGCCAGCATCTCGACATAGTGCAGCGCGTCGCCATTGGGGAAAGCTTCCAGCCGGCCGAGGCCCGCGACCTCGATCTCGTGGATGAAGGCATTGTCGTGCTGCCGCCCGGCCGGCACTTCGACGCGCTTGCCATGCTCGATCATCACGCTGTCGCGGTTCTGGCTGACCAGAACCATGTCGAAATTCCAGCTTACCTTGTAGCAAAGCGGCTTCGCCATCGCCTTCGGTTCGGGGATGCCGCCGCAATAGGAATCGATCGAGGAGATCGTAGAGAACTGCTTTGCGGCGCGCGCATAGAGCACGAGGTCGATGCCGGGATCGAGCCCACATTCGGTCATGATCGAAACGCCGGCCTGTTCAGCCTCCGGCGCCAGATCGGCAATCGCCTTGCCGTAATTGGTAGTGACCAGCGGCGTGCGCGTTGCGATCGCGGCCTGCACCGCCTCGCGCATCAATGGCTGCGGCAACAGATCGATGGCGGCGTCGACATCCGCCAGCACGGTGGCAAGCGCCGGACCGATCGCGCCCTCGGGCATGACGAAACGCACGCGGGAAAGGTCGGTCAGCCCGGCAAGCCGGGCAGGGCCGTCAGCCGACGTATCGACGCAGACGACTTCCTCGACACCGGCGCTGGCGACGAGATCGGCGATGGCCGCCCGTCCCTGCAGGCCGAGGCCGCCGAGAACAGCTATTCTCATGCCGGCTCCTTGCGTGACGGTGTTTCTTCCGACCAGCAGCCTTCGGGAAGGCTGACCCATTTGTTGCATGAAGCCATGACGACGAAGGTTTCGCTGCGCACGACTTCCCCGGGAATGCCGGCGCCCGGAATCAGCTCGCTGGTGATGCGGTAGAGGTCGGCGACATCGCCGGCGACGGTCACGTCGACGATGATGTCGAAGCGCCCGGTAACCACCGAGGCCGAGTTGACGAAAGGCAGTTCGGCAATGCGCTGCGCCAGTTCCCGGGCGCGGCCACGTCCCTGAGCGTTGATGCCGACAATGGCCGAGATCAACTCGGGGCGTTCGGTCAGATTGAGCAGCCCGACGATCTTCAAGAGGTTGCGGTCGAGCAGATTGCGCAACCTTGAGCGCACCGTCGGCACCGAGATCGCCATCGTCTCGGCGAGCCGGTTGATGCCGGGCTGGGCATCCTGCGACAACAGCTTTACCAGCCGTCGATCGGTTTGATCGAGATGCTCACGCAAAGGCAAGGCTTTCATAATGGGAAAGAAACGATCGGATTTTCTTTCGGATATGAAAAATACCTTATGGGGAATTTTTAACAGCAGCAAGAGCTATGTCATCCCTCTGTGTCAGTTCCCGTGTGCGTTCAGGCAAGACAGGATGCATGTCGTCCCAAAACCGCTGCACATTTTGGGGCAGTCGAGGATGTGCGCGACAGCACTAGGTGAGGGAGTTCGAAGACGATCTTGCCGCGGCCGTGGTCGCTTGAACGCGACGGTAGGTCGTAGTGAGCAACGCACCCGAATGGCAGGCCGACCGAGCTGCGGCGTAGCCGCAACTCACGCCTTCACCTGATAAGCGGAGAGGCTCATTCGCGACATGGCCAAAAGCGGCCTTTCGATAAAACTATAACTCGCCAGGGACACGGCGATGCAGGCGGTGACAATAGCTATGCTTGCAAGCCATGGTGACACATTGGCGGTTGCAACGACAGGAGCGATCGCGAGCAGCACGATAGGATGGGTCAGATAGAGAGAGTAGGAAGCATCTCCCAGCCTTGCCAGCACGCGAGGAGCAAAAAGTCGGAAGTAGCTCTCCAGGCTGATGCAACCCGCGACAAGGATCAGCGCCGGGATACCTTGAGCAAGGGTTCGCGGCAAGTTGAAGCCAAGTACCATCAACAGTGTGGACACAATAGCGAACCCGACAGCCGAGGCGCCCAGGAAAGCCGGCAAACGCACCAGTCTGCCGACCAGATGGCCGACAGCCATGCCGGCAAGGAACTCAAACAGGATTGGCGTGGTATAGAAAAACAGCACAGTGTCGGCGGCGGGTTTGAAGATAATGCGTGCGGCTACGGCGATTGCAAAGACAACGCCAATCGTGGCCATTTGCGTCAGCGCACCAAAACCCATAGTCGCCGCGAACAGAATGTAAAACAGGATTTCCAGATTGAGCGTCCAACCCACGCCAAGCACTGGCTGGACATAGCCTGTGGCCGTATCGAGATAGGGCACGAAAAGCAGGCTATTGGTAATCTGCTCAAAGGACACTCCACGACCGGCAAACAGCCAAAGTGCGGCGACCATGAGGAAGGTCATGACCCAATAGAACGGAACGACGCGCGTGAACCGCTGCATCAAAAAAGCACGGTGGTCGCGATGTCTGTTCTCCGTCGAGAGAACCATGACAAAACCGCTGATGACGAAAAACAGGTCGACGCCGCTGTTTAGAATGGGAATAGGCAAATCGAGCACGCCTAGTGCGGCCGGAAGATGATAGATAACAACCATTAGGGCTGCTAGCCCCCGCAGGGTCTGTATCGATGTATATTGTTGAATCCGACGCGGCGCAGCGTGATCATTATCCGGAATGACGTTCATTAAAAAATGTCCCCGATGCCGGAGAATATTAACACCGATGAGATCGTTGATGCGACGATTAACTGCCGGTTTAATTAATACATAAAATTTGAATAGCTTTCACCGACTTTCGCGGCCCGGGCCTTGCGATCGCCATCGTCTCGGCGATGCCTTGGCGCGCTGCTTGTATGCGCTATCGCCCGGCCTGGAAGATCGCCACGGCTGCCGCCGTCAGCGCGGCATTGCCGGCCGCAACCGTGCCATCCGGCAGATGCTTCCCATCCTCCAGCCCGACGCGCGTCGACCAGTCGCGATCCGCGGCACGGCGCACGAACGGCCACACCGTCGCGTTCTCGCCATGCAGCAGGATGGCACGGCGAATGCCGGCGCGCTCCAGGACCTGTTCGATGCCGTCGGCGACCGCAAAAGCCTCGTCTAGCGTCTGCTCGGAAATCTCGATCAGCACGCGCAGCACGCGCCCGCCATGGTCGAGGCCGACCAGCCGCTCGGCGTCGGCGACCGACGCCAGACCCGCCTCGATGCCGATGCCGCGCTGCCGCAGGCTCTCCATGACGATAGGCGCGGCCGCCTCGCTGAGATTGACCGAGGCATAGTCCGGCAATTCGCGCCAGCCGGCGATGGCGACCAGCGTGCTTGTATCGTCATTCTCGATCCAGGCGCCGGTGGAGACGCCGATCAGCGTACCGGGGCAGGCACGGCGCAGCCCTGCGATGGTCGGATCCATCGCTGCCGGCGCAAGGCTCTCGCGGCGGTCCGCGCTGCGGGCATGGACATGCAGCTCAGCTGCGCCCGCGGCAATCGAAGCCGCCCCGTCGCGCGCCATAGCGTCGGAGTCGAGCGGCAGTGTGGGGTGAAAATCGGCGGCGCGCGCGCCATTGATGCAGGCCTGGACGATCATGGCTCTCGCGATCCTGTTGCGGATCGCGCGAGCCTACCGCAGGGCAGGGCGGAGAGGGAACGGGCGTGGTGAAGATTGCTGACAGGGTGCCGCTTCTGCGGAGGTTGCGGTATCGGCCCAGGACATACCATATAGCGGGACAGGACACGCCACGGGCGATCCTTACCCCTTTGCCGGACTGCCGGCCAGAAGGATTTGCGATGGCTGAGTTGAAGGTCAGAACCCGCGTCACCGGCGCGACGGCGACGCTGCAGCCCGGCGGCTTGCCTTCCATCACCACTCCGACCGGCGGTGCAGTCGATGTCGTCACCGGCGTCAGCGCGCCGGGCTTCAATCCGCTCGACCTGCTCTACGCCTCGCTCGCCGCCTGCATGGTGCTGAGCGCGCGCATCGCCGCCTCCCGCCTCGGGGTTGCCGCCGCGCTTGGTGAGGTGCGCGCCGAGGTCAGCGGCGAGAAGGCCAAGGACGAGCCGTCGCGCGTCGAAAGGCTCAACATCAGGCTCGACATCTCAGGCGATCTCGACGCTGCGACCAAGCAGCGGATCGTCGAGGACGCCGAAGCGATCTGCACGGTGTCCAACACGCTGCGCGCCGCGCCGCAATTGCATACGACGCTTGGGTGAGGGTGTCGCAGAATGCCTCGCTACCACCAACCAAGGACCGTCCCATGGCCATGATCCCGCCGATCGACTACGCCTCGGCATCGCAAGACATCCGCGCCGAGCACGACAGGGAGCTTGGCCTGCGCGGACGCATGACCAACATGAAGCGCATCCTGCTGCATTCACCGGCGGCCCACCGCATCTATGCCGAATGGTTCACCCTTCGCGATCTGCTCAAGCCCGCACTCGACGACCGCGCTGTCTGGCTGTTGTCGCTGGCGATCTCCGAGAGATGCCGCGCCGAGATACCGCTTACCTTCTTCCGCCGCGCGCTGATCGACAGCGGTCTTGATCCCGAGGCGATCGAGCCCAGCGCTGAAGAAGCTTTGCTGATCGAATTCGGCAAGGCAGTCGCTGCCGATACCAACGCCGTTCCCGACGATGTCTGGGCGGCACTCAAGGCTAGCTACGACGACACACTGCTGGTCAACCTCGTCGCCTTCGCCGGCATCATGGTGGCGACCTGCCTGTTCACAAACGCGGTGAGGGTCGATCTGGACCCTGAGTTGGAGGCGTATCGCCGCAAGGGTGCCGATCCGGTCTGATGCGATCGATACGCAGTCGATCTGCAGTGGATATCGCCGGAAGGATCAGCCGTAGTAGCCTGCTCCAAACAGCAAAAGTGTTTCCACCTGGGAGTCCGCTTCTTTTCCTATGGCTGTCCAGATGCTGATGCCGAGAGCATTCGAAATCGCGCTATCGATCTCGACCTTCACATTGGGGTCGGTTTGTCTCAAGAACCTCAGCGCAACCTCCATGGAAATCGGAAACAGCGACGCGCCACCCAGTTCCAAGATCGCAGGCGAGGTGAATTCTAGCGCTTCGAGTGCGCCATCGGCCTTGTAATAGGCGAATACTCCAAGGTCCGGCCAATAGTCGGCCGGAACGCTGGTTGGGCTCCGCCGAAAGACCTTGAGCTCTCCTGAAAAGAAGGATCTGACAGTCGCCTTAGACGATCCGAGAGGAAGCCCTTTGACGCCATTTAGCGGTTCGATCGAAAGATGCATGTACACAGTTAATCGCTGCCGGCAGCAGATGACAATGTTCATCGCAGGAATCGGGTGGCCCAGGCGCCTCGTTCGCCCCACTTTGACCGCAAGCAAAGGAGGCATCCATGACCATCCATTCGATAAGCACCAAACGCGCAGCCCATTCGGCCGAAGCGCGCGTCGCAGCGCAGGACTGGAGTGCTCTGGTCGGCGAACTGAACAGCCACGGCAGCGCCGTCATGCCGGCGCTGCTTGCACCCGAGGAGTGCGCCGAGATCGCCGGTCTCTATCCGCATGAGGACCATTTCCGCAGCCATGTGGTGATGGCCCGCCATGGCTTCGGCAAGGGCGAGTACCGCTATTTCCGCTATCCGCTGCCGGATCTGGTCGGTGGCCTGCGCACCGCGCTCTATCCCAGGCTGGCCGGCGTCGCGAACGACTGGAACGATCGCATGGGCGCGGCACGGCGCTATCCCGATGACCACGCCGCCTTCCTCCAGCTTTGCCACGAAGGCGGCCAAACGCGGCCGACGCCGCTTCTCCTCCAATATGGCCCCGGCGACTTCAACTGCCTCCACCAGGATCTCTATGGCGACCTCGCTTTTCCCCTGCAGGTCGCGATCCTGTTGTCGCAGCCGGGCGAGGATTTCACCGGCGGCGAATTCGTGCTGACCGAGCAGCGCCCGCGCATGCAAAGCCGTGCCGAAGTGGTGCCGCTGACCCGGGGCGATGCAGTGATCTTTGCTGTCCACAATCGCCCGGTGCAAGGTACGAAAGGGCACTACCGCGTCAATCTCCGGCACGGCGTCAGCCGCCTGCGCTCGGGACGGCGGCATACGGTGGGAATCATCTTCCACGACGCGAAGTAACGTCGTCCGCTTCGGCGCGGCTCCTTCGTTCCACTCCGAGATCGGCTAAGATTCACACTTGGTCGACGTCGAACAGGAGCATCGTCAAGTCATCGTCTCCTGGGGCGAGTATACGCCGGTCAGCGGCGCAGGCAATGCCGATTTCGGTGGCAAATGCGCTCTGCATATCGGCGAGGCTGTCGAAATAGAGTGTCCCGACCAGATACGGAATCTCGCCCGCCGAGCGCTTGATGATGGGCCGCCTGCTGATGTCGTAGCGCCGCAGTCCGGGAAGCTTCTTGGCCAGCGGCACATGAACCTCGAAATAGTGCCGGTCGAACGCCTCCGGATCAGCCGGGGTTTTGTAGATCACGAGCATCTTGGCCATCGTCATATTCCTGCCTGTTGGTGTCGCTGTTTGGGGGCCATGCAGGCCGCCGTGCCAATGTCGTTCCGCGAGGGCGGTTTTCGACAATCGCTGGATTTTTGTTTCGGGCGCGATGACGGGTCCTCGCCACCATCTGTGGCGCTTCTGCCTCTTTCCTCCTTGCGCTCATTCGCGTATGGCCCCGGGCAAATCCCTCAACTTTGCACCAACTCCCCCGGACCGCCTCATGATCCGTCTTGAAAGCATCAGCAAGCAGAACGGCCGCCAGCTTGTCTTCATCGAGGCCTCGGCCTCGCTACAGAAGGGCGAGAAGGTCGGCCTTGTCGGCCCGAACGGCGCCGGCAAGACGACGCTGTTTCGCATGATCACCGGCCAGGAACAGCCCGACGAAGGCCAGGTGCAGGTCGATCGCGGCGTCACCATCGGCTATTTCAGCCAGGATGTCGGCGACATGGCGGGCCACAGTGCTGTGGCCGAAGTGATGAACGGCGCCGGGCCGGTCAGCGACGTGGCGGCCGAAATGGCCGAACTCGAGGCGGCCATGGCCGATCCCGAGCAGGCCGACCGGATGGACGAGATCATCGAGAAGTACGGCGAGGCGCAGCATCGTTTCGAGGAGCTCGACGGCTATGCGCTCGATGGCCGCGCCCGCGAAGTGCTCGACGGCCTCGGCTTTTCCCAGGAAATGATGGACGGCGATGTCGGCAAACTGTCCGGCGGCTGGAAGATGCGCGTGGCGCTGGCCCGCATCCTGTTGATGCGGCCCGACGTCATGCTGCTCGACGAACCGTCCAACCATCTCGATCTCGAAAGCCTGATCTGGCTGGAGCAGTTCCTGAAGGGTTATGAGGGCGCGCTGCTGATGACCTCGCACGACCGCGAGTTCATGAACCGCATCGTCAACAAGGTGGTCGAGATCGACGCCGGTTCGCTCACCGCCTATTCCGGCAATTACGAATTCTACCAGCAGCAGCGGGCGATCGCCGACAAGCAGCAGCAGGCGCAGTTCGAGCGCCAGCAGGCCATGCTGGCCAAGGAGATCGCTTTTATCGAGCGCTTCAAGGCGCGGGCGTCACACGCCGCCCAGGTGCAGAGCCGGGTGAAGAAGCTCGACAAGATCGATCGTGTCGAGCCGCCCAAGCGCCGTCAGATCGTGAATTTCGATTTTCAGCCGGCGCCGCGCTGCGGCGAGGATGTCGTGACGCTGAAGAACGTGCACAAGGGATATGGCAGTCGCTCGATCTATGAGGGGCTGGATTTCCAGGTCCGCCGCCGCGAGCGCTGGTGCATCATGGGCGTCAACGGCGCCGGCAAGTCGACGCTGCTGAAGCTGGTGGCCGGCGCGTCTGACCCGGATGCCGGCACAGTTGCTCGGGGGCCGAGTGTGAAAATGGGCTATTTCGCCCAGCACGCCATGGAGGTGTTGGAGGGCGAACGCACCGTGTTCCAGACGCTGGAGGACGCGTTTCCGCAAGCCGGCCAGGCGCCGCTCAGGGCACTCGCCGGCTGCTTCGGCTTTTCCGGCGACGAGATCGAGAAGAAATGCCGGGTTCTGTCAGGCGGCGAAAAGGCGCGCCTGGTGATGGCGCTGATGCTGTTCGATCCGCCCAATCTTCTGGTGCTCGACGAGCCGACCAACCACCTCGACATCGCGACCAAGGAGATGCTGATCACGGCGCTGTCGCAATACGAAGGCACCATGCTGTTCGTCTCGCACGACCGCCATTTCCTGGCCGCACTCTCCAACCGCGTGCTGGAACTGACGCCAGAAGGCATCCACACCTATGGCGGCGGCTATACCGAATATGTGGAGAGGACCGGGCACGAGGCGCCGGGGCTGCGGACCTGACGCAGGTCCTGCGTCCGCATTTGCGTCCAGCAAAGCCAGGATTTGTCAGCTCGCCGCCAGCCATTTGCGCGACTGCGCGAAGGCCTTGAAGGCTTTGGCATCCATCGGGTAGCCGAACAGGAAGCCTTGCAGGATGTCGCAGCCAAGCTCTTTCAGGATGCGCGCGTGCTCCATCGTCTCGACGCCCTCGGCGATCACTTCGATCCCGAGCGACTTGCCGATGTCGATGATGGACGACACAAGCTGCCGCTGTGCGGTTGAGCTGGTGATGGGGGTGACCAGCTGGCGGTCGATCTTGAGGCGACGGGGCCGCAACTTCAACAGCGAGACGATCGAGGCATGCCCGGTGCCGAAATCGTCGATCTCGACGTCGATGCCGAGCCCCTTGATGTGTTCGATGTTCCAGCTGACCAGCTCGTCGTTTTCGTCGAGGAAAATCGACTCCACCAGTTCGAACGACACGGTCCCTTCCTTGATCGGAAGCTTGCGCAAACCCTTGATCAGGTCCCTGTCTTCCAGGCGCCGTGCGGAAACGTTGACCGAGACGCGCGGGATGTTGAGGTGGCTGCGCGACCAACGCTCAAAATTATCGAGCGCCTGCTCCAGGACGGTGCGGTCGATAAGCGCCACGACATTAAGTTCTTCAGCCACCTTGATGTAGGCGTCGGGGGTCAGCATGCCGCGTTGCGGATGATCCCAACGCGACAGCGCCTCGACGCCGACGATCTCCAGCGTCTTGGCGTCGAACTGCGGCTGATAGTAGACGATGAATTCGTTCCGCTCGAGCCCGCCCAGAATCTCGTCGGCGGTCTGCTTGGTCCGCACGATCTCGCTCTGCAGCTCTTCGTTGAAAAACTCGTAGCGGTTGCGGCCGCGGCCTTTCGCCCGGTACAGCGCCAGATCGGCATTGACAAGCAACTGCCTTGCATCGACGCCGCTATTGGCCGCAATGCCGATGCTGACGCCGAACCGGCACTGGTGACCCAGATAGTCGACCGGCTGGCGCATCGCATCGATAATGTGGTCGGCCAGCGCGGCGAGTTCCTTGTCGTCGCGTCCATGGCTCAGCACGACAAACTCGTCGCCGCCGATGCGCGCAACGAAATCGGCACTGCCGACGCTGGCCTTGATGACTTTCGAAGCATGCACCAGCAATGCATCGCCCGCTGCATGGCCGAGCGTGTCGTTGATCTGCTTGAACCGGTCAAGGTCGAGATGCAGCAACGCCGCACGGCCGTCGGCTTCGCGGTTTTCGGCAAGCATCTCGTCCAGATACCGACGGTTGGGCAGACCGGTCAGCGAATCATGCATCGCGACATGCTCGATGCGGGCTTTGGCCAGGTTCAGTTCGGCATTTTTCGATTCTGAAAGGCGACGTTCACGCACGAGATTCTCGTTGAGCAGCACGTCGCCTGTCACATCCCATTCGGCGCCGATCATTTTTGGCGTGCCGTCGATGTCCCGGAAGAAACTGGCGCGGGTGCGCACATGGCGAATGGTGCCGTCCGGCCGCAGGAGCCGATACTGCGAAGAGTAGGGGCCTTGTGTTGCAACAGCCGAATCGAAATCTGCTTTAGCCCGTTCGAAGTCTTGGGGATGGATCGCCAGCGCCCAGTCGTCATAGCTACGGGTCTTGCCGCCGCCGGGTTTGCCATAGATTTCGTTGATGCGGTCGTCCCATACGAGTTCGTTGCTGACGGTATCGTGCTCCCACACGCCTATAGCAGAGGCTTCCAACGCCAGCTCCAGCCGCCGGGACAGGCGCCTCAACTCGGCGTCACTTTTCTGCCGCTCACCGAAAAGACGTCCTGCCACGAGGATCGGCAGCACCACCAGCGCGCCGGCAAGCGCCATGAGCAGACGCAACAGCCACTCATTTTTCGGAGCGGTCGGCCAGCCGCCCTTCGGTATGGCTGAAATTTGCCAGGAGCCTGAAGGCAATTGCACCTCTGCCATCACCGGATTGCCGGACACGACATTATCGCCGCCGAAGAACAGTTCCCCGCCGCCGCCGAGCGCATCCTTGCCGATAAGCGCCACATCGATATCCAGATCAGGGTCGGTCAGTCCGCTGGCAGCGTAGAGCCGATCGACATCGATCACGGCCGAGACGATACCCCAGAAACGGTCGCCGCCACCCGCCGTCGGCACGAAGACCGGGATACGGCCGATGAAGCCACGTCCGCCTTGCGCCAGTTTGACCGGCCCGGCGAGCACCAGCGCGCGCTGGTCACGGGCGCGAAGCGCGGCCATGCGTTGCGTATCGCTCTTGCGGTAGTCCAGCCCGATGGCTTTTTCATTGCCTTCCAGCGGATACATCAGCGCGATGACGAGGTCGGGGGCGCCGGCAATATCGCGCAACTGCGATTTTTGCTCGAACAGATTACGGGCGAGTGCCGCAAATCTTTGCTGGCCCATATAGGGCTCGGTAACGATTGTCGAAACGAGACCCTGAACCAGCTGGAGATTGCCGCCTATGTTGCCTTCGAGCTTGGCGCGTATGATGTTGACCTTGGCCAGGACGTCGGCGCGCGCCAGCTGATCGGAGACCTCTCTGTTCCTCTGGTCGGCAACCAGGGCGCAGACGAGAAGCACGACAAAGGCAATCGCCGCCGGCAAGTTGGCGGAAGAAAAAACGGCCCGTTTCAACCGGCCGGAATTGAGCATTGCACCTGCCAACTCGATCCGAAGACCTTTCCAGGACAGTAGTCCTTCGGTCGACCATAGTAGCTAAAGCTTAAGTTTGAGCTTCGAGACGAATCCGAGAACAAACGGTAAGCTTTTGGCTGCCAGGGTCCAGCCGAAATCTGAATGAGTGTCCGAAAGTAGGACGCCAGGTTGCAGCGTTCTGCAACCCAGCGGCGAAGTCATATTCGCCTCAGATTGCAACAAGCCGCCTGATCTTGCCGCGCGGGCCCTTGCGGGAGGCTTACTTCCCAGCCATTTGATCGGCCAGCGCCTGCGCCTGGGCGAGCAGCGCCGGGAAAGCCGGGTCAGCCGGCAGGCGCTGCGCCATGCAGGCCCGGTAGTCGCTGTCGCCCTTGTCTCAGGCGGCGTTGGAGGACTCGAACGCTTTTTCGTCCTTCAGGTCCGATGCCTGGTAGGCCTCCTGGAATTTCTGCGCGGCGGCGTCCGCAGCAGCCCACACGGCGTCGCAGGCGGCGATCTTCGGAACGGCAGGGGCTGCCGGCGCTGCGATAATTCTCACGCTGTTGCCTTTGACGAGCGTAACGATGACTTCCTGCTCATAGATCGGCCCGACGTCCTGCGTCCAGCCGCCGAGCCGTGCGAAGGCGATGTCGGCGCCTTCGGGTTTCTTCAATGGAAAGTCGAGCGTTCCCTCGAAGGCGGCGTCGCTGTTGATCGCCTGGGTATAGAAGGCATCCAGCTTAAGCGCCTCATCGATGCCGGCGGGCAGTTTGAAACTTTCGTCGGTCTCGGCGGTTCTGGACTGGAGCCAGCGCTCCAGCAGCCCTCGCGTCGTTGCCACCAGGCTGGGGCCGTCGTCGCCCTTGGTGTATCGCAGCCCATCGAGCATGCCATAGCCGATATCGGAGTCGCTGAGGCTTTCGATATTGATTGTGCCGGTTGGCGGAAAGTCCTTGACCGCCAGCGGCCCGATAATGCCGGCAAGACGCTGCTGGAGGTCGGCCAGCGCCTTCTCGTTCTCAGCGTCGATGGTCTCGATTGCCGCGTTCGCACTGTTCAGCGCCGCGATATCAGCAATCGCCTTGTCACGCGCGGCCACATAGTCGTCCTCCGGCGAGGCCGTGAAAGCCACGCTGCTCACCAGCGCAAACAGAAACGTCCAGACCCACCGCATGATATAAACCCTGCTCTACGTTCGATTCCAAGGATACATGACAACATTGGGCTGAAAAAAGACGGCGTTGGAGCTGCCCCCTTGAGGAAGGAGATGGCCGGCAGGCCAGAGGCGTCGTTGCGCTTGAAGCGCTGACTCCTTTTGCAGCGCGAGACGACGTTAGCGCTTCACGCGCAACGACCCCCTCTGTCGCCTTCGGCGACATCTCCCCCTCGAGGGGGGAGATTGGCGCCTAATCACGCCTTGCGCTTCTCCACCTCCGCCTTCCTCAGCAGGAAGCGCTGGATCTTGCCGCTTGGGGTCTTCGGCAGTTCCGTGATGAACTCGACCTCGCGCGGGTAGGCGTGCGCCGACAGCCGTTTCTTGACGTGCTGGGCCAGCTCTTCGGCGAGCTCCGAATTGCCCTTGTAAGCCGGCGCCAGGACGACGAAGGCCTTGACGATCTCGGTGCGCTGCGGATCGGGCACGCCGACGACAGCCGCCTCGTTGACCGCCGGATGCTCGATCAGCGCGCTTTCGACGTCGAACGGGCCGATGCGATAGCCGGCCGAAGTGATGACATCGTCGGCGCGGCCGATGAAGGAGACCGAACCGTCCGGCTCGTACTCCACCGTGTCGCCGGTGCGGTAGTAGCCGCCCGTGATCGCTGGCGTCTCGGCTTGGTGATAGCCGTCGAACCAGCGCAGCGGCGACTTCGCGATGTCGACGGCGAGGATGCCGGGCTGGTTGGGGCCGAGCTCGTTGCCGGCCTCGTCCAATACCACCATGCGATATCCGGGCATTGCGAAGCCGGCCGAGCCCACGCGCACGACGTGCGAGAGCCCATGATGGTTGTTGACCATCATGCCGTTCTCGGTCTGGCCGTAATGGTCGTGAATGGGCGCGGCGAGATTTGCGTCGAACCAGCGGATGACTTCCGGGTTGAGCGGCTCGCCGGCGCTGCTCACCACGCGCAGTCTGCCTTTGACACGGGCCGCAGCTTCCGCGCCTTCCGCCATCAGCAGGCGATAGGCGGTCGGCGAGCCGGCAAGGCTGGTGACGCCGAGCCGCTCGATGATGTCGTAAGTGCTCTTGGCGTTGAAGGCGCCTTCATAGAAGGTCGTGGCGATGCCGAGCTGCAACGGGCCGGTGATGGCGTAATAGAGGCCGTAGGCCCAGCCGGGGTCCGCGATGTTCCAGAAGATGTCGTCGGGCAGCAAGCCGATCGCGTCGCGCATATAGGCGCCGAAGGCGAGCAGGGCGCGAAGCGGCACCGGCACGCCCTTGGGCAGGCCGGTCGTTCCCGACGTCGACATCATCATGAACAAGTCGTCGCCCTTGCGCATCACCGGCTGGCACTCGGGCGAGGCGGCGGCAAGCGCGGCGCGGAAATCGATGTCGCCTGCAGGTAGCTCACCGCCATTGCCAAGGATGGTGGCGATTTGCGCTGATGTCTCGACCTCGTCGAGCTTGCCGCGATTGGCCGGGTTGGTCACCACGATCCTGGCGCCGCTATAGCCGAGGCGGTGCTCGATGGCTTTCGGACCGAAGGCGGTGAACAGCGGCTGGTAGACCGCGCCGATGCGCCACGTCCCGAGGATCAGCGCCACCAGTTCGGGGACGCGCGGCAGCATGCCGGCGACGACATCGCCGGCACCGACGCCGGCGGCCTTGAGCACATTGGCGGCGCGCCCCGACATATAGGCGAGATCGTCGAAGCTGAATTCGCGAAGCTCGCCGCCGGCCGAGATCGCGCGCAGCGCCAGCCGGTCTTCTCCGGTGTAGCGGCCGCAGCATTCGACATAGGCATTGATGCCGGTTCCAGGGTTGCCATACAACCGCGCGATCTCATCTTCGATGCGAAAGCGCTGAACGGCATCCTCATAACGCGGCATTTTGCTCATGGCGATCCTCCCTAGGCGGCGCCCATCTCCCCTTGGAGCGCCTTATCGGTGAGATTGCCTGAAATTGCTGCGCTGGTCGATTACGGCGATAGTCGGGGGATGCGAAGGATCGCAGCGCAGCGACAATCCGCGCCGAGCCACTGCTGTTGACCGAACCGTCCATCCGGCCGATAGCACCGCCAGAATTGCCCCGAGGCCCCAATGACCCCAGACTCAACTTTCGATGACGCGGCCATCGCCGACGAAGGACGCGATGCCGACACCGCCTGGCAAAACGACATCCGCGCGGGCGTGCGCCACGTCCGCGATCTCGCCTCCCTGCCGCTGTCACCCGCCGAGCGCGCGGCGGCGCAGGAGGCGGTCGTACGCCACAAGGTGCGTGCCCCCAAAACCTATCTCGACCTGATCGACTGGAACGATCCCGCCGATCCGATCCGCGCCCAGGTCATTCCATCGCCGGATGAGCTGACGGAAACGGAAGGCGAGCTCGACGATCCGATCGCCGACCGTGCCTTCAGTCCGGTGCCGCGACTGACGCACCGCCACGCCGACCGCGTGCTGTTGTTTGCGACCTACCAATGCGCGGTCTATTGCCGCTTCTGCTTCCGCAAGGAGTCTCTGACCTCGATCGGCCGCGGCTATACGCGCGAGGCGCTCGAAGACGCCTTTGCCTATATCGAAGCCCATACCGAAATCCGCGAAGTGATCCTGACCGGCGGCGATCCGCTTTCGCTGCCCGACAAGGCGCTGGCTGAAATCCGCGCCCGCATCGAGGCGATCGCGCATGTCAGGCTGCTGCGCATCCACACGCGCGTGCCTGTCGTACTGCCCGCGCGCATCACGCCGGGGCTGGTTGGCGCGTTGCAGGGCCGGCTGATGGTCACAATCGTCACCCATTTCAACCATGCGCGGGAGATCACGCCGGCCACCGAATTGGCCTGCCGCGTCATGCGCCAGGCAGGCTTCGTGCTGCTCAACCAGAGTGTCCTGCTCAAGGGTGTCAACGACACGGTCGAAGTGCTGGAGGAACTCTGCCGCGAACTGATGTACCGGCTCGGCGTCAAACCCTATTACCTGCACCATGGCGACCTCGCGCGCGGCATGGCGCACAGGCGCACCACGATTGCGCAGGGACAGGCGCTGGCCGGCGCGCTGCGCGCCCGCCTGTCGGGCATCTGCAATCCGGTCTATGTGCTGGACCTGCCGGAAGGCGGTGGCAAGGTGCCGCTCGGGCCATGCCATGTCGAGGGCCGGGACGGGCAGGACTGGCGCATCCGCGGCCAGGATGGCGAGGTGAGGGTATATCGGGACGTGGTGGTGTAGGCACGGCGCAGCGGCGACGATGACCGCCGCCGTCACATTGTCGATCGGGATGACCATCGCACCAAACTCTCGCCACGACGCGTTCGCTTGCATTCCGTATGTTGACATAAAGATATCCTTATGTGATGGTTGTCGCCTCAAGGATAAAAAATGTCGCAGAATTCTGCATCGCTGGACGCATTGTTCGGCCCCGTCGCGGCCAGACCCGATGGGTCCGAAGTGCTTGCGGCGCTGACGGCAGCGGCACGCGAGCGCATCCTCATCCTCGACGGCGCCATGGGCACGCAAATCCAGGGTCTCGGCTTCGACGAAGAGCATTTCCGCGGCGAGGCTTTTGCCGGCTGCACCTGCCACCAGCAGGGCAACAACGACCTCTTGATCTTGACGCAGCCGAAGGCGATCGAGGAAATCCATTATCAATACGCCATCGCTGGCGCCGATATCCTCGAGACCAACACCTTCTCCTCGACCTCGATCGCCCAGGCGGACTACGGCATGGAGGATGCCGTCTACGCGCTGAACCGGGACGGCGCGCGACTGGTGCGTCGGGCAGCGGCGAGGGCACAGCAGGAAGACGGCAAGCGGCGCTTCGTCGCCGGCGCGCTCGGGCCGACCAACCGCACCGCCTCGATGTCCCCCGACGTCAACAATCCCGGCTACCGCGCGGTGACCTTCGATGAATTGCGCCTGGCTTATAGCGAGCAGTTGCGCGGCCTGGTCGACGGTGGCGCCGACATCATTCTCATCGAGACCATCTTCGACACGCTGAACGCCAAGGCGGCGATCTTTGCCTGCAACGAGATTTTCCTCGAAAAGGGCGTGCGCCTGCCGGTGATGATTTCGGGCACCATCACCGATCTCTCCGGCCGCACGCTGTCGGGCCAGACGCCGACCGCCTTCTGGCATTCGGTGCGCCATGCCAACCCCTTCACCATCGGCCTCAACTGCGCGCTCGGCGCCAATGCGATGCGCGCGCATCTGGCCGAAATTTCAGGCGCCGCCGACACCTTCGTCTGCGCGTATCCGAATGCCGGCCTGCCCAATGAATTCGGCCGCTATGACGAGAGCCCGGACTTCATGGCCGCACAGATCGAGGATTTCGCCAGGGAAGGGCTGGTCAATGTCGTCGGCGGCTGCTGCGGCTCGACGCCGGAGCACATCCGCGCCATCGCCGAAGCGGTGAAAAAATACCCGCCGCGCGCCATTCCCGAGATCGAGCGCAAGATGCGGCTGTCCGGGCTGGAGCCATTCACGCTGACCGACGAGATTCCCTTCGTCAATGTGGGCGAGCGCACCAACGTCACCGGCTCGGCCAGGTTCCGAAAGCTGATCACGGCGGGCGATTATGTCCCCGCGCTCGACGTGGCGCGCGACCAGGTCGCCAATGGCGCCCAGATCATCGACATCAACATGGATGAAGGCCTGATCGATTCGAAGAAGGCGATGGTCGAGTATCTCAACCTGATCGCCGCCGAACCTGATATCGCCCGTGTTCCGGTCATGGTCGACTCCTCGAAATGGGAGATCATCGAGGCCGGGCTGAAATGCGTACAGGGCAAGCCGCTGGTCAATTCCATCTCGATGAAGGAAGGCGAGGGAGCGTTCCTGCATCACGCGAAACTGGTGCGCGCCTACGGCGCGGCGGTGGTCGTCATGGCCTTCGACGAGGCCGGCCAGGCCGACACCAAGGCGCGCAAAGTCGAGATCTGCACCCGCGCCTACAAGCTGCTCACCGAACAGGCCGGCTTCCCGCCCGAAGACATCGTCTTCGACCCCAATGTCTTCGCGGTCGCCACCGGCATCGAGGAGCACGACAATTACGGCGTCGACTTCATCGAGGCCACCGGCGAGATCACCGCCACGCTGCCGCATGTCCATATCTCGGGCGGCGTCTCGAACCTGTCCTTCTCCTTCCGCGGCAACGAGCCGGTGCGCGAGGCCATGCACGCGGTGTTCCTCTACCATGCCATCCAGCGCGGCATGGATATGGGCATCGTCAATGCCGGCCAGCTTGCCGTCTACGACACGATCGAACCGGGACTGCGCGAGGCTTGCGAGGACGTCGTGCTCAACCGCGCGCCCAGGGCCGGCGGCACCGCCACCGAACGCATGCTGGAGATCGCCGAGCGCTTCAAGGGCACCGCCGGCAAGGAAGCCAGGGAGCGCGATCTCGCCTGGCGCGACTGGACAGTCGAGCAGCGGATTTCGCATGCGCTGGTCAACGGCATCACCGAATTCATCGACGCCGACACCGAAGAGGCGCGGCTTGCGGCCGAGCGGCCTCTGCATGTCATCGAAGGCCCGCTGATGGCCGGCATGAATGTCGTCGGCGATCTGTTCGGCGCGGGAAAGATGTTTCTGCCGCAAGTGGTGAAGTCGGCGCGCGTGATGAAGCAGGCGGTGGCCGGATTGCTGCCGCACATGGAGGCCGAAAAACTGGCCAACGCCGCCAATGGCATCGACAATGGCGAGCGCCAGACGGCCGGCAAAATCCTGATGGCGACTGTAAAGGGCGATGTCCACGACATCGGCAAGAACATCGTCGGCGTCGTTCTGGCGTGCAACAATTACGAGATCATCGATCTCGGCGTCATGGTGCCGGCGGCGAAGATCCTGCAGACGGCTCGCGAGCAAAATGTCGACATCATCGGCCTGTCCGGCCTGATCACCCCGTCGCTGGACGAGATGGTGCACATGGCCGCCGAGATGGAGCGTGAAGGGTTTGACATTCCGCTGCTGATCGGCGGCGCCACGACCAGCCGCGTGCACACGGCGGTGAAGATCCACCCGCGCTATTCCAAGGGACAGACGGTCTATGTCAATGACGCCAGCCGCGCCGTCGGCGTCGTGTCATCCTTGCTGTCGAACGAGACCAAGGGCGGCTACGTCGACACAGTGCGGGCCGAGTACAAAAAGGTCGCCGACGCGCATGCCCGCTCCGAGGCCGACAAGCAGCGGCTGCCGCTGGCCAAGGCCAGGGCCAATGCGCACAAGGTCGACTGGTCGACCTATGAGCCGCCGAAGCCGTCCTTCACCGGCGTCAAGGTTTTCGGCAACTGGGACCTGACGGAGCTCGCGCGCTACATCGACTGGACGCCGTTCTTCCAGACCTGGGAGCTGAAGGGGCGTTACCCCAAGATCCTCGACGACGAGAAGCAGGGACCGGCGGCACGCCAGATTTTCGAGGATGCGCAGGCGATGCTGACGAAAATCATCGCGGAAAAATGGTTCTCGCCGCGCGGCGTCATCGGCTTCTGGCCGTCCAATGCCGTCGGCGACGACATCAGGCTGTTCACGGATGAGGCGCGCTCGCAGGAGCTTGCCACTTTCTTCACGCTGCGCCAGCAGCTGACCAGGCGCGACGGCAAGGCCAATGTCGCGCTGTCGGATTTCGTCGCACCGGCCGACAGCGGCAAGCCGGACTATATCGGCGGCTTCATCGTCACCGCCGGGATCGAGGAGGTGGCGATATCAGAGCGCTTCGAGCGCGCCAATGACGATTATTCCTCGATCATGGTCAAGGCGCTGGCCGACCGTTTCGCCGAAGCTTTTGCCGAGCGCATGCACGAGAAGGTGCGCAAGGATTTCTGGGGCTATGCATCAGACGAGAAGCTGGCCCCCGACGAACTGATCGGCGAGCCCTATCGCGGGATCCGCCCGGCGCCCGGCTATCCCGCGCAGCCCGATCATACTGAGAAGGCGACCTTGTTCCGGCTGCTCGACGGCGAGCGCAATGCCGGCGTCAGCCTGACCGAAAGCTATGCGATGTGGCCGGGCTCGTCTGTGTCCGGCATCTATCTCGCCCATCCCGAAAGCTATTATTTCGGCGTCGCCAAGGTCGAGCGCGACCAGGTCGAGGATTATGCGCGCCGCAAGGACATGCCGCTCGCCGAAGTCGAGCGCTGGCTCGGCCCAATCCTCAACTATATCCCGGTGGATTATGCGGAGGCGGCGGAGTAGGCGGCGGCGCTCTGGCCGGCTCGACGAATCCGGACGCGCAAGGTCGGTCAGACCTTAGTCCGTCGCGCTCACATCTCTGGAACAAGCGCTGATGTCCCGCATTCTATCAGCAGGGACAGAAGGAGTGTCGAATGAAAGCCGTTCTCGGATTGGTCGGCGGCTTCGTGCTGACCCTGGCGGTGTTCAGCAGCGGGCTGGCCTTTGCCACTTGGCTGCTTGCCGCCAAGCCCCCGCGCGAGGCAAGACCCACCGTCAGCGTGGCGGAGCTGTGGACCCGGAAAGCGCTTCCGGTCAACAAGGGGGCGCAGGACTTTGAACGTCTGCCGGCCGAGCAGCCCGCGCCTGCGGACATCGCCGTCATGGAACCGGAGCAGGACAAGCAGCAGCCCGATCCCGCCGTCACCGGCGCTATCGCGCCGGTCGAGCTGCCGCCGCCGCATCTCGCCTGGTGCGTCAGCCGCTACCGCTCCTACAACCCTGATGACAACAGCTACACGTCCTATAGCGGACAGCAGCGCACCTGCGTCTCGCCCTATCTCGGCGCCGAGCGCGCCGCGCCGCGAGCCCCTGAGGCGCGTGCCACGGAGGCAAGCTATGTCGTGGGCGCGGGCGCCTACGCGGCCACCAGCGGCGACCATGTCGCCTCCTGCTTCAGCCGCTATCGCTCCTACCGTCCGGAAGACAACAGCTACCAGCCATATTCCGGCGGGCCGAGACGGCAATGCGAATAGCCAGCGCGAAGGGCGCCGCGAACGATTGCGACCGCGCGATTTCTGGGGTCGTTCGGATCGTCCTCAAAGCCCAGGGGAGGAACCACCATGGAAGACGACCGCCATCATAAGATACAGCAGCGCGCCTACCAGATCTGGGAGCGCGAAGGCACTGGCGACCCCGAGCACCACTGGCACCGGGCCGAGGCCGAAATCGACCGCGAAGCCGCTCTGCCGCTGACCACCGACGACGCCCTGCCGCGCGAGATCGCCAGCACCGACGTGCTGACCGTCGAGGAACTCGCCGTGCGCACCGGCATATCGGGCGACGAGGCACAGGAGCTGATCGACAGGCTGGGCGCGGACAGGGCGGCGGTTGAGCAGGCGGCGCGGGGGATTGAGGGAAAGAGGCGGGCGACGTCCTGATCAGAGGCCTAGGACGATCTTTCAGAGTGTCTTGTTGACACTTATCACTTTGGCAGTCGCGACAGAGGCCGTCATTCTCTGACAGCTTTGCGCCTAAATTGATCCGTGCTGGCCATAGCAACATCCGTAAGCGGACGGTGCCGATGCCGGCGAAGCAGCCCAGATGCCGCGATACGAAGTGCCAACCACTTCGCGGCACCAGCGTGCCTGTAGACACTCTCGCCACTTTCTCTATACGACGTCGAGACGGGGTGGCGAGCAACGATGATCACAGTGTTGGTGCACGAGTTGAATCAGACGCCGATGCGGCGGCTGATTTCGTCGGCAGGGCACTTGTTGCCGCTTTTGCGCATGGAAACCTATCAGTCAGTCTTCCGCCGACTAAACTTTCCCGCGGGTACCTTGGTTTTTACTGATTTTGAGTATCTGAATGGCATGGAAATGATGGCGGCGGCGGATATTGCCGAAGCCGCAAAGCGCGCCGACCCTGATGCTCGAATTCTAAACCATCCCGCGACTGTCCTGGAGCGGTTCGCCCTGCTCCGCCGGCTTCGTATTAGAGGAATCAACCCGGTCGAAGTATCGCGTCTGGAGCAGGATGAGCGACCAACCCGTTACCCTGTTTTTATCCGGATGGAAGATGGCTTTTGGGGGCCGGAAACCAAGCTTCTGGAAAACCCACGCCAACTTGAAGAGGCGATCGCCGTGCTCCAGGGCAACGCCAAGCCGATGAAGCGGCGCATCGCCGTCTCCTTTGAAGCCGATCGCGATTCGAACGGCTACTATCGAAAGTATGGCGCATTCCGCATTGGGGACGCGATTGTGTCCCAGCACATACTTAGGTCCGTCGACTGGAACGTTAAGTCATCGGCAAGCAGCACCGACCCGGATTTCGTGCGCGAGGAACTCGCCTTCGTAAAGGACAATCCGCACGCTGAGGACCTGCTTCGCGCCTGCAATACGGGCCATATCCAGTTCGGCCGCGTGGACTACACGTTGCGAGACGGCGCATTGGTGATATTCGAGGTCAACCCCAATCCGACTTTTCCGAAGTTCAAAGGTGGCGCAGCCGCCCGTGAGGAACGACGTGGCCACATTATCGCGGCGTTGAAAGTTGCATTCGAGGCAATCGACAGTTCCGGCACCGGGAGAATCGACTTCCTGCCTTCAGCCGGATCTTACCAATTCATTCAGTCGGGCCGCTGGATATGGCCGGTGAGATGGCTTTGGAGAACAAGAATGGCCCGGCGAAGGAAGATGCAATCGCAATGAACGGCCCGCGAGAAAGCCCACCGGCAGGACAACGGCTCTCGATTTACACCGACGAACCACTCACGCAACTTGCCCGTTTTTCGTTTGATTGGGCTGAGGTGCTGTGTGACCCGAGCCATGGGTGTATGCCCTACCATCGCACGTGGAGCATGATCCGCCTGCTGGAATCGAAAGGTGCCAAGCCGGCCGGCGGGGCGTTCTTTGGACGTGAATTGGCTGCCGTGGCCCAGGAGGGACGCTGTCGGATTCTCCTGTCGGGCGCGGCCGACACCGGCCTGGCGGCAATGGTTCTGGGCCAAACGAGGCCGGTCGGCATCGAGCCCGAATTTGTGCTGATCGATCGCTGTGAAACGACGGTCGAACAGAACAGGCTGTTTGCCCGCTCCGCCGGTTTTGCGCTCGAGACCCACCGCGCCGACATTCGCGGTTGCGACTGTGCGCCGGTGCAGGCAGTTGTCGCCCATAGCGTTCTTAATTTCTTCGACCGCAGCGCACGCCAGCAGGTGGTCGACAGTTGGGCGCGTAGTCTCAAGCCTGGCGGACGCCTGCTTCTCTCCCAGAGGTTGCTATCGGAAAAAGACCAGCCGAGGGGGCCTCGCGGCAGCGCTGAAATCGGCCGCAGGCTTTCGACCATCGAGAAGGCCGCCGTCGCGGCGCATTTTCCTGCCGCTGCCGTGGCGGAGCTGAAGACGGCCGTCGAAGCGCTCTGGGGTGAACCGCTGCATGAAGATCGCACTACATATTCAGACCTTGCGGATATGCTGAAGCAATCCAACCTGACGATTGTCGGCTCGGAGCAGCATCATACCGGGAAAAGCGTTTCCCCGCTTGCCGCTGCCGACAGCGTCCAGACAATTCCAAGATACGAAATCGTCGCCGTCAGGATGTAGCCCGACCACTAGAATAAGTGCGACATCGCAGAAGCGGGAAGGTCGATAGCGGCTATCCGATCGAGATAAAACCAGGTCGCCACTGCGACCGCAACCGAGGTGCAAGATGCCAGTGTCGCCGACTTCAAGGTCAGCTTCTGACCGGCTGCAATCCATGCCAGGGTAAACAGGGACAGCGCCGCCGGGACGCCCGCCAGCCAGACAGCGACCGGCAACAGGAGCATCATCATCAACGGCACACGATGGCTTTCCGGGATCGTATAGGTCCGTTCGCCTCCCTGTTTCTCGTGGCCAACAAGCGAGATCGTTTGCACAAGGGCGACCGCGAGCATCGCAAACAGACAACACCAGGCCACGGCCTGCGCGAAGATCGAATAGCCTGGCTGCCCTTGGAGCGATATCGCTGCCAGCACAGCGCATCCACCGGTCAACAGCCATGCGACTGCGGCATCGGCACGCTTTGGCTTGACACGTCGCGGCGGCAAAACACCACCGCGCACGATCCATGCGAGGGAAAGCGCGATTATGACCATGATCGTCAACGACGCCGGCCGTTGTAGAGGGTTCAGCCTGCCGACACGGGCCAACTCCACACTGAGCGCCAGGTTTCGCTCGATGAAGCCGCCCAGGACGAATGATATGACAAAAGGAATTTGCGGCCAGTCGAGGCGCTTCAGCATGTAGCCGGCCAGCCCGAAAGCGACGGCTACGTACAGATCGATCAGCAGCCCGTTTAGCTGCACGATCGTCACGAAGCTGACGACAATGATCGGGAGCGCGATGCGGTCGATCCTGAGAGCAGTCAGGCGCGCAAAATATGGTGTCAACGCCAATCCCACTGCGGACGTCAGCAGGTTCGACACCAGCAGCGCGGTAATCAACGTGAACGTCAGGGGCAAGCCGGTCGTCAGCATCGGTATGCCCGGAACGATGCCGTGTACCGTCAGGACTGTCAGCAGGATCAAGCCGCCCTCGCTGCCGGGAAGGCCGAAGGCAACGGTCGGCAGAAGCGAGCCTCCGTCCTTCGAATCGACGGCCGCTTCCGGCGCAATGATGCCCCTGATGTCACCAGATCCGAACCTTGAGCGCTGGTCCTTGGGGGTTGTCTGGATCGCCTGCCCGTAGGCAACGAAGCTGGCGACCGTTCCTCCAACACCTGGAATGATGCCGACCAACACGCCGATGGCCGACGATCGCATTGTCAGTCCCCAATGACGAAAGACAGCAAGCATACCGGTCCAGATCGAGTCGTTCGCGTTTTCCAGGCCAGCCGCTTTTTCAAGCTGCAATCTTTTTCGCCACGAGATGATTTCAGAAACGGTGAAAAAGCCAAGCAGCAGCGCGACCATGTCGACGCCGTCGAAGAGAGCGATGCTCCCAAACGTCCAGCGTGGTTGGCCATACGTCGGATCAGTTCCGACAAGACCGACCAAAAGTCCCAGCAGCGCCATCGCCAGCGCTTTCAGACGGGACGCGCTTGGAACCGCAATGATCGTCGACAGGCCCCACACGCCGAGCAGCACGTATTCAAACGGTCCGAATTGCAGGATGAACGGCCGAATGATCGGCATGAGCGCTATGAGGACGAGGACGCCAAAAACCGATCCGACGGCCGAGGCCGTTGCCGCGGCGGCTATCGCGGTGCGAGGCAGGCCGGCCCTGGACATCGGATGGCCGTCGAGCAGGGTTGCCGCGCTTGGCGCGTTGCCAGGTATGTTGAAGAGGATAGCCGTTATAGATCCCATGAAGGTCGCGCCGCCGGTCAGGGCGCCAAACAGCAACAACACCGATACCGGATCCCAATGCACGGTTGCGACCAGCAGAAGGGTTGCAAGGCTGGCGCCGCCAATCCCTGGAAGAAAGGACGTAGCCATGGCAACCAAGGTGCCAAGCACCGGGATCAGTATGTTCGGCCAGGAGAATACATTGCCCAGTCCAGTGCCGAGGGCAGCCCAATATCCGGTCATCAGCGCGTTGCTCGCGCATCCCGCTCGAGTTCCGGGTGTTTTTTCAGATACGCTTCCGCCTCATGGAAGGCACTGAGCATATCGTTGATCACGATGACGGTCTGGTCGGCGTCGCGCGGCTCGATTGGACGTTTCTGAGCTTCAAGCGCCACCTTGAACCCATCGCTCTTGACCGCGGCGGAGACGGCGTCACGAAGACAACCTAGCGATTTCTGCTCCATGTCGGCAGGGGCAAAAAATCCCCGCGCTGTCGCCGAAGCTTTCGCGACGGCGATGGCCAACCGCAATCGTTCTTCCTGCTTCTCCTTGGAAAGGCCTTGGCTGCGCTGCCACACCAACCCTCCTTCACCCGCCAGGAAAGCCACGCCTGGCGCGTTCGGGTCAGGTCCCTCCGTGAGAACCAGACCGACTTTGGCTTCGCCTGCGGCGGTCGAGCGCAAGCCTGTCGTCAATGAATTGGATGTCATATCGCCTTCGCCACGCAGGAGCGCGGACATGAGTGCGCCGCTGCCTTCATAGCCCGAGACCACGTCGACCTTGATATCGAGGAGGTGCGCGGTGAGCACTATCGGCAGGATGCCGGCTTCAAGCGATGAAACCGACGCGACCAGATGTTTGGCGCTTTGCAAATCGACATCGTTCCGAACGATCCACGCTTCGGGATCGATGTGAATCAGTCCTATCGGATTTAGCCGATTCATCCAGTTGTCGACGCCAGCCGGAATGTCACCTTGCGAAATTATGTCGGAGACGCTTTCAATCATAAGGACCAGTTCGTCGGATGGCGCATTGGTTACACGCTTTAGCGCCGCAAATCCGCCTGCCGCGGGCATATTCACGACCCTGACATCGAGCTCGGTCGTGCTGGCAAGGGCCGGCGCAAATGCACGGGCATAGGTATCATAGCCGCCGCCGGCAGCGTTGGGGACAACGAGGGTGATTCGCCGGCCGGCGTAGGTGGTTGCGCAAGCGATCTCGCCGCCGCTTGCCGCGGACGGCAGGTAGATTGCCGCGGCGGTGATTGCCGCCAACGCCACACGAAAGAACTTCATCTCGCCAAGCCCCAGATTTCACCCAGTGGTGATACTTTAGATAGCCCTTGCAACGCCAGCGTTGTTCCTTAGCAATCGCGCTTAGTTTCGTGAATGTCGCGGTCTGTGTCGCCAATTGGCGTCCGATCTGCCATGCGGTTATTCAGTTCATTAACCTTTCATTAACCATACCACGGCTAGCGTTTACCTCTCAGTAAGGAATCGCCCGCCGTGACCTTTGCCGCTCCCCTCGAGGCCAAGTCCATTCGCTTTCGCGCCCGCTCCTTCGTCGCTTTCACGCTGACGCCAGAGGCGCCTTTGGATGTTTGGCTGGAGAGCCTCGATCGCTGGGTCGGCAATTCGCCGGGCTATTTTGCCGGGCGCCCGGTGGTGCTCGACCTGAACGTGCTGAAGCCCGATGTCGTGGCCATCGAAGCGCTGGTCGATCTGCTCGGCCAGCGCGGCATTCGCATCTACGCCATCGAGCTCGACGGCGGCACTGAGCTTGGCGCGCATCTGCCGCCGGTGCTGGTCGGCGCCAAGGAGGCGACCACCGACGGGCTGCTGCTGCAGCCGAGCCGCAAGGCGGGCAGGGCGGAGGACGCCACGCCGGCAGGCGATACGAAGGCGGCCGGTGACATCAAGGCAGAGGCCGGCGATTTGAAGGCGGGCGATTTGAAACCGGCGAGCGATGCCAGGGCACAGCCGAAAGACGCCAAAATTGCCGCACCCGACGCTGGCACGTTGATGATCCGCTCGCCGATCCGTTCGGGCCAGCTCATCTTCCATCCGCATGGCGATGTCATCGTGCTGGGCTCGGTCGCGTCCGGATCCGAGATCGTCGCCACCGGCTCGATCCATGTCTATGGCACGCTGCGCGGCCGCGCTTCGGCAGGCGATCAAGGGAACACGGCGGCGCGCGTCTTCTGCCGCAGGAACGAGGCCGAGCTTCTGTCCGTGGATGGCTGGTATTGCACGGCCGAGGAGATGGACCCGTCAGTCCGGGGCAAGCCTGTGCAGGCATTTCTCGACAACGGCATGCTGCGCATCGCCCCTTTCAGCTAATGCGTCTCGCCCGACAACGACATAACGAACAACAACGGAGGCTTTATTGATGGGCAAGGTAGTGGTGGTCACCTCGGGCAAGGGGGGCGTCGGCAAGACGACCTCTACCGCGGCTCTGGGGGCGGCGGTCGCCAAGACCGGCAAGAAGGTGGCGCTGGTCGATTTCGATGTCGGCCTGCGCAACCTCGATTTGATCATGGGCGCCGAACGGCGCGTGGTGTTCGACCTCGTCAACGTCATCCAGGGCTCGGCAAAGCTGTCGCAGGCGCTGATCCGCGACAAGCGGGTCGAGACTTTGTTCCTGCTGCCGGCCTCGCAGACGCGCGACAAGGATGCGCTGACCGAGGAGGGCGTGGCCGAGGTCATCGGCAAGCTGCGCTCGGTGTTCGACTATGTCTTCTGCGACAGCCCGGCCGGCATCGAGCGCGGCGCGCAACTCGCCATGCGCTTTGCCGACGAGGCGGTCATCGTCACCAATCCGGAAGTGTCGTCGGTGCGCGATTCCGACCGCATCATCGGCCTGCTCGATTCCCGCACCTTGCGGGCCGAGGAGGGCGAGCAGATCGCCAAGCATGTGCTGGTCACGCGCTACGATGCGGGACGCGCCGCGCGCGGTGAAATGCTGTCGATCGACGATGTGCTGGAGATACTGTCGGTGCCGCTGCTCGGCATCATTCCGGAAAGCCAGGATGTGCTGCGCGCCTCCAACCTCGGTTCGCCGGTGACGCTGTCGGAGCCGCTGAACGCCGCCGCCAAGGCTTACATCGACGCGGCCAAGCGGCTCGAGGGCGAACAGCTGCCGGTCATCGTGCCCTTCGAGCGCAAGGGCTTCCTCGATCGTCTTTTGGGAAGGAGGGCGGCATGAACCTGCTCGACATCTTCAAGCGGCGCACCAGCGCGCCGGTGGCGCGCGAACGGCTGCAAGTGCTTCTCGCCTATGAGCGCCGCAACCGCAGCCAGCCCGATCTCGTCTCCATCCTGCGCGAGGAGATCATGGCGGTGATCGCCAAGCATGTGCAGATCGACCAGGATTATCTCCAGGTCTCGATGGACCGCGGCGAGACCATGTCGACGCTGGAGATCGACATCCAGATCCCCAACAAGAGCGCAGTGCCGCTGGCCATGGCTGGGTGAGGGCACTTTACCCTCCCCCTTGTGGGGGCCCGAAGGACGGGCGAGACCCGTGGCTCGCCCCGGCAAGTCGATCCGCAAAGCGGATCGGGGTGGGGGTCTGCGCGGACCTCCGCCATCTTGGGTTCCTCTCCCAGACTTTCGTGAGGGAAGAGGAAATCCACATCCCCCACGGTCAGCGCTAGTACCCCCGCCCGGACCTACGGTCCGACCTCCCCACAAGGGGGAGGTAGGGGGCCAGCGCCTCTCCCCAAAAAACATTCAACCAACTAGTTGACTATCTAAAATCTCGCCTCTATATTCAACTACATGGTTGAATTAGAGACGCCCCAGATGGACCAGGTTTTTCACGCCCTTGGCGACGCCACGCGCCGGAACATGCTTAACCACCTCGCCGGCGGCGAGCGTACGGTGAGCGAGTTGGCGCAGCCCTTTGCCATGTCGCTGGCCGCAGCCTCCAAGCACATCAAGGCGCTGGAACATGCCGGGCTGATCCGGCGCGAAGTGCGCGGGCGCACCCATGTCTGCCGCCTCGAGGCCCGCCCGCTGGCCACCGCCTATCAGTGGCTCGGCCAATACGCGCGTTTCTGGAACAGCCGCCTCGATGTCCTCGAACAGCTTTTGCGCGAGGAGGCGGGGCGCAAAACGTCGACAACGCCGGCACCGGCAAATCCAGAACCATCGAAGCCGGAATCACCCAAGCCAGACACATCCAGGCCAACATCATCCGAGGGAGACGACCGATGAACCAGATGAACAGCTTCGACGGCTACGCCCAGCTGATCCAGCCGGCCACTTTGAGGATCGAACGGCTTTTGCCCGGATCCAGGGAGCGCGTCTGGGAATATCTGACGCAGAGCGATCTGCGCCGCCAATGGCTGGCGGCCGGCGACATGGAGATGGAGGAAGGCTCTTCCTTCGAGCTGGTCTGGCGCAACGACGAACTGACCGACCCGCCCGGCGACAGGCCGGCCAGCTTCAGTGGCGGCGAGCAGCGGATGCACAACCAGATCGTCGAGTGCGACCCGCCGCGCAAGCTCACGATCACCTGGAACGGCAGCGGCAATGTCACCTTCGAATTGGCGCAGCGCGGCGACGACGTCCTGCTCACCCTGGTCCACCGCCGCCTGCCAGACCGCTCGAGCCTGATGATGCATGCCGCAGGCTGGCACGTGCATCTCGACCTCCTGGTTGCCCGCGTGGCGGCCGAGAAGCCCGAACCGTTCTGGGACAGCTTTAGCCGTATCGTGGCGGAATACGACCGGCGCCTGCCGGCCTGACCTGACCTGACGCATCGCCCGGTCCAACCGGGCACCATCGATCCCTTGCGCCGGATGCCGGCGCAGGGGCCGGCGAAACACGCGCCTTCGCCAGACACCGCGGCGCGCCAGCGGAAATGAAACCAGGCAACGTGCTTGCATCCCGCAAGCCCGAAGGAGGAAGTCATGCGTAAATTGATCACCGGAATGAAGATCTCCATCGACGGCAAGATCGAAGGCCCCGAAGGCTTTGCCGACTGGGTCGACAACTGGTCGGAGGAATACGGCCTGATGCCTGAGATCGACGCCTGCCTGCTCGGCGGCGTGATGTATGCCGGTTATGAGCGCTACTGGAGCGCGATCCTTGAGAACGAGCCGGACCAGCCATTGCCGATGACCGGCAGACTGGTCGACCCGGCCGAACTCGAATGGGCGCGCTTTGCCGCCAAGACACCGCACTATGTGTTGTCGAACACCATGACTTCGGCCGCCTGGGCATCGACGCGCTTCCTGCGCAGCCTCGACGACATCGCGGCGCTGAAGCGCGAGCCCGGCAAGGACATCTACCTCATGGGCGGCGCCCGCATCACCGCCAGCCTGATCGAGGCGGGGCTAGTGGATGAAATGCGGCTCATTGTCTATCCGCTGCTCGCCGGCGACGGCAAGGCGCTGTTCGGCACGGTGCACGCCCGGCACGGACTGGAACTGCGCAAGGCCGAGGCGCTTTCGGATGGACGTGTGAGCCTGGTGTATGGGCTGGCGAGCTAGCCTCTTTTCCTCTCCCTCCGGAGGGGGAGAGGTGGCGCCGCGAAGCGGCGACGGAGTGGGGGAAGGCGCTCATGAAACCCACGGTCGCCGCCTCCGGAAAGCCGCCAAGGGGGGTGTTGTGTTGCCCGGGCGCCCCCCACTCCGTCGAGCTTCGCTCGACACCTCTCCCCCGATCGACGGAGGAGAGGAAATGCGTCGGCGTTCGCCTTCCACGTCTTGCCCCATCAACAGTCTGCCCGTGCCACACGACAGCCAGGCCTATTATCCATATCTCGGGCCAACGCTGCGGCGCACCGCGCGGAGGGATTGGAATTGACGTCGACGCAGATTGCCGCAGCTGAAGCGAAGGGCTTGCCGATCGGCGCGTTGCTTGGCGCCATGGTGTCGATCCAGATCGGCGCCACCTTCGCCAAGGGCCTGTTTCCACTGATCGGCGCCAATGGCACCACGGCGCTGCGGCTGGTCGTGGGGGCGCTGATGCTGGCGGCGGTGCTGAGGCCGTGGCGGGTGCGGCCGTCGCGCGCCGTGCTGCCCTGGCTCATCGCCTACGGCGTCAACCTCGCGGCGCTGAACCTGCTGTTTTATGCAGCGCTCGCCAGAATTCCGCTCGGCGTCGCGGTGGCGCTCGAATTCTGCGGCCCGCTGCTCGTGGCGACGCTGTCGTCGCGGCGCGCCACCGACTTCGTCTGGGTGGTGCTGGCCGTTGCCGGCATATTGCTGTTGTCGCCCTTCATCCACTCCGGCAGTGCACTCGACCCGATCGGCGTGATGCTGGCGCTGGCCGCCGGCGGCTGCTGGGCGCTCTACATCGTCTTTGCGCAAAAGGCGGGCGCCGAGCTTGGCAGCCAGACCACGGCTTACGGGCTGGTCATTGCCGCTGCTCTCGCCCTGCCGTTCGGCCTAGCCGAGGCGGGTACCGGCCTGATCGCACCCGCGATCCTGGTCAGCGCGCTGCTGGTCGGGCTGTTCTCCAGCGCCTTGCCGTTCTGGCTGGAGATGGTGGCGCTGACCCGGATGCCGGCCAGGCTCTACGGCACGCTGACCTGTCTGGAGCCGGCGCTGGGCGCGCTGGCCGGCTTCCTGTTCCTGCACGAGACCCTGAGCCCGCTGCAATGCGCGGGCGTCGCCGCCGTGGTCGTCGCCGCCTTCGGCGCCGCGCTGACCACGAAGCCGCCGGTGCCATCGCCGGAATAGGTGCCTGAAATGGGTATGTGACGCCGATGCCGTGGTCCGCCGGTCCCGTGTCCGGTTGCTCAAGCGCCTGCAGCATCGATATATGGATCGATGTATGTGCAGGAGATCCAGATGAGCAGGGCCGACAGCATTGCTTGAGCCGTCCGTGATCAAGGCAATACTCCTTGTCGGGTTCGCCGCTGTCGTTGCGGCTCTCGCCTGGCGGCTGGCGCGGTCTCGTCTCAGAGCCCGGCTTCGTGAAGATCCGGCCAACGACTACGCCGTGCGCCGGGACTGGTCGGGCAACCACGGCAAGCTCAATCATTCGTCCTTTGTCTATTTCGATGCCGATCGCGACGGCCGCTACGGGCTCGGCGACCGCCCGATGGCCGGCATCATGGTCAGACTGCATGATGGCGACGGCCGCTTCGTCGCCGCGGCGCGGAGCAACCGCGGCGGCTTTGCCAATTTCCTGGCGTCGGCGAAACGTCGGGCCGCGCCCATCCATGTGCCGGGCAGCTACCGCTTCACCGTGTCGGTTCCGCCCGGCTGGCGCTCCAGCAGCGCCAACGAGGTCCAGTCGCAGCACCTCCGGCCGCTGCCGGGCTCGCCCACCGGGCTGGCCTCGGAAGCAATGCTGCAGCCGGTCGGCCTGTTTGCGATACGCCGGCTCAGCGGCCGCGTAGCGGACGGTGCTTCGGCGAGCATCTCGGTGATGGCGAAAGGGCAAGAGGTGGCGGTGCATCCGCTAAGTGCTGGGGCTGGCTTCCGTCTCGATCTGCCCGATGACGCCGACGCGATCGAAGTCACCGGCGATGGCATGGAACGACGACTGGCCTTGTCCGCCTACCCGACCGAGCTCGGCCTGCTGTCGCCCGAGAACGCGGCTGTCGACAGCGCCGCGTCCTTGCAGGCCATCGGTTTCGACGATGTCACGACGCGCGGCCTACGCAAGGTGCCGTCCGGTTATGCCGGGTTGACCTGGTTCAACCTGAACGCACTGGCGCGCGATCATACCGAAGGCAGCGAAGGCTACGTCAACGGCAATATCTCGGGAGACCATGTCTGCTATACGAGCAGCGGACACCCGGCCGAATTCTCGAGCGACAAACCGTTCGGGTTCCATTCCGTGATGCTGACAGCGGCATGGTTGAAGTCCGAAGGCGAAACCGCACTGGTCGAGAGCTGGCTTGGCGACCGGCTGATCGCCAGCGACACGATCGTCCTGTCGGCACTGGCGCCCGTCCACTATGCGCCGATGCTGGCGGCGGTGACGCGCGTACGCCTCTCCACGAGCCACTATTGGCAGCTAGTGCTCGACGATCTGGTGGTTGTGCGCTGAACGGTCCCGCCGCCTGCGGGAGATCATGCTCCGGAAACGATCAAGCCGCCCGACTCTGCCAGGAGGATCTCGATCTACCGGGGAACGAGTTTAGCCCGGAATAGGAGCAGAAGCGCCGTTCGCGGTGATCTGCGAGAGCTTGCCCTTTTTTACCAGCACTGGCTTGGAATAGGTCTTCCTCATTTTCCACTCTCCACGTCGGGCACCCAAAGCCCTGTTCCCGGCCAGACGGCACGAGGCGTCGGATAATCGGCTGCTAGACGGCGACCGGCCCGGAGCCGTTACCATTGTCGGCTGTAACCTGCGAGAGCTTGCCCTACTTGACCAGCACCGGCTTCGAATAGGTCTTCTTCATGCCGCATCTCCAGTGTCAGGCGAGGCCGCCAGATCAGGCGACAGCCGACTCAACGACTTCACTCGATCGGGCCGGAACCCGCTCCATTGGCGAGCGCCGTAACCTGCGAAAGCTTGCCTTTTTTGACCAGAACAGGCTTCGAATAGGTTTTCTTCATAGTGAATCCTCCAAGCTTACGCGATAATGCCAGACGGATCGGCACTGTCAACCTTCGCGGCGCCGTCGTCCCGCCCCGGGTTTTCTTGGTCCCGATGCACTAACTGCAAGTCCACCTTCATCGACAAAGCGTTGTTCTTGGGCGTGCATGGCGTGGCCGGGTTGCGGTGCGAAAAATGTCCGAAACTGCGGCGGGTATGGCCTGGTTGGTCGGCCTGCTCAAACAGAGCGGCAATGCAGCGCGGACTGGCCCAGCCTAAACATTGGCCTTGCCGTCGCGCCGCACTCACAGTTCCTTCTCCGCCAGTTCGCGGAAGGCATCGGGAACCGAGCGCCGGGCTTCCAGCGCCACGGCGCCATAGCCGACAGCCTCTCTGCCAAAGCGCTGGCGGATCTTGTCGATGGCGCGGTCGGCGCCAAAGCGCGCCAGGCCTTGCCTGCTGCCGGGCCGCTGCTTTTCATCGGCAAGCCCGAGCGGCAGCTCCAACTGCAGCTCGGCACTTTCTTCCAGCTGCGACACCGAGATCGCCAGCAGCGAGATGGTCTTCTCCCGAGGGTTGGCGGCCAGCACGCCGCGCACCAGCTCCCCGGCGATTTCGGCCAGCATCGCGGTTGCCGAAATCGGCTGATCGAGCGTCAGCGAGCGTGTGACAGCGTGCAGATCGGCGAAACGCACGCGCACCGTCACCGTGCGCCCGGGCCGTGATTTCGCCCTGAGCCGGCTGGCGACCCGGTCTGCCAGATGCAGCAGGACGGGTCCGAAGATACGCGCCTCGGCCGGCCGTCTGCCAAGCGCCGACTGCGCGCCGGCGGAATGCGACGGCCTGTGGGTTTCGAGCTTTCGCGGGTCGCGGTTCCATGCCAGCGACGCCAGCTTTTCGCCGGCGGCGGGCCCGAGCAACCTTCGCAGCGCCCCGCTATGCGTTTTTGCCAACTGGCCGATGGTCTCGATGCCGATCTCGGCCAGCCGCGCTCTGGTCGCCGGGCCGACGCCCCACATCAGCCCGACCGGCAGATCATGCAGGAAGGCAAGTTCGGTGTCCGGATCGACCACCACCAGCCCGTCGGGCTTGGCCACCTGCGAGGCGATCTTGGCCAGATGCTTGGTGCGCGCCACGCCGATCGAGATCGGCAGGCCGAGCTCTGCCCGGACGCGCCGACGCACCGTGGCGGCGATCTCGGCCGGCGGCCCGAACAGATGCGTGCAGCCGGCGACGTCGGCAAAGGCTTCATCGATGGAAATCCGCTCGACCAGCGGCGTGAAATCGTCGAGCACCTTGATGGCGGCGTCGCCCAGCCGCTGATAGTCGGCGAAATGGCCGCCGACGAAAATCAGTCCGGGGCAAAGCTCGCGCGCACTTCGTCCGGGCATGCCGCCGCGCACGCCGAAAACCCTGGCTTCGTAGGAGGCGGCAAGCACGACGCCGCCGCCGACGGCGATCGGCTTGCCCCTGAGCGCCGGGTCGAGCAACTGCTCGACCGAGGCGTAGAAGGCGTCGAGATCCGCATGCAGGATGGTGGGCTCCATCCCGACCGTTCCCTTTGCGGCGTTGCAGCATTAGCCGCGTCTGTTGTGAGAGGCGTTTTTGCCGAACAAATAGAGAACAAACAGGGCCTATTGTCAAGCGAAGCGGTTGTCGCCGGCCGGCCGTTCCAGGTCGGGCTGTCGAGTGCTCCGCCTGGGCATCGGACCTGCGGAACATTGTCTCTCGCCTCGGCGTTCATATCCGCGACGGGACGCTGTTTTTGTGGAGGCCGGTATGGGCCAGTTCGAGATGATCGACCTCGTCAGCGTCATTGACGCCTGCACGAGCGATCGCGTTGCCGGGCACTGCGTGTCAATGGCCAGGGCGGTGGAGGAGTTGCGAGTGCTGACCGGTGATTTCGTATCGCCGGACGAGACGGTGGCCAACGCGCTGTCGGCAGTGGCGCTGGGGCGCGGCTGCGCGGTGGTGTTCGACGAGCGAGCGGGCGCCGACATCTTGCTGACGCCGTAGCGGGGCGGCGCCGGGTTGTGGCAGCCAGAAAAGTCGAACAGCGTGCAAAAAGCTGTGCAGGCATGGCCCATAAGCGCGGCGTGGAAAATTTCTGCGCGTGGGTGTATTCTCCAGGACGCAAGCGGTCGCAGACCGCATAGGGGGAGAAATGACATGCCGAGGATTTCGGAACTCTTTTTCAAAACTGCCATCTTGTTCCTGATGTTGGGGATTGCGGCCGGCCTGCAGATGGCGATCTCGGGCGACCACGCCGCTTTTCCCGCGCACGCGCATATCAATCTGCTCGGTTGGGTGACGAGCGCCATCTTCGGCGGCTACTACGCGCTCAATCCGCAAAAGGCGGCGCGTCGCATCGCCATGATCCACTACGGGCTCTACACTCTCGGCCTGGTGATCATGCTGCCGGCGCTGTATGTGATGCTGCAGGGAAACCCGGCGCTTGAACCGATCGTCGCCGGCGGCTCGCTCATTATCGCCGCTGCCGTTCTGGTTTTTGCTTTCGTGGTGTTTTCGCCCGAAACGGCGCGCTCGGTGTCCGGCGTGGTTCCGGCCTCTCGCTGACTGTTCGCGCGCGGCGATCAAAGTCCGACCCGCGTTCGCGACCCGCGACACGGGTTGGCCAGGCCGATGGCCGCAGCCGCTGGCTGCGGTGTCTATCGCCGCGTCGGCGCTTAACATACCCGAGTCCCACCACGTATTATTTCGTGACTATTTGGCGCCGGAACCTTCCCAGCTATCGCGCGTTGCGGCGACTGTATTCGCGCTGCCTTATATATAGACAGCCTTGAGTACGTCCACAGCATGGGTTGGGGGAGGAGCAGGCCACCATGTCGAACAGAGAAATCGGAACGTCGGCCTCACTGGGCCGACGCATCGCCGATCTGAAAGCCAGGATGCGAGACGCCAGCGTTACTGAACACGAGATGCAGACCTTCCAGAAGGTCGCAGCCATCATGGGAGGTGTCGAAGGCTCCCTACGCCTCGACGCTGACGACCTGATCGCGGCGTCCTTCGTCACCGAGGCGCTCGGCGATCCCGGGTCGAATTGAAGGTCAGAGCCCGTCGGCACTCAAGTGCCGGCGGTCGATGGCCCGGTTCGCAGCGCCGCGATGCCGGAGCGTGTCTGCACCGCCCGCGGCGGGGATTTCTTGCGCACTTTGAAGATTTCAGGCGAGCGGCCTCGACGGCGCTTGAAATATTGGGCTTCGCGTTCGTGCTTCTCGGCTGTCGAAGGTGCCGAGATTGTCGCCGTCCAGCCCTTGACCACAAGGGCTAAGCCAAACCGCCAAGGCGCCTTAAACGAAGGATCCGGCCAGCCGGATCCTTCGAAATATCGCGATGCTCCGGCATCGCCTTCAGCTCATCCTTGGTCCAACTGGTGACGGCGTGGACGTCCCGGGAAACCTCTCGGAAGTCCGCGGTCGCTGCCTTACACGTCGTCGAACGGGCCGCCGCGCCTCGCCAGATCGTGACCAATGGCGGCTTCCTCGGCGTCGTCGGGCAAGGCATCGTCACTGTCCTGGTAGGGGTTGTCGTCATCCTCCTCGGGCAATTCGCCTTCCTTCTCGACACCGGTGGTGTCCGGCAGGCTTTCCTCATCTGCTCCGTCGGGCAGGACCGTTGCGCCACGTAGCGCATCCCAATCCTGCCGGCGCGGCGTCGGCGCTTCCACCTCGTCATTGGCGATCCTGTCGCGGGCATCGTTTTTGCTCGGTGGCGCCTCGACCTCGTCATTGGGTTTTCTGTTTCGTTCTTCCATGATTGCCTCCTCCGGGCGGCTTTGCGTCGAGAAGGTGGAACTCACTTCCGGCTGTCAGGTTCCGGCAACCACTCCATCTCCGTGGAACCAATTGCCGCCAGTCTGCTTTGCCAAGGACTAGTCTGCTTTGCCAAGGAGATGAATCCAGAGGAGCTGGACCATGAAGACTTTCCCCCTCATCCCATGCGTGCTGCTCTTGGCGCTGGCCGACCCGGCGGCCGCGCAGGACAATAGCGACCAGCACGGCCCTGCCGCGCCTTGCCAGGCGCAGCCTCAGGACGATGGTCAGAAGCCGCCGGCCGCCAATGGCGGTGGCGAATCGTCCAGCACGCTCGGTCCCTGCGGCGGCGTGCTGCAGCCGCCGCCCAGTGGTGACCAGGGTATGACGCAGCCGCCGCCGGATCAGGGCAAGACGCCGGTGATCAAGCCTGGCGAGGTGCCTGCGCAGCCGCCGAAGCAATGACCTTTGCTTGAAACTTCACGGCGTGGCACGAAGGCGGTCGGTTCCGGTCTTGGCCGGGCACGACGCGGTCACCGGATCAATGCCGGCGCCGGCCGCGATCGCCACCGGAATTGGAGCCGTGCATCGTCCATGTCGAAGGTCTCCTGAGGGATTGTGCTTCAATGCGAATCTTGCGGGTGCGGGTTCTGCTGGCATGACCGGAAGCCGATCAATTTAGTCTCCGCTTGCGGAACAAGACCGTACCGGCTGCGTTTGCCTCCAGGAGCCCGCCACCTCGATCTGCGCTGTTTTCGCCTCATGCGGGAACACGGCGGAGCTCGCCAACAACGACAGGAGACGAAGATGAAAACCATCCTTATTCCCGCCGTCGCCGGGCTCGCCATGATCGCTGGTATCGGCATTGCCGCCGCCGACGAGGTCATCGTCACGCAGCCGGCACAGCAGCAGGTGATCATCACCCCGGAACAGCGCACGGTCGTGCACCAATACGTAAAGAAACATCCGCTTGCCTCGGTCAATCTGCTCGGCGTCGAATTGAATGTCGGCACTGCCTTGCCTGACACTGTCGAGCTGCAGGAGGTTCCCGACGTTCAGTACAGATACGCCGTCGTCGACAACCATACCGTGTTGGTCGACCCCAGCACGCGCAGGATTGTCGAGGTGGTCGAGTAACGCTCGACAACCTAACCATTCATCGGTGATACGGCCCTGTCGTTCTTCCCAAAAGGGCGGCAGGGCCGAATGACGAACATGATGAAAGGAGAATTGCCATGTTGCCGCATGTCGAGACCCCGAACTCCGCCAATGTTGCGGCGTGTTGCGACAATTTGCTGGCCGAGCGCAACACGGCGCTGTTATCGATGAAGGAAGCGATCGCGCTCCTGCGGGAGCGCACCGGCACCGATCGTTCGGATGCCGACCTCGCCGGGCTGATCGTCAAGAAAGCGGCGCTGCTCGGCGTTGCGGTGATTTCCGACCCGCGCTGAGATGTCTCGTCACTCAAGACGCCGGTCGAATTTTCGGCTAATGTTTTCGTGGAATCTGGACCAACCGACCGGACCCAACCACGGAGGCTTAAGTGACGGACGACAAACAGGACCGCATTCGCCAGCGCGCGCACGAGATCTGGGAAAAGGCCGGCCGGCCTGAAGGCGCGCATCAGGAACACTGGGAGCAGGCCACGGCTGAATTTGATGGCGCGGTCGCCAAGCCCAAAAAGGCGGCGAAGAAAGCTGACGCCAAGCCCGCCAAGGCAGCCGCCAAGCCAAAGGCGGCGAAGCCTGCCGCCGCAAAGTCCGGCAAAGCCAAATCGAAATAAGGCCAGAAATAAGGCCAGTCGAAATAAAGCAAGGCCGGAATTCGCTGGCCGGGGCCATCCTTGGCGCCCGCCGTTCAGGCGCGCCCGAGCCTCTCAACCTGACGAATTGCGCCTGCGACGGGCAGCGCAATTCCTTGTGTTTGGCGACAGGCGCCCTCATGCCTCCCAGGCATAACTCGACAGCGCAAAGCGAATGCCGGCAGCTGTCATGGCCAGTTCGCATTCGGTGATCTGGCGCAGGTGGCGCAGATAGCGCGTTACAGTCTGTGGCAGCCAGCCGGCGCAGGCCTCGACATAGGCGCGGCTGTGAACAAGGGTGCCGGTCGACAGCCTCTCGTCCTTCTCGGCAACGACTTTCAGATATTGGCGGATGAAGCGGATGTCGTCGGCGATGTCCTGGCTGGCCATTCGCCAAGCCCCGGCGAGGCGTTCGCACTGATCGAATGACAAGGGCAACAAAGGGGGCGGCAATAAAGGCGGCGGCAACAAAGGCGGCGGCAACGACGGGGGTGACAGCAAAGGCCGAGAGAGATCGGCGAAGGCAACATGGTTCGCTGTGCTCAAGGACATTCCTCTCTGCGAAAAGAGATATCGTACTTTATGTACGAATAAGCGTCAAGCCAATTTCGTACGGTTGGGACGATGGAAATGAATCTAGCAGCGGTCGCTTCAGCTAATCCCGCATCGTGAATCCTTCAGGAGTCGCACCAATTTCGCGGAGGGATTTCCCCAGGATGGTGTGACTGTTTTCCCTCGTGGCGGCGTCGAACAGGTTCAAGCCGCCCCGGATCGTCTCGCGCCAGTTTTCGCCCTTGTCCCACGCTTCCATGAAGGCGAAGGCAAGGTCGTCCTGGCGACGCGTGGCTTCGAGCGCTTGGGTCAGCAGGCGCGCTTGATGGAGATCCTTCTCCCGCTTGGCGCCAGCGCTCGGCCCGCGTCGCGAGGCGACGATCAGCTTGTGGATGGCGTAGCGCTGGGGCGAGGGGACCAGCACAGGCAAGCCCGAGCGATGCAGGAGCACAGTCCGGATGGGGTCGCGGATAAGGAAATCCAGAAACCGTAAGGGCTGCGCGGAGTCTCTGCCGTTTTCTTATAATTACGTTTATCAGCTTGAATTTCAACGCAGTTATAAGAAGTTCGTGGAAACGTTATAACGCAACGAACTGACGAGTCGTCTGTTAACGCCCGGGCGCCCGGCACGTCTGGCCCAAAACACTTTCCCGCAGTGCCTCAACAAACGGCTTCCCCAATGCCGCGAACGGTGCTTTAACCCGCCCATCCACAGGGGTGCTCCGTATCGTCGGGGCTGAGATGAGGGCGGCAAGCCTTCGGACCCTAAAGCTGATCTGGATAATACCAGCGGAGCGAGGCGGGCGATGTTTTCAGGCGCACAGATTTCCCTTTATCCCATGACCGACGATTTCGTCGGCGTCATCCTCGGCGCGCTCGGCGCGCTCGATCCCTGGCGCGACCGGCTGCGGATCGAAACCGATGACATCTCGACCCTTATGGTCGGGCCGCCCGAGGTGCTGTTTCCCGCCATGCGCGACCTGTTCGTCGCGGCGGCCAAAAGCGGCAAGCACTGCGTGCTTTCGGCGGCGGTCTCGCGCGGCTGTCCGGGCGAGCCCGACGATCCGATCTGCCGCTCCGACGAGACCGGCGGCCCCGCCATTCCGCTGGACGAGCGCAAGATCGCCGCGATCCGCGCTGTCCAGGCCACGCCGTCGACCGGCCAGCCGGTGGCGGCGCAGTTCTCGCTCTACGTTATGGGCACGGGCGACCATATGGACGAGATCTACGGCTGCATCGATTTCCTGAAACAGTCCGGCGTCTTTGAGCGCTCAAAGAACTTCTGCACCAAATTGCGTGGCGATGCCGGTGCGGTGTTTGCCACGCTCAACGAGGCCTTCTGCCGCTTCGGCCCCGGCGCCGGCCACGTCACCCTCGACATCACGATCTCGGCGAACAGCCCGAGCGCCGTCTGAGCCGCGGCTCAAGCGTCGTTCCTTGAGGATATTGCCGTGGCTGGTTTATCTGACCCATTGCGTGGAGGAGATGCCTCTGACCCCTCAGCACAGAGAGGAGGGGAGCCATTGGCGATTGGCGAAGACCGCGATGCCCACGAATCTCCCCCCCCGAGCAGGAGATGGCCGGCAGGCCAGAGGGGGTCCCAGCGCGTGGAGCGCCGACGTCCTTTTCGCATCGGCAAGGCGTGGGCGCTCTATGCGAGACGACCCCCTCTGTCGCCTTCGGCGACATCTCCCCCTCGAGGGGGGAGATTAGCCGCAGCCATCGCCAAGACCATCCCCGCCGCCTGCGCCTCCGCCCTGCTCCTCGCGGCCTGGGAGCTCTACGCCCGCTACGGCGGTGTCGCCCCCACCGTGCTGCCGGCGCCGTCGCGCGTGCTGCAGCAGGCCTGGGAGCATCGCGCCGCCCTGGCCGACAACACGCTGCCTACCATCCGCGCCACATCAGCCGGCTTCGCCTGCTCGTTGGTCGCTGCCTTCGTGCTTTCGGCGCTGGTCGATTTCTTGGCCCCGCTGCGCCGCGCGCTGTTTCCGCTGCTGATCGTCAGCCAGACCTTGCCGCTGGTCGCGATCGCGCCGCTCATCGTGCTGTGGTTCGGCTTTGGGCTGATGCCAAAAATCCTGCTTGTGGCGCTCGTCACCTTCTTCCCGATGATGGTCGCGCTGGTCGAAGGTTTTGCTGCGACCAGCAAGGAGATTTCGCAGATGCTCGCCGCCATGGGGGCAGGGCGCTGGCGTATCTTCTGGCAGGCGCGCCTGCCTTCGGCGCTGCCCTATTTCTTCGCCGGGCTGCGCATCTCCATCACCTACGCCGTCGTCGGCGCGATCTTCGCCGAATATGCGGGGGCGGCGAAGGGGCTGGGCATCTACATGCTCAATGCCAAGAACAACTTTCGGCCCGATCTGGTGCTCGCCGCGGTCGCCGTCAGCGCCGCGCTCACGCTTGTCTTGTTCGCCATTGCGGTGCTCGTCCAGCGCTTCGCCATGCCTTGGGAGAATGCAGGGAGCGAAAGCCGCGACGTCAGATCTTCGGGAGACAGCAGCCAATGACACGGCTTGAACTCCGCGACATCAGCAAAAGCTTCGGCGCGCTTGAGGTGCTCGACGGCATTTCGCTGCACGTCGCGGCCGGCGAGTTCGTCTCCATCCTCGGCCCTTCCGGCGCGGGCAAGTCGACGCTGTTCCAGTTGCTGACCGGCGCTCTGAAGGGCGAGGGCGACATGCGCTTCGACGGCGCGCCATTGCAGGGCAGCCCCTTCGCCTTCATGCCGCAGCGCGACGCGCTGATGCCGTGGCGACGCGTCATCGACAATGTGACGCTGGGGCTGGAAGTTCAGGGTCTTGGCCGCAAGGCGGCACGCGAGCAGGTCGCGCCGCTGTTTGCCGAGTTCGGCCTTGCCGGCTTTGAGCGCGCCTGGCCGGCGAAACTTTCCGGCGGCATGCGCCAGCGCGCGGCGCTTTTGCGCACCGTGGTGCAGCAGCGCGACATGCTGCTGCTCGACGAGCCCTTTGGCGCGCTGGATGCACTGACCCGCGCGGGTATGCAGCGCTGGCTGGAAGGCATGTGGCAGCGCCACCGCTGGACCGCGCTGCTGATCACCCATGACGTGCGCGAAGCCGTCTACCTCTCCGATCGAATCTATCTGATGTCGGCGCGGCCGGCCCGCATCATCGGCGAGATTGCCGTGCCGCTGCCGCGCCCGCGCACCACCGGCAGCGATGCCGCGCGCCAGGCCGCCGCGCTCGAAGCCGACATCCTCGACACGCTGCTCAATCCCGGGACTGACCGGCCCTCGTTCCCGCAGACCGCTCAAAGGAGTTTTTCATGACCGAATTCACACGCCGGCAGGCTTTGCTGCTGACGCTGGCTGCCGGACTGCCGCTGGCCTCTCGCGCTCATGCGGCTGCGCAAAAAATCACCGTCGCGCTCGACTGGACGGTCAACACCAACCATGTCGGCCTGTTCGTTGCCCGCGACAAAGGGTTCTACCACGAGGCCGGGCTCGATGTTGAGATCCTGCCCTATGGCGATACTGGCGCCGGCACGCTGGTCGCCAACCGCATCGCCGATTTCGGCATTGCCGGCGTCGGCCTGTTCACCCAGCGGGCTGCCGGCGCCGATCTCAAGGCGGTCTACGCCGTGGTCCAGCAGGAGACCGGCCGGTTGGTCTTCAACGCGGATCGCGGCGAGATCAAGAGTGCCAGGAATCTGGACGGTCTGACCTATGGCGGCTTCGGCAGCGCCTGGGAAAACACGCTGATCTCGACCATCATCCGCCACGATGGCGGCAAGGGCGTTTTCGAGACGGTGACATTAGGCACCTCGGCCTATGAGGCGCTGGCCAACGGCTCGGTCGACTTCACGCTGGAGGTCTCGACCTGGGAAGGCGTCGCTGCCGAGTTGAAAGGCGTCAGGCAGCGCGGCTTCCGCTACGCCGACTACGGCGTGCCCGACGAGCACACCACCTTGATCGCCTCCAACAATGCATATCTCCAGGCAAACCCGAAGGCCGCATCGGCCTTCGTCGAGGCAACGCGGCGCGGCTACCAATTTGCCTGCGATCACCCGCAGGAAGCCGGCGATCTGCTGATCGCTTCCAACAGGGATGCGCTGACCGACCCGGCGCTGATCCACGCTTCGCTGAAAATGCTGGTCGACGGACACTTCTTGCGCAGCCAGGACGGCGTCATCGGCACCATCGACAGGGCCAAGATCGAGGCGATCGGAACCTACCTCTTCAGGGCCGGCATATTGCTCGATGGCGATGGCAAGGTTCTGAAGGAGAAGCCGGATTTCGGGGGGTATTTTACGAACGAGTTTTTGGGCGCGTAATCTCCCCCCTCGAGGGGGAGATGTCGCCGAAGGCGACAGAGGGGGTCGGTACGTCCTGACGCGACTTCCTATCGCGGACAGAGGACGTCAGCGCCTTACGCGCGGCGACCCCCTCTGGCCTGCCGGCCATCTCCCCCTCGAGGGGGGAGATTGCGCCTCACCGCCTTCTCCCTCACATATCGATCATCGAGCGCTTCACCCGGCCGATGATGGTGATGGCGCCTTCGAGCGCCGGCGGCGGGATGTCCATGTAGGAGGCCGGCTGGAAGGGCGGGTTCTCGTTGGGGCGATAGCGCTTGTAGGTGGCCTGGCCGCTTTCGTCCGAAATGACATAGCAGCCATTGGTCACCAGCCGCTTGTCCCTGAGGTTGACGAAGATGATCGAATCCGGTGGCGAGATCTTGTTCATCGACGGGCCGTCGACGCGCAGCGCAATCCATTGGCCCTGCTCCAGATCGGTGGTGGGGATGGTCGGATAGTCGCTGAGATTGACCACCGTATCCTGGCTGCCGAGTTCGCCGGCGCTGATCCACGAGACGATGGGCACATCGACGGTGGCCAGCGACGGCATCGGGATCTGCCGGCCCGACTCGTCAAAGCCGAAATGGCCCCCCGCAAGGCTGCCGCCGTCACCGTTGAACAAGAGCCAGCCGGGATCGACGCCGAACAGGCGGCCGTATTTCTCCGCCGCCTTGCGCGACAGCGGCCGGTTACCGTTCTCGTGACTGATCAGCGTGTTCTTGTTGATGTCGCGCAATGCCCGCGCAGCGTCGCTCGGCGAGGCATAGCCCGCCTCCGCCCGCGCCTGCTGCAATCTGTGCCTCGGTTCCTGCATCGTACAAATTGCCTGAAATTTATCGTCCAATATGTACGATTTCGCTTGCGTACGTTTCGTACATATCGTACGCTTAGCGCATGATCGAACAAATCGCAAGCGTTTCCGCAGACATCCTCAGCTTTCTCCCATCGTCCGGGCTGTCCTCCTCCCCGGTCCGGACGCAAACCGGGGCTTCTGCCCCGGATCCGGTCGAACCGTCGTCCCCCCGATCGACCGGAACGGCCGGAGCCGCTCCTCTCCCGGCTCCGGCCACCTCTTCAGCCCATGGCGCCGCCGGTGCGCCAAGGGCTGTCTCCGGCGGGCAGGGTATTTCCTGCATCCGCACGGAAGATGGCACCGTCATCCTGTTCGACCGGCTGACGGGCAGGGCGGTTTCCGCCCTCACCAAAGCGGCCGCCGAAGCCGCCTTGCGGCATCTCGCCGGCTCGCTGCCGGCCGCCAGTATCGGCTGACCGCACCGACCATCCGCTCTGATTTTTTCCCGTGGGCCCCCGGGGCCGGCGCTCGGCCTTTGCGCGCGCAATCAATGGATACCGACATGACTGCCTATACCGACACCGAATTGCAGGAGATCGCCGTCTGGCTGAGGGATGGCCTGTCGGCCACAGGGATCGCCGTCCGCTTCACGGCGCTGCGCGGCAGCCCGGTCTCGCGCAATGCCATCATCGGCATCGTCCACCGCAACAGCGCGTTGAAGACCATCGGCTTCGCCAACCCTAGAGGCGGCAGGTCCGGCGGCCGACCGAGGAAGAATGCGACGGGGAAGACTGCAGCCAACGAGAACACGGCCGGGATTCTGCCGGTTCAGCCGAGCAAGCCGGTAAGGTGGCCTGCAGTTTCGAAGCAGGCCGCACCGGCCACACCGGTCGCCAGGCAAGCCAGACACACGCCGGCCAGGCCTTTGTTGCCAGCCCGTCCGGCGCGCTCCACCCCGGCCGAAGGACGGCTGGTGGTGGACGGCGAAATCTACCGCTTCAATGTGCCGGCGCCGCGCCCTGCCTCGCTCGGGCGTCAGCCGCATGTCGCCGCCATGCGCTTCATCGACTGCCTGTTCGACCGATGCCGCGCGCCGCTCGACCTGACGCTGGAGGAAGACCCCGACAACGATGCTCCCGGCAGTCGGCCGGGGCTCGAGATGCTGTGCTGCGGCCTGCGCACAAGGGCGCTGAAAAGCTACTGCGAATATCATCAGACGCGTTTCCACCGACCTGTGGCGGAGGTGGTGTGAGCGGCTGGGCTCCGTTCCTCGCCTCCGGACGACCCCACCAATGATCGAAAGCCGGCGGGACAGCGCCCCCCTCTGTCCTGCCGGACGTTCGTCGCTCGGGAAGCCAAGCAATTGGCTTTCCGTCCGCTTCGCGGACCACTCCTCAACCTCCACGCGGGGGGAGATTGGCAGCTCGCCCGCACTGCCTTCCAACGGCGGTGGTGATTGGCGAAAGCCGACGCGACATCCGATCTCCCCCCAAGTGGGGGAGATGCCCGGCAGGGCAGAGGGGGGCGCGAAGGATCTCAACCTTCCGGCTCAACAACCCAATCCCACAAGGATCCCCCGATGAGCAAAAAAACCGCGCAGAAAGCCAAACCGCCGAAATTGCCTGCGGGCGAAGCCGAGCAGGTGCGCATCCGCCGCGAGATCGGCCATGATTTCGCGCTGAAGGACGATCGCTTCGGCCGCAAGCGGCTGAGCGTCGGCACCGAAGAGGCGCGGCGCGTCTACGAGGTCTCCAATGACGGCTACACCGCGACCGGCGGCATCGTGCGGGTGCGCAATGTCGATCCGCTGGTCGGCATCACCTCGCTGACCCGCCAGCAGCGTGAGGCCGGCCAGCGGTTTCGCGACGATTTCGAGCGCGCCTCGCGTGACGGGCTGCGGCCGATGCCGTGGGAAGAGCGCATTGACGGCGGCCGCATCAATGGCGGCATCCCCGACCGCGTGCTCAACGCCGGCCGCGCCCACACCCATGCCATCGCCGCCATGGCCCACTGGGAAGTGGCGGAGGTGGTTCGCAAGATCTGCCTCGAAGGCCAGTCGGTGAAGGCGCTCGCCGAACGCACCGGCGAGGGACGAGATGTGGTGGTGAAGCTGTTGAAGGTCGGGCTCGACCTTTTGGCCGTGGATTACGGGATGATGCTGATGCGGAAGCCGCGATAAGGCCGGCAGCCGCGTAGTGAAGCGGCCGGCCGGCAGATGCCGGCCGAACCGGTTTCACCCTATCGGATCACCGTTCGCAAACGCGAATTTCCTCGACGATCCTGTGATGATGGCGCCAATGCTTGACCAACTCTATACGGCAATGGCGATGGTGCCTGTGATACCTGTGGTACCTGAAGCCGTTGTCGTAGGCATCATACTGGTAGTAGGGGCGAGGAGCGTAGCGATCGTAATAGTCGCCATAGCTGTCATTGTACTCATCGTCATAGTAGCCGTTGCCGATGCCGATCACGACGCGCCCGCCGGCATTCGCCGGGGCGATCATCGCCGCCGCCGCAGTGATAGCGATAGCCGAAGCAAGCAGGAGCTTTCTCATAGCTGCCTCCTATTCAAGGTTGCGCTAATATAACTCGCTGGGCACGACCTCGTTCCATAATTTTGCAAGATGCGAACGACCCCTGCGCCGTGCATTGCGAGGAAAGTCAGCGTCACCTCCTGTCAGCATCGTCCCCCGATTTTTGAACCCTTCGCCGCCCCAGCCATTAATCCGGCATGAATCAGCAAGGGAAGGACGAGACCATGCATGTCATTCTTGGAGGTACCGGCCATGTCGGCTCGGCGGCGGCAATGGCGCTGTTGCGGCAGGGCGAGGATGTCACGGTGGTGACGCGCGACGAGGCGAAGGCCGCATGGTTGGTTGAACAGGGCGCGGAGGCCGCGGTTGCCGATGTGCTCGATGTCGAGGCGCTGCGTGAAATCTTGCGGCGCGGCAAGCGGGCGTTTCTGCTCAACCCGCCGGCCGATCCATCGACCGACACCGACGCCGAGGAGCGCAAGACGGTTGCCGCGATTGCGACGGCACTGGAGGGGTCCGGCCTCGAAAAAGTGGTAGCGGAATCGACCTATGGCGCGCAGGCCGGCGAGGGTGTCGGCGATCTCACCGTCCTTTACGGCCTCGAGCTGAAGCTGAAAGCGAAGGCCATTCCGGCAAGCATCAACCGCGCCGCCTATTACATGAGCAACTGGGATCAGGCCCTGGAGACGGCGCGGCGCGACGGCGTCATCACCTCCTTCTTCCCGGCGGATTTCGAGCTGCCGATGGTGGCGCCGCAGGATCTCGGCGAGGCCGCGGCGAGACGTCTGCTGGAGCCGACGGACAAGACCGGCACGCACTATATCGAGGGCCCTCGGCGCTACTCAGCCGCCGATGTCGCCGCAGCCTTCAGTGCGGCGTTGCGCAAAAACGTGCGCGTGGTCACGGTGCCGCGCGAGCGCTGGACAGAAACCTACGAAAAACTCGGCTTCTCCAAAGCGGCGGCCGAGTCCTACACCCGCATGACCGGGGCCACGCTGGACAAGCCGGCGGAGCCGGAAAACCCGGAGCGCGGCACGACCAGCCTGGAAAGCTATATTGCCGCGCTCGTCGAGGGGCGGCCGGAAGACCTGTTGAAGGGTGCCGCGTAAAGTGAAGGGTTGCTGTTGAGAAACAGGCGCTTCGACGACCTACGTGGCCCGCTATTCCTATTGCCTGACCGTTCGGCAGTTGCCCGCCGGCGGCGTGGTCTTGCAGATATCGATGGAGGTGCGCGTGTCGCCGTGACCGGTTTCGGTTATCAGATTCAGGTCCAAAAATTCGTATGTCACGAGGTATCGTATGCTGTCGTCGGGTATTTTTTGCATCGCCGATACGATCCACGAACCTGCTTTTATCTCGGTGAAATAGCTGTCGACCTTGCGTTCATACCATTTGGGTATCGGAACGAGGACGATGGATTTCTTGCCGTGGATTTTCTTGGCGGTCGGCAGCATGATCCGGTGAATGCCGACAAAGGCGCGGCTGTCTGCCAGGCGCCGTACGCCGTCCGCAAGAACCATCGTACAAGCTGACGAACAGACTGCGCCGACGGGGTTGGCGACGCCGAAGCGGAGGTCGCCCGGCCCGCAGGCTTTTGTGTCTGGCGCGCATTCGGAGAACTCCGTCTTGCCAACCATCGTGTCGAGCCCGCTGGCGCGGATCATATGGCCAAGCGCCATCGCCGCATCGGTCTCGCCGCCCGGGGAATTCAACGCCAAAGGCAATTTGCGGGGGCCGAGTTTTTTCAGCAAGGCCTTCAGCAAAGCTGGCGTGCCGGCCACGATGTGACCTTCCGCCGAAATCCATTCCGGGCATGTCGGCTCGCATCCTGGCGTGCTGTTGCGTACAACGACGAAGTGCATCGGCGGTGTATATGCCAGTATGGCAGGCTCAGGCGTCGTTTGGGCGATCGCGCCGCCAATCGCCAGCAGCACGAAAACCAACGTCCATGCGAATGTCTTCATGCCGAGCCTCGCCTGGCAGAGCATCACTTGAGAAATGGGTCTTTGCAAGCATATCAAAACAAGCCGAGTACGTGTTTCTATCGGCCGCGCACTATCTCTGCATGATGGACAGGCCGCTACTGGCGGCCCCTGTCTGAACCGTCGTCGCTTTCCGCCGCCGTCTCCCACCCAAACACACTGCGCCCGCCAAGCAGGTGCGACTGGTCGAACTCGCCGGCGACGATCTCCTTAAGGCTCGGCCCGGTGACGTAGCGCTCCAGCCGCCGCGCTTCGCCATCCAGCCGCTTCAGCGCGCCAAGCTCTTCCTCGCGGCCGAGCTTTGCCTTGCCGACGGCCGATTTCAGCACCGCGATCGTCTCGTCATAGACTTTCAGCGGCACCGGGAAGGGGTGGCGGTCCTTGCCGCCATGGGCGAGCGAGAAGCGCGCCGGGTCGGAGAAGCGGCAGGGCGCGCCGTGCACCACTTCCGCCACCATGGCCAGCGCCCGCACGGTGCGCGCGCCGACGCCGGGCACCAGCAGCAGTTCGGGAAAATCGGCCGGCCCGCTTTCGATGGCGGCCGAAATGTTGCCGTGCAGCCGGTGCATGACGATGTCGCTCTCGCGCACGTCATGATGCGCCGGCATCACCAGATTGGGCAGCATCGGCTGCGCCGGCAGTTTCGCAGGCGGTACTTTCGGCGGCGGCTCCAGCACGGCAAGCTCGTCAAGGATCCGCTCCGGGCTCATGGTCTTCAACAAATCGAGCTGTCCGGTCCGCGACGGCTCGGCGCGATGGTCGGTGAGGTTGACGATCTCGCCCTGCCGCTCGCCTTCGATCGCCGCATGCGGCTGGTCGACGAAGCTGGTCAGCCCTTCCGACAGCCAGTGATAGCGCCGCGCCTGGCGGCTGTCGCCATTCATGCCTTGCTGCACCACCACCCACCGGCTGTCATCGGTGACGATGAAGCCGTGCAGATAGAGGTCGAAGCCGTCCTGCACCGCCGCGCTGTCCACCTTGGCGACGAGGCGGCTGGCGGTGGCGAGGGCCGCGCCATCGATGCCGACGCGTTCGCCGATCGCGGTCAGCTCCTGCGGCGTCTTGCGCGAATGCGCGCCGCGCCCGCCGCAGACATGAATGCCGAACTCGCGAGGCATCGGATTCAGCCCGCGCTTCAGCGCCCCGACGACCGAGGTGGTGATGCCCGAGGAGTGCCAGTCCATGCCCATGACGGCGCCGAAAGACTGGAACCAGAACGGATGCGCCAGCCGGCGCAACAGCTCGTCGCGGCCATAGTGATGGATGATCGCCTCGCACAGCACCGCGCCCAGCCGCGTCATGCGATCGCCCAGCCATTTCGGAACCCGCCCGCCATGCAGCGGCAAGTCCGCACTGCCGCTTCGCTGCGTCAAGTGAAAGCTCCGTGGCTAAGGCGCACCGGCGGTGCGCCTGTGATCTAGATGGCATTTGGGGGGAGATTTGCAAGCGTGGTGGCTAGCGGGTTCGTCGGCGTGCCGATGGACGATGAGATGCGCCCTCTTTGTCCCCAACTCGACTTCAATTACGGAAAAAACGATTTCGTCATCGACCGGGGCAAGCCGTGCTGCTCGGCGCCGACCCGACGGTCGGCCGCCCGGAAAGCGTGCGCTCCATGCTGGTGGTGGCGGTAGCGAATTTGGCTGATGGGTTCGAGGGGATGATGGGGATTGGAAGGAAGGCTATTGTTCGGAACTCTGTGCTATAGCGGGTCTTCGAGCTGTTCCGGAGGCGGCGGTTGGGTTGCTGCCGGGACAACCTCGAGGGAAAATTTATATGAAACGGTTGCGGCGCAAATGCCCGGGACATGGGGAAAACTATGTTTCCAATTGTCAAGGTAGATACTGGGCCGTAGTCTTATGACAGTGTTGGGGGGCAGATCGATGGCGGAAACAGAAATTCGGAAAACTAAGGCAATAGCGAATCCGACCAAGACGTTCTTCGTTCGGATGATCACACGAGACATTACCCTGGAGGACTGTATTCTCGACTTGATCGATAATAGCATTGACGGCGCTTGGAGTAGCGAGGGAAGCCGGCCGATGGGTTTGGCTGAAGAAGTAGATCTTTCAAAATATAGAATTGACATAGAAGCGTTGGAAGACAGTTTTTGTATAGTAGACAATTGTGGTGGCATGACTCTCAACGCCGCGATCAACCATGCATTCAGTTTTGGTCGGCAAGCGCTCGAAGAGCATGAGGATTATAGCATCGGTGTTTACGGCATCGGTATGAAGAGAGCTATATTCAAGATCGGTGGCGAAATCAATATTCGGAGCACTTACTTAGAGAGAAATGGTACCCGTCAGTCGTTTGTCGTTCCGATCAATGTGACCGAATGGCTGAAGAACGATGTCCCGCCGTGGGACTTTGATTTGGAGGAAAGCGATCCTCTTCCTTCGAATGGGGTTGAGATCACAATTAGCGAGTTGACAGATGGAGCAAAGGCGGCCTTCGCTAGCCCTGCGTTCCTGCAAAACCTCCGTCGCACCATCTCACGCGACTACTCACTGCACCTCAATAGAGGGCTTAGAATATACCTAAATAATATAGCTATTGCTGGGTGGACTATAGAACTTCGCCAGAGCAAAGAATTCGCTCCCGTGCGTATTGCGTATGAAGATTTTACTGGGCCCGATCGGGTGCAGGTAGAAGTCATTGGGGGAATGGCGGCTCCTCCACCAGAGAGTTCGGAGCCCGACGAAGAAGACGAAGGCGATAAGAGATTCGGTTGGTACGTGGTGTGCAACGGGCGGATCGTGCTTGCTGCTGACAAGGCCACTGTGTCTGGATGGGGAACCGAGAACTGGCCGCAGTGGCATCGCCAGTATTCGGGGTTTATAGGTATTATTCTGTTTACGTCGGCCAATGCTGGCGCTCTGCCTATGACCACCACCAAACGTAGCGTCGATCAATCGTCTGAAATTTACCGACGCGCCAGGCCCAAGATGCGGGAAGTTTCCCGCGCTTGGATCGACTACACGAATATGAGAAAACAAGCGATCGACGAGGCAAAAGTTGTCGAAGCAGCAGCAATCGCGGTGCCGATTTACCAAGTCGTCCCGCGGGCTGCTGTCTCGCTTCCAACATTTGTCGCTCAGCCGAAAGAGCGGGTTGCCAACGTCCACTACTCCGTTCCGGTCGCGCGATTAAAGCGGCTTGCCCAAGAATTCGGAAGCATAAATCTGCCGTACCGGGAAGTCGGTCTGAAGTCGTTCGACTACGCCTTTGACGACTTAGTCGGAGACGAATGATGGCCTCGTTCGATACGATCAACTACAGTTTGCGACCGAGTAAAACCATACAGCGCCATCTCGTATTCAATGGCGTTCATCACCTGCAGGGTCATCTCGATTTTGACCACCTCGTTTACATCGGCCTTGGGTCCATTTGGTTCACCGACTTCGCGATGGCTCACAAGGTATTGGGGATCGACGACATGATTTCCATAGAGGCTCAGGAGATAGGATACCGGCGCGCCACCTTCAACGCGCCCTATGCTACGGTTAGGGTAATCGAAGGGCTGTCGGGTGTCGTACTTCCGAAGCTTTTTGTGGATCCAGCCATCTCTAGGCGTCCTTGGATGGTTTGGCTGGACTACGATGGCGAGTTCGACGAATCGGTGTCCGACGATGTCCGCTCACTGGTGGAAAATGCTCCGGAAAACAGCATTCTCTTGATTACTTTTAACGGACACGAGATGTCCTACGGCAGAGCCCCTGAGCGGGTCGAACGATTACGAGACTTGTTTGGCGATGTGGTCCCCGACGATTTGCCGAAGAATGCATGCAAAGACGAGAGAATGCAGCAAACCCTTGCGGATCTGGCGCTAGATTTCACGCAATCGGTGGCGGCCGATCTGTCTCGTCCGGGAGGGTTCGTCCCGGCTTTTCGTATTGTGTACAAAGATTCTGCGCCTATGGTCACGGTTGGCGGTTTGCTCCCATCGAAAGGCGCAGCCAAAGTGGCGCGCGATCTGGTCGCCGATCAAAGATGGCGTTGCAAGCCGACAAAGCCTATCATTGCGCCACATTTGACGATTCGTGAGGCTGCCTCTCTTCAGGCAATGTTACCCAGAGCGGGAAAGCTGACGCGTGTGATCGTGCAAGGGCTCGGGTTCGATCTGGAAGACGATCAAATCGAGGCTTTTCAAAACTACTATCGGCAGTACCCGGCCTTTGCCCAAATCCTCGCATAGATCATGCGATGGAGTTTGGTCTATATTGGCAGTGTATATTACCAAGGATTAATGATATAGATGAGACCGGTCAAGCTAGTTGATCTATTTTGCGGCGCAGGCGGGTTTTCTCTAGGAGCACATCTGGCTGGATTCAATGTTGCTGTGGCCGTCGACAACGACCCCATTCTTTCCTCCTCCTACTCTGCAAATTTTGCCGATACGCGGCTATTGACACGGGACGTTTCGAGCCTTTCCGGCGTAGAGCTTCTAAAGGCCGCCGGAGGCTCGATCGACGGCATATTCGGCGGGCCTCCATGTCAAGGTTTCAGCGACATTGGCCGTCGTGACAAGGATGATCCCAGGCGACAACTGCTTGGACACTTCTTCCGCATCGTTAAAGAAGTTGAGCCGTCGTTCTTCGTCATGGAGAACGTTCGAGGGTTGGCGAATTCGGATGCGCGCAACGTTCTCGACGAAGCGTTGGCCCAAGTGAGTGGGAGGTACGAGCTTCTCGGTCCGCACATTTGGGATGCCGCTGCGTTTGGGGCAGCCACGAAACGACAAAGGCTGTTTGTCGTTGGCTATCGCAAAGATCTTCAAGCCATGGTTACACTGGAAGATGTCGAGCGGCAGCGTTGCCCGCCAGTGACCGTGCGAGCCGCAATCGACGACTTGGGTTGTGCGTCCGAACTTGGCGAAGTAGATGGGTTCGACACTTGGAAATTGCCGCCAACACGCAGCGTTTCCAAATACGCTCGGGGTTTGCGGGCAGCTAACGGCTGCTTCACAGGGCATCGTCCTACGCTTCATACACCGAAGGTGGTTCAGCGATTCCAATCGATCCCTCATGGTGGCATGGACAAGATTGGGCGCCATCCGCGACTTTCGTGGGAAGGTCAATGTCCGACCCTCCGCGCCGGAACAGGATCGGATAAGGGGTCCTATCAGTCTGTCCGTCCAATCCACCCAGACGAGCCCAGAGTAATCACTGCGCGGGAAGCCGCTCGGCTACAGGGCTTTCCAGATTGGCACTTGTTCCATCCGACTGTATGGCATTCGTTCCGTATGATCGGCAATAGCGTGTCGCCGATCATGGCGCGGGCAATTTTCACTGCAATCCGGACTGCCTTGTATGACGAAACCCGACCGCGATAGCAGCAGAGTGAGTGGATGGATCGTCTAACATCCGAGCGCCGTTCTTGGTTGATGAGACGGGTCAAAGGGAAAGATACCCTGCCCGAGATGCGGGTTCGGCGTGTCGCGCACGCGTTAGGCTATCGGTTTCGGTTACATCCGTGTGATCTTCCTGGCAAACCTGACTTGGTGTTCCGGAAGCATCATGTCGTCGTATTCGTGCATGGCTGCTTCTGGCATCGGCATCCAGGTTGCAAGAAAGCTGGCATGCCGAAATCGAAAACGGAATTCTGGGAGGCAAAGTTCAACCGCAACGTTTGTAGAGATCGGGAGAATGTTGCCGAACTTGAGCGAATGGGGTGGAAGGTGAGGGTGTTGTGGGAATGCGAAACGAAAGATCCCAACCATCTTCCCGAGCTGATTGCCGCCGCTCTGGAAGCTAGTAAATAGAGGCAAGCCTAGCTCTGCCAAGCCGATGTGAGGTTGCGGACGTTGTGGACCGTCCGCCGGTGGGAAACCTATCGCAGAAGGCCGTCCTCGCTCTCCTATCGGGTGCTATCATGACGCAGAACTGGGCTGCGATACGAGCCCCGGAGGCTCGCGAGACAACCCAATAAGCTGCTACGCTCAAACTCTTTGAAATTCTTAAGGATTGGATCGTGAAAGCCGTTTTCGATCTGAAGCGGAACTCTGGCTACAAGGATAGCGAGGGCCGCTATCATTTCCCTGCCCGCTACCTAGAGGGGGCTCGCAAAGCGGTAGGTGATTGGGTCCTTTATCGCGAGCCGCGACGCAATGGCGGTCGGCGCGCCTATGTCGCTGCAGCTCGCGTGATTAGTGTCGAGCCGGATCCCGAGCGAGCCGGCCACTACTATGCCCATGTGGCGGACTATCTAGATTTTCCGACGCCCGTGCCGTTCGTCAATGATGGCCGCTATGCGGAGACGCTGCTGCGCACCATCGTGGATCCCAGTCGCGTCGGCCAAGCGGTGCAAGGAAAGTCGATACGTCCGATTCTGATCGAGGATTTCGACGATATCGTGTTGGCCGGCCTCAGCGAGACACTTGATCCCGCCAACGCTAGGAAACTCGGCCTCGACATTCTGCCCGTAGACGTTTCGTTTCCAACACATATGGGAATGGCCGAGGCAGTCGATCGACGCGTCGAACAGATATTGTTAAACCGCAAAGTCCGCGACGCGACTTTTCGGCTAGAAGTCTGTCGAGCCTACGGGGATACATGCGCAGTCACCGGCCTGCGGATTATCAACGGCGGCGGCCGGGCTGAAGTTCAGGCCGCGCACATCAAGCCGGTTGCGGCCGGTGGTCCCGATGTTGTCCAAAATGGCATCGCTCTATCAGCGACCGTGCACTGGCTTTTTGACCGGCATCTCATCTCGATTGACGAGAACCACCGGCTTCTGGTCGCCCATAACCGGGTGCCTAGCGAATTGAGAAACCTCTTCCGTCCGGACCATCAAGGGTTGCACTTGCCGTCGGATCCAAGGCTGTGGCCCAATCCGGCATTTCTTGCTCATCACCGAAACGAATTCGCTGGGGCGATACACTGATCAAACGCTGCCCTACCTCACCCTCTCGACCACCGCCTTCTCCACCGCCGGCTCCAGCGTTTCCGCGAACGCTGTCGCCAAATGATGCTGGTCGCGGTAGGCGATCTTGCCGTTGATGAAGACGTGGCAGGTCCTGGCGTCGCAGAACTGGCTGGTCAGGTCGATGTAGCTGGCGCCGGGCACGGCGCGTACGACGTTGCGCTCCACGGCGGCGTTGGCGTCGTTGGCGGCTTCGGCGCGCTTCTGGTCGCACAGCGACGGCTTTTCGCCGCGCCACAGCGCGCGCGCCACGCAGGTGTCGACATGATCGTCGCTGAACGGCACGTCGCGGATGACGGCAACTTTCAGCCCGGCCTGGCTGAACGCGGTGAGCGTCGCGTGCAGACCGGCGCGCCCGTCGGCATCCTGGCTGACGGGCGCCTGCGTGCCGGCTGACATCTTGTCCAGGCTGTCCAGCGCGATCTCCGAGATCACCACCAGGTTCGGCCGCGCGGCGATGATCTGCCGGCAACATTGGGGGAGATTCTTCCTTCTCCCGGTGAACGGGGAGAAGGCCGCTCTCCCGCCTCCTTCGCCAAATCTCCGACATCCGGGGTCGGCCCTTGCGTTGCCCCCGTCACACGCATCGGCTATCCAACCGGCAGCCATGCAATTCAAACGGAGCCTCCCATGACCAACACCACCATTTTCAAATTCGGCGCTGTCGAGCATGCCGAGGGCGGCGACTTACCGGGCTGGATCGTTGTCGCGGGCCGGCCGACCATGCAGACCGCCGTGCAGCACACCACCGCCGACGGCAAGGTGCTGTCGGGCACCTGGCGGGCCTCGCCCGGCACTTATCACGCCACCTACACCGACTATGAGTTCGTGCACATGATCGCCGGCCGCATCATCATCACGCCCGATGGCGGCACGCCTGTCGAGGTCGGTCCGGGCGATGCGTTCGTGGTCGAAGCCGATTTCAAGGGCACCTGGCAGATCCTCGAGCCGGTAACCAAGCACTTCGTCGTCAAGCTTGCTTGATCGACGTCGTCAGGCTTGCCTGATCGACGTCGTCAGGGTCGCCTGATCGGCTCGTCGTCAAGCTTGCTTGATCGCGTCGTCGGCAGTTCCTGATCGGTGCCGATACACCTCGGCCGGCGCGGTTCATCGCCAGCGTCCCCCTCGCCCAGCAGGGGGAGGGGGACGTAGCGAAGCGAATATCGGTTAAGAGGGCGTCACCTCGTTCGCTTCGAACCGATGCGGATCGAAAAGCTGAGACGATGGCGTTCTGCGGAGCCTGGTCGAGATAACGCAGGCCAGGACTGCTGCCGGGTCGCCGGCGCGTCAGCCAAGAGCGAGCGGCGCACTTCGAGAGTGCATGCCGCCCGTCCGGCGCCGGGCCGTCAATGCTGTTGTTACGAAACCCCCCAGCCCCGTCTCAACCGCCACGGCCATGGCGTGACCCATGGCTTGCTATACGCATGCAGCACCGCGGTCTGTCAACGCCGCCCGCAATGGCCGCGCGAGGTCCCTTTTGCGCCTCCCGGCCAGCTTTCCAGCCGGCCTCGCGCAAGCCATTCGCCGCTGCAAAATGCGTTTGAAATGGCGGTTTTCCGGGCATTCCGGCCGCTCCGGAGCGGACCTTTGGCGCGACAGAGGTCGCGATCTAGGCGATTGGATGAATTTGTCTTTCGCGGCTGAAACGTTTCAGGAGCCGGATTGTAGACCGGACTTTTTTTGGGTGTATTTCCCTGACGTCAGTTTTGCAGCCCGCCCGATCGACCTGCCGGAGGGCAAGCCTCAGGGGCCGGCGTCGGCGCTCTGAGTCTCTCGGACCGACGGGCGCCGGACGATGCCGCTGACGACATAGGCCGCCGCGCCCAGCGCCGTGATCCAGAAGCTCGTCGGCCAGTCGGTCAGGAAGGCGAGCGTCAGGCTGATCCAGGCGATGATCACGGCAAGCGCGATGGACGTCAGCACGCCGGCTCCGACGCCGCTGGTAAGCCTGAGCGCGGTGGCTGCAGGCGCCACCATCAGCGCGAAGACGAGCAGCACGCCGACGATCTGCACCGCCTCGGACGTGGCGACGGCGACCAGCACCATGAACAGGGTCGAGACAAGAGTGAGCGGCACGCCGCGCGCTTCGGCGAGTTCCGGCTGCAGGCTGGCGAACAGCAGCGGGCGCGCGATCAGCACAAGAGCTGCGAGGATCGCCACTGCCAGGACCGCAAGCACGATGACGGTGCGCAGGCTGATGCCCAGCACATTACCGAACAGCACGTTGGTCGCCTGGGAGGCGAAGGCGGTGTAGAAATGCAGAAACAGCAAGCCCAAGCCGAGCGACAGCGTCAAAACGATGCCGATGGCGACGTCGCGATGCGCGCGTTCGCCGAGCAGGCCGATGCCGATGCCGGCGGCGACGGTGAACACGGTGAGGCCGAGAAACGGCGACAGCCCGATCAGGCCGGCGCCGGTGGCCCCGGGAAAGCCGACATGGGAGAGCGCATGGCCGGCGAAGGTCTGGCCCCGGAGCACGAGGAAATAGCCGACCGCGCCCGAAACGATGCCGACGATGGTGCAGGCATAGAAGGCGTTGCGCATGAATTCATAGTCAAAGATCGTGGACATGCGCCCCGCTCTCCAGTTCGACATCGTCGGCCATGACGAAGATGCGGCCGGCAACCCGCACCACATTGATATGCGTGCCATAGAGTTTCGACAGCACCGGACCGCTGATGACCTCGTCGACGGAACCGATCGCCGCCTTGCGGTTGCCGAGATAGAGCACGCGGTCGACGGCGCGCAGCAGCGGGTTGATCTCGTGCGAGCAGAACAGCACGGCAATGCCGAGCCGCTCGCCGATGTCGTGCACCAGGTCGATGATCGCGCGCTGATGGCCCGCATCGAGGCTGATCAGCGGCTCGTCGAGCAAAAGCAGTTGCGGATTGCCGATCAACGATTGCGCGATCAGGATGCGCTGGCGCTCGCCACCGGAAAGCTCGCCCAAGGGACGGCGCGCGAGGCTGCCGGCGCCCACCTCTTCAAGTGCCTTCCACGCCGCCTCCTTCTCGGCAGCCGATGCGACGGGCCAGCCCCAGCGATGCCCGCCGGCGGCACTCAGCACGAAGTCGAGGCCGCTGACGCCGACATCGCCAAGCGCGCGCCGCGCCTGCGGCATATAGCCGATGTCGGCGTTGCCGCGCGTCGGCGATTTGCCAAGCACCGAAATGGCGCCGCCGGCCGGTTTGATCAGGCCGAGAATGGCGCGCAGCATCGTCGTCTTGCCGGCGCCATTGGCGCCGAGCAGGCCGACAAAGGCGCCTTGCGGTAGAGAAAAGGAGACGTCGGATAAAACCCGGCGTCCCCCATAGGTCAGCGTGACCTTGTCGAATTCGATTGCGTTCATTTAGTCACATTCATTCGCAGTCACGTTCATTGTGTGCGGGCGGCGAGCGCCTTCTGGACCGCGTCGATCTGGCCGCGGAACCAGGTCTGGATCGTCTGGCCCGCCGGTTCCGTCTCGGTGACGCCGATGATCGTGACCTTGTTCTGCCTGGCGATGTCGAGCAGCCTTGTCGTTGCCCCGTCGGTCACCTGCGAATTGTAGAACAGGATCTTGGCCGAGCCGTCCTTCAGGCTGTTTTCGAACGCCGCCACCTGCGTGGCGCTCGGCTCCGCATCGTTCATCAAGGCCACCTGGAAATCGTAGTTCAGCATCTTGAGACCGAGCGCTTCCGCCATGTAGCCGAAGACCGGCTCGGTAGCCGTCACCTCGGTGCCGGCATAGGTGTTCTTGACGTCGGCGATTTCCTTGTCAATGGCCTCGAGCGAGGTCTGGAATGCCTTGAGATTGGCCTCGTAATGCGCTGCATTGGCCGGATCGCGTTTGGCAAGATCGGCGCTCAGCGCCTTGGCGATGGCCGGCAGCGTCGCCGGGTCGTACCACAGATGCGGGTTGTCGCCCGACTTCTTGCCGATCAGGTCGGCGGCGACGATGGTCGTGCGATCCTTGGCTGTCGAGGCCGACAGCAGCTTGTCCATCCACGGATCGTAGTCGGCGCCGTTATAGATGACGATCTTGGCGTCGGCGATGGTGCGCGCCGTCGACGGGCTGGTCTCGAACAGATGCGGATCGTCATCGGGATTGGCCAGGATGCTGGTGACGGTGACGTTGCTGCCGCCGATCTGGCGGGCAAGGTCGCCATAGAAATTCTCGGCCGCCACGATGGTCAGCTTGTCTTCGGCGCGGGCAGCCGTGCCGGTCAAAAGCGGCACCGCGACGAGCAGCGCGGCGAGAAAGGGAATGCGACGCATCCGTGGTCTCCTTGCAGTCTGAAATGTATGTCGCCGGAGAGGCGGGCTGTGTAACTGTATAACAGTAACAATATAACGTTTGCGTCGAAAATACGGCTGATGTCAATGGGCTTGTTGAGCCGCTCAGTTTTTCACGCGCACATATGCGTGAGCGGCCTGCGCCGATCAGGCGGAGCCACTCGTGGCGGTATCCTGATGAATTCGCGGCGGGTAAGTTCCTTGCTTGTTGCCGTCAGTTTTGCGGACGCCTTCCCTCCCACGCGTCCTGCAACAGGGCGCGGATTGCGGCGCGGTCGAAAGGCCGCGGATTCCAGTATGGGTTCCTGGTCGCGATCTCAGCGGCGCGGTCGAGATCGGCCTGCATGAGGCCGAGTTCTTTCAATGTAAGGGGCGCGCCGACCGCCTTGGCGAAATCGTGGAGACCGCCGCCCGCACTGCCGCCAAACAAGTCGGCGACCGGCTTCAACGAGTCGGGCACCGCGACGGCGTTGAAGCCGATCGTGTGCGGCAACATCACCGCATGGGTCTCGGCATGCGGCATGTCGAAAGAGCCGCCCAGCGTGTGACAGATCTTGTGATGCAGCGCCATGCCGACGGCGCCGAGCACCGTACCGCACAGCCAGGCGCCGTAAAGCGCATCGCTGCGTGCATCGATATTTCCAGGCTCCTTGGTCAACACCGGCAGCGCCGCCGTCATGGCGCGCAATCCTTCTTTCGCCATCAGGGTGGAAATCGGATGGCGATCCTGCGCGTAAAGCGCTTCGGCCGCGTGCGCCACGGCGTTGAGTCCTGACGCGACGCTCATCGCTATCGGCAGGCCGACGGTCAGCTCTGGATCGTAGATCACCACTTCCGGCAGGATCCTTGCGTCACGCATTGTGGTTTTTTCGCCGTTCTCGGTCTGACCGAGGATCGGCGTCACCTCCGAGCCGGCATAGGTGGTCGGGATGACGATCTGCGGCAGGTCGGTGCGCCAGGCGATCGCCTTGCCGAGACCGGTGGTAGAGCCGCCGCCAAGCGCGACAACGCAGTCAGCCTTGACCTCGGTCGCCTTGGCCATTGCCGTTTGGGTTACCTCGACCGGCGTGTGCATGGCGGCGCCCGAAAAGGTGCCGGCCGCCAGCGCGCCGAGGGACTTGGCAAGCGCCTCGCCGTCGGCAGCCCGATGCGGCGTCGACAGCACCAGCGCGCGATTGCAGCCGAGTTTTTCGATCCAGGTGCCCACCTCGGACGACGCGCCATTGCCGAAGACAATATGCGCAGGGCTGCCGGAGTAGGTGAACGTCCTTGTCATGCCGATCCGCTCCCTTTGCATATTATCACTGTGACGGAGCCGAAATCGAGCGACCAGCTCTCGCCGCCGGCGACATCGTTTGCGTCGTCACCGTCTCGCAAGCGGGGCCTGATCTCTCCCGCGTACTCGCAAACGTATCGCCTTGACCACAAAAACGTCAAAAAAGTATCAGTGAGGTGGACACACCGTGGTGGCGGCTGCATGAATTGCCGCCTAAGCTTCGATCACTGCAGAGAGCGGCAAACGCGGCCTGCGGGAGATGGCACTGCAACTGGTCGCATGACCGGACCGGCGCCGGGAGGAACTGACATGAATCCGGACTTGGAAGTCGTCCAGATCAGACGCGGCGAGTCGTTCAAGGCCTGGGCCCACGGCTACCCCTTCCACACGGTGCGCTGGCACTTCCACCCCGAATACGAAATCCATCACGTCGTCGCCACCACGGGCCATTATTTCGTCGGTGACTTCATCGGCGAGTTCGAGCCCGGCAACCTCGTGCTCACCGGCCCGAACCTGCCGCACAACTGGGTCAGCGACGTGCCGGCAGGCGCCAGCGTGCCGCTGCGCGGCCGCGTCGTGCAGTTCTCGCAAGAGTTCATTGCCGACGCCACCGCCGCGTTGCCGGAACTTGCCGGTTGTGAAAACATTCTCGAGCTCAGCCGCCGCGGCGCGCTGTTCTCCACCGCTACCGCCAAGCTCGCCGCACCTGTGCTGGCCGAACTGGTCGAAGCGCAAGGCGTTCGCCGCATCGCTTTGTTCATGGAACTGATCGATATTCTGAGCCGCGCCGCCGATGTGCGGACGCTCACCAGCGCCAGCTATCTGCCGGATCCCTCAGGCTTCATGTCGGCCGGCGTCAACAAGGCGCTTGCCTATATCAACGCCAACCTGACCGAGCCGTTCAGCGAAAGCGATCTGGCGGCGATCGCCGGCCGCAGCCCGAGCGCGTTTTCGCGCAGCTTCCGCCGCCATACCGGCATGGCGCTGGTGCAGTATGTCAACCGGTTGCGCATCAACCTCGCCTGCCAACTGCTGATGAGCGAGGCCGACATGCCGATCACCGAGATCTGCTATGCCGCCGGCTACAACAACATCTCGAATTTCAACCGCCAGTTCCTGACCCAGAAAGGCATGTCGCCTTCGCGCTTCAGGGCCCTGCTGGCGGAAAACATCAGCGCGGAGATTGCCGCCTAACAGGGAGGACCGGGAGGAGCCTAGACGTTTACTGAGGTAAGAACGCGGGGTGCGTTGGAGGCGCCCCGTGCTGGAGATCGCTTGTCCCGAAATCCAGGGATATCAAGGGGATGCGCAGCACGGATCAAGTGCTCCGTTGTTCCTCGCAACAGCCGACTGCAGTCAAGGCCCGGCGCCATGTGGTGTCCAGGGCTTCATGAAACCATTCCTTGAAACGGAGCTATCAAAATGACCAGATTTGCCTGGAAATCGACGGGAGCCATTGCGCTCACTCTGTCTCTTCTTGGCGGCACCGCTGCCTTTGCCGCCCCGGTTACCGACGCCACGGTCGCCTTCTTGATGCCCGACCAGGCCTCGACGCGCTACGAGCAGCACGACTATCCCGGCTTCGTCGCCGAGATGAAAAAACTCTGCCCCGGCTGCAAGGTGATCTACCAGAACGCCGATGCCGACGCCTCGCGCCAGCAGCAGCAGTTCAACTCGGTAATCTCGCAGGGCGCCAAGGCGATCGTGCTTGACCCTGTCGACTCGACCGCCGCCGCCTCGCTGGTCAAGCTGGCGCAGAGCCAGGGCGTCAAGGTCATCGCGTATGATCGCCCGATCCCGACCGCACCTGCCGACTTCTACGTCTCGTTCAACAATGAAGGCATCGGCAAGGCCATTGCCGACTCGCTCGTCGAACACCTCAAGGCGCTGAAGGTCGACCCCGCCAGCGGCGGCCTGCTGCAGATCAACGGATCGCCGACCGACGCGGCCGCCGGGCTGATCAAGAAGGGCATCCATTCCAGCCTCGACAACAGCGGCTACAAGATCCTTGCCGAATACGACACGCCGGAATGGGCGCCGCCGAAGGCGCAGCAATGGGCAAGCGGCCAGATCACCCGCTTCTCCACGCAGATCGTCGGCGTTGTTGCGGCCAATGACGGCACCGGTGGTGGCGCCATCGCCGCCTTCAAGGCCGCCGGAGTCGATCCGGTGCCGCCGGTGACCGGCAATGACGCGACCATCGCCGCCCTGCAGCTGATCATCGCCGGCGACCAGTACAACACCATCTCCAAGCCGAGCGAGATCGTTGCGGCGGCTGCCGCCAACGTCGCCGTCCAGCTTCTGTCGGGCGAGACGCCGAAGGCCGAAATGACCCTCTACGACACCCCGTCGCAGCTGTTCACGCCGGCGGTGGTGACGCAGGAAAACCTCAAGGCCGAGATCATCGACAAGAAGATCAACACCGCCGAAGAGCTTTGCGTCGACCGCTATGCCGAAGGCTGCAAGAAGCTCGGCATCACAAAGTGACAATGCAGGTCGCCCAAAATCGCGCAGCGGTTTTGGGATAACGACATGCATAAAAGATGACCTAGAATCCTGATCCTGCTTTCCGGCCGCCCTTGCGGCGGCCGGAAGTCCGCAGTCACTCTTGACCGCCCATCCGGAAAGGTTTGCCACCATGTCTGACATCTCTGACGGACCGGTTTCGGCAGGCGAGCTGGTGCTCAGCCTGCGCGGCATCTCGAAGAATTTCGGCGCCGTTTCGGCGCTCACCGATATCGATCTCGATGTCCATGCCGGCGAGGTGGTGGCGCTGGTCGGCGACAATGGAGCCGGCAAGTCGACGCTGGTCAAGATTCTGGCCGGCGTTCACCAGCCGAGCTCGGGGACCATCAATTTCCGTGGCAAGCAAGTGACCATGCCTGACCCGAGTGCGGCGCTGACGCTCGGCATCGCCACCGTCTTCCAGGATCTCGCACTGTGCGAAAACCTCGACGTCGTCGCCAACATCTTTCTCGGCAAGGAGATCAACCCGCTGCGGCTGGACGAGGTGGCGATGGAAATTCGCGCCTGGACGCTGCTCAACGAATTGTCGGCGCGTATTCCAAGCGTCCGCGAGGCGGTCGCCTCGCTGTCCGGCGGCCAGCGCCAGACCGTGGCGATCGCCCGCTCGCTGCTGCTCGACCCCAAGGTCATCCTGCTCGACGAGCCGACCGCCGCTCTTGGCGTCGCCCAGACGGCGGAAGTGCTGAACCTCATCGACCGGGTGCGCGAGCGTGGGCTCGGCGTGCTGATGATCAGTCACAATATGGAGGACGTGCGCGCCGTCGCCGACCGCATCGTGGTGCTCAGGCTCGGCCGCAACAACGGCGTCTTCGAACCCGACGCCTCGAACCAGGAACTGGTCAGCGCCATCACCGGCGCCGCCAACAATGCAGTGTCGCGCCGCGCCGAACGGCGCAAGGCCGCCGAACAAGCGAACAATCAGGAGCAGCGGCCATGAGCGCGGAGCCCAAGCAGGACACCTCCTCATCGACGGCCCTCGACCGCAGCGACGTGCGCGTCAAGCACCAGGCCGGCGTTGGTGGCGCCATCAGCGCCTTCTTCGACCGCGTCCGCTCCGGCGACCTCGGCTCGTTGCCGGTCATCGTCGGCCTGGTCATCATCTGGAGCGTGTTCACCGCCCTCAATCCGGTCTTCGTCTCGTCGAGCAATCTGGTCAATCTCCTGTTCGACTGCTCGACCGTCGGCGTCATCGCGCTCGGCATCGTCTGTGTGCTGATGGTCGGTGAGATCGACCTGTCGGTCGGCTCGATCAGCGGCTTTGCCTCGGCCATGGTGGGCACGCTGTGGGTCAACCAGGGCTGGCCGGTGGCGCTCGCCATCCTCGCCGCAATTGCCGTCGGCGGTTTCATCGGCGCGCTCTATGCCTTGCTGTTCAACCGGCTCGGCATGCCAAGCTTCGTCTCGACGCTCGCCGGCCTGCTCGCCGTGCTCGGCCTGCAGCTGTATATTCTGGGCTCCACCGGCTCGATCAATCTGCCCTATGGCTCGAACCTGGTGAATTTCGGCCAGTTGCTGGTCATGCCGGACTGGCTGTCCTATGCACTGGCGGCATTGCCCGGCATCGTCATGCTGATCAGCGGCCTGCGCACCGTCAGCCGCCGCCGGGCCGTCAATTTGTCGGCGCCGTCTGTCGGCGGCCTCATCGTGCGCGTCGCCGCCCTGACCATCCTGCTCGAACTGATCGTCGGCTATCTCAACCAGGCGCGCGGCATACCGTGGATGTTCGGCCTATTCGTCGGCCTGGTGGTGGCGATGAACTATGCGCTGACCCGCACCCAATGGGGCCGCTCGATGACCGCCGTCGGCGGCAACCGCGAAGCGGCGCGCCGCGCCGGCATCAAGGTGCGCTCGATCTACCTCAGCGCCTTCGTCATGTGCTCGATGTTTGCCGCCCTCGGCGGCGTCCTGTCGGCGGCGCGGCTGGCCTCCGCCAGCCAGCAGGCCGGCACCGGCGACGTCAACCTCAACGCCATTGCGGCGGCGGTCATAGGCGGCACCAGCCTGTTTGGCGGCCGTGGCAGCGCCTATTCCGCGCTGCTCGGGATCATCGTCATCCAGTCGATCGCCAGCGGGCTGACCTTGCTCGATCTGTCATCGTCGCTTCGCTACATGATCACCGGCGCCGTTCTGGCGATTGCGGTCATCGTCGACTCCCTGGCACGCCGCTCGCGGGTTTCCCACGGCCGCGCCTGAACCAACAGAGAATACGAGGATAGAAGAATGGCTCAGGATTTGAGTGGAAAAGTCGCGGCGATCACCGGCGCCGCGTCGGGCATAGGCCTGGAATGCGCCAGGGCGCTGATCGCCGCGGGCGCCCGCGTCGTGCTTGTTGACCGCGCCGAAGACGCGCTGAAAGGCGTCTGCACCGAACTCGGTCCCGACGCGATCCCGCTGGTGATCGATCTGATGGAGCCGGCCAGCGTCGCGACGATGATGCCGCAAATCCTGGACAAGGCCGGCCAACTCGATATCTTCCACGCCAATGCCGGCGCCTATGTCGGAGGCCCGGTGCTCGAAGGCGACCCCGATGTGTGGGACCGCATGCTGAACCTCAACATCAACGCGGTGTTCCGTTCCATACACGCCGTGCTTCCGCATATGGTCGAACGAAAGACCGGCGACATCATCGTGACGTCTTCGATCGCCGGACTGGTGCCGGTGGTCTGGGAGCCGATCTATACGGCATCCAAGCATGCCGTGCAGGCCTTCGTCCACACGGTGCGCCGGCAGGTCGCCCCGCACGGCCTGCGCGTCGGCGCGGTGCAGCCGGGGCCGGTGGTGACAGCGCTGATCAGCGACTGGCCGAAGGACAAGCTTGAGGATGAACTGGCCAAGGGCGGCCTGATTCAACCGGTCGAGGTCGCCGAAGCCGTGCTGTTCATGCTGACTAGGCCACGGAACGTCACCATCCGGGACCTGGTGATCCTGCCGCAGAGCAATGATTTGTGAGGCAGTAGGCATTAGGGAATGGGAGAGGCTCTTGCAACTGGCCGTTCACTGCTGACCATCTCGCCTACTGCCTACTGCCTACTGCCTACTGCCTACTGCCTAACTTCTGAGGTTCCCCATGTCCCACTTCCTCGGCATCGATGTCGGCACTGGCAGCGCCAGGGCAGGGGTGTTCGACAGCAAGGGCACCATGCTCGCCTCGGCGAAGCGTGACATCGCACTGTTTATCGAACCCGGTGAGATCGCCGAGCAGTCGAGCGAGGATATCTGGCGCGCGGTGTGCGCCAGCGTGCGTGAAGCCGTGACCAAGTCGGGGCTCGCCGGGCGCGACATTGCCGGCATTGGCTTCGACGCCACCTGTTCGCTGGTCGTGGTCGGCCAGGATGGCGCGCCGTTGCCGGCCGGCAGTTCCGGCGACAGCCAGCGCAACATCATCGTCTGGATGGATCACCGCGCGCTCGACCAGGCGCAGCGCATCAATGCCGGCAAGCACGCCGTGCTCGACTATGTCGGCGGCACCATCTCGCCGGAAATGGAAACGCCGAAGCTGCTGTGGCTGCGCGAGAACCTGCCCGCCACCTTCGATGCGGCCGAGCATTTCTTCGACCTGACGGACTATCTGACCTGGCGCTCAACCGGCAGCCTGGCGCGCTCGATCTGCACGCTGACCTGCAAATGGACCTATCTCGGTCATGAGCGGCGCTGGGACGATGCCTATTTCCGTGCCATCGGCCTCGGCGCGCTCGCCGATGAAGGCTTTGCCCGCATCGGCACCGAAATCGTCGAGGGTGGCACGGCACTTGCCCAAGGCCTCACTGAGGCCGCCGCGGCCGATCTCGGCCTGCTGCCGGGAACGCCGGTTGCGGCCGGCCTGATCGATGCCCATGCCGGCGGCGTCGGCACGGTTGGCGGGCAGGGCTCGGTCGGCACCTTGCAGTCGCGCATGGCCTATGTGTTCGGCACTTCGGCCTGCACCATGGCCAGCACCAGCGAGCCGGCCTTCGTGCCCGGCGTCTGGGGTCCGTATTTTTCCTCGATGGTGCCGGGGCTTTGGCTCAATGAAGGCGGGCAATCGGCGGCGGGTGCTGCAATCGACCACCTCGTCGCTTTCCATCCGGCCACGGCTGAGGCATCCGCAAAAGCCAAGGCGGAAGGTCTCGGCCTGACCGCTTGGCTTGGTCAGCAGGCGGCGAAGCAGTCCGCCGACCTGTCCGCCGTAGCGCACCTGGCCGGGAGACTGCATGTCGTGCCGGAATTCCTCGGCAACCGCTCGCCCTTCGCCGATCCCGAGTCCAAGGCCCTGATCGCCGGGCTTGGCATGGACACGTCCCTCGACAGTCTGGTCGCCCTCTATGTCGGCGGCCTGCTGGGCATCGGCTACGGCGTTCGCCAGATCCTGGCGGCGATGGCCAAAAAAGGCATTGCCATCGACACTATCGTCGTCAGCGGCGGTGCGGCGCAAAGCGAGCTGGTACGTCAGCTTTTGGCCGACACGACGGGGCTGACCGTCGCCGGTTCGACCTCGCCCGAACCGGTGCTGCTCGGCTCGGCCATATTGGCGGCGGTGGCGGCGCAAAAATATCCCGATGTGATCGCGGCGATGACCGGCATGTCGCGCATCGGCGACATCTATCGCCCGGCCGGTGGCGACCTCGTGCCCTGGCACGACAAGCGCTTCGCCGCCTTCGAATTGCTGCAGCAGGCAGGCCGCGCCATCCGCGATTGAACGGCTTGGCTCACGTCCAGAAATAGCGGACGATGTGGAAGAACACCGGTGCGGCGAAGACCAGGCTGTCGGCGCGGTCCATCATGCCGCCGTGACCCTCGATCAGGTGACCCCAGTCCTTGACGCCCTGGTCGCGCTTGATCGCCGACGCCACCAGCCCGCCGAGGAACCCCATCAGGCAGGCGATGAAGGCGACGCCTGCCGCCGCGAGCGGCGAGAACGGCGTCAGGAACGACAGCAGCGCGCCGAGCAGGCTCGATGACACCAGCCCGCCGATCAGCCCTTCCCAAGTCTTTGATGGCGAAACGGACGGCGACAGAAGATGCCGGCCGAACAGCTTGCCGAAAATGTATTGCAGCACGTCGCTGCCTTGCACGGTGATGATCAGGAAGGCGATGAGCAGGAGGTTGCGGCCCTCGAAACCGGGCACGTTGAGCGTCAGCAGCGCCGGCACATGGCTGACGCAGTAGACCGAGATCATGACCGCCCATTGCTGCGCCGACACCCGCTCGAGGAAGCGCTCGGTGTCGCCGTTGAGCGCGGTGATCGCCGGCATCAAGAGGAAGCAGTAGACGGGGATGAAAATGGTGAAGAGCCCGTACCAGGCGGTCCACACCAGCCAGTACTGGAAGGGAATGATGATGCCGAACATGCCGAGCAGCACCCAGTGGTCGCTGCGCCGGCTGTGCGTCAGCGTCACGAACTCGCGCAGCGCGGCAAACGAGATCAGCGCAAACAGGATGGTCATGCCGGTGCGGCCGAAGAAGAACGCGACGGTGATCGCCAGCACCATCACCCACCAGGCGTTGATGCGCTGGTTCAAGTTGACGAGCGTCGAGGGCAGCGGCTTCGGCGCCCGCCATGAGAGGATACCGGCAACGATGCTCGCCATGGTCAGCACGCAGATCAGGCCGGCCAGCAGGATGACGGTTTCATGCATTGGCGGCAGTGTCATACGAAGTCTCTTTGCCTGGTCATGCTAGTGGTCCCGATCGGGACGCGGGTTGAGCGACAGCAGCGTCTGGCGCGCGCGCTCGAGGAAGGTGCGGCGTTCTTCGCCGGGCGCGATCGCCACCGGCGGACCGAAGACGACGCGGCACAAAAGCGGCACCGGTAGGAACTGGCCCTTGGGCAGCACGCGCGACATGTTCTCGATCCAGCACGGGATGAGTTCGACATCCGGCCGCGCCATCGACAGATTGTAGAGGCCGGAGCGGAACGGCAGCAGATCCGCCTCCGTCGTGTTGCGAGTGCCTTCGGGAAACAGGATCAGCGAGTGGCCGTCGTCGAGCACCGACAGCATGATCGAGATCGGGTGTTGCGTTTCGTCGGTCCACTGCCGGTGGATGAGCACGGACGACAGCATGTCCTGCGCGATGAAGCGGCGCAGCCGCGACTTGCCCCAATATTCGGCCGCCGCGATCGCATGGGTGCGGGCGCGCACTTTCTCGCTCAGACAAGCCGACAGCAGGATGAAATCACCATGGCTGGCATGGTTGGCGAAGTAGATGCGCTGCCGCTCCGACGGCTGGCTGCCGTTCCAGATTGGTCTGACGCCGGTTACCACCCAGGCCGCCGCCGACAGGCCGACCGACGTCACCGTCTGCAGCAAGGTGAAGGTGTTGGCGCGCAGGTGAAGTTTTGTCATGGCTCAAACAAATGCTGCGAAAAGGGATGCCGCAGCAAACATGGCGAGCGCCATGCGCTGCCTTGTCAGCAGGCGGCGCGTGCCTGCCATGCGATGGTCGAGCGAGCGGCCGCCGGCAGTGGTGGATTTCAGGCGCATGCGCGCCAGCACATCGTCGACCGCGGCACCTCCGGCGGCCTCGCTGGCGTGGCTTGCCATCAGCCGGAACAGCAGCGCATCGAACAAAAGCAAGGCCGAAAGAGCCAGCGTGGCCACGGCGCTCGCCGCCGCGACCAGCCAGGCCGCCGCGGACAGCGCTGTCGTCTGCGGTCCGGCCACCAGGCCGATGACCGGCGCTGCCATCACAGCCGCGACCACCAGCAGGATCGGCCACACCGCCTGCACCATCAGCCCGGCGGCGAATATTTCGGCCTTCTCGGGAAAATTGTCGCCACTCATGCCGGCCAACTCATGTCGGTTCTTCCAGCCCCGGTTCATCCAGCCCGATCTGAAGGTGCACGGGCCTGCCCGACGCGGCGAGTTTCTTGCGCGCCTGTGCAGCTGTGTACGAGCGCCCCGTCACCACCAGCCAGTCGGCGACGACGGCTGCACTGCGCTGGAAGCCGAGCGCGCAGCAGACCAGGACGGTGCCGCGCCGGCGCGCCAGCTCGATCGCCGCCACCGCTCGCTCCAGCCTGTCGTGAGGCGGCGCCACGAGGTCGAGCATCGCGTAGCTGATCCAGCGGCAGGTCACGCCGCGCGGCCGTTCCATCTCGCCGGCAAGGTCGATCACTGTGCCGAAGCGGTTGGCCTCGTCGGCACTCGGAAACCGGCCGAGGAAAACACCGTCGGTGATCTCCGCTTGCGGCGCCAGTTGGCGGGTCCATACCCACACATTGATCCGGGCGCCAAGCCGGTAGGGCAGGAGCAGGATGCGGCTGGCCAGTGAGACACTGGCATCGGCCGCCTTCTGGAACACTTTGGCGCCGGCCCCGGCATAGGCGAAGGCGACGATGGCCAGCGCCAATGCCGGCCACAACAGGATGAGAAAATCGGCGGAGACAAACGCTCCGCCGGCAGCGCCGGCCAAGGCAAGGGCGGCGCCCAGCGCGTAGTAGCCCGCCAGCCGCCGCGCCTTGGGGTCGGCGGTCAGACGAAAACCCCAGAAAGGCAATTCGCCCTTGAACGGAAACAGCCATAGCGCAAACAGGCCGAGCAGCGCGCCGGTCGGAATGTCGATGAAATGATGCTGCCACGTCGTCAGCACCGAGGCGCCGATGAGAAAACACCAGACGTGCCAGACGGGGCGGAGAATGCCGCCGAGACGGTGACGTGCCAGAACGTGACGCCAATGGTCCCAGATGATCACCAGGAGTGCGATGTGCAGGGATGGCGCCTGGTTGAACGGCTTGTCGAAACCACCGAGCACTGCAAACAGGAAACCTGGCAGGCCGGTGGTTTCCGGCCGCACGAATGTCGCCGTCAGCGGGAACGCGATGAAGCAGGCGACGGCAATGATCTGCGCCGAGAGATAACGGCCGGCGAGCCGGTCGACACCGCGCCTGGTCGTGTTGAGCAGCAACGATAGGCCGTAGAACAGATTGATCGACCAATAGGGCACGATCGTCCAGGCGACGAAAGGGATGGCGTGTTCCCAGGCAAACACGATGCTGCCGACATGGTCGCGCCGCGACGCCAGCCAGTTGGCAAAGCCATAGGTCGAATAGAAGAACGGCGCCAGCAGCGCCAGCCAAAGGGCGGCCCTCAGCACGATGCCCAAATAGGGTTCCCGCGCCGGGGCAGGGTCAGTGACAGGCAGGGCCATGGTCTCAGACGCGCCGTGCGACCGAGACGGTGAAGATGCCCCATTGGTCGATGCGCTGGTCGATCTTTTCGAAACCGGCAGCCGTCACCAACTGGTCCATCTCGCCCTGCGTGCGCCGCCGCATCACCCAGGCCTGGCCGCCGCGATGCGAGGTCAGGCTGCGCGCGATCATCTCCAGCTGCGGATGCCATGGCTGGTTGGTGTAGACGAGCAGGCTGCCGGACTGCATGGCGCTGGCCAGCCCGCCGAGCGAGCGGGAAATCATCGTGTTGTCGGCGAACAATTCGTAAAGCCCGGAGACGATGGCGAGGTCCGGCGCCGGCTTTTGCCCGGCCAGCATGTCGGCATCGAAGGCGTCGGCCTGGTGGAAGCTGACGCTGGTCGGCAGCTGCCGCTCGGCGATCAGCTTCGAACCCAACCCGACATTGAGCTCGGAATAATCCTGCAGCCGCACGCTTGCTGGTGGTTCAGTGCATTTGGCGACGGCATCGAGCACATAGCGGCCGTGACCGGCGGCGATGTCGAGCATGTGGACGGGACGGCCGGCTGCCTTCAGGCTGGCGGCGGCGTTGCCGATCAGCTCTTCCAGATGCAGCTTGCGCTGGCGGATGCCGCGCCAGCCGATGGCGTCGAGGAAGGTGCGGTCGATCATGCGGCCGATGAAGCCGATGCCGCGCGCGTCGTTCTCGTAGACATAGTCGAGCGTCGAGCCGGAATCGAAGCCGGTGGCGATGCCAATCTTCATGCCCGAAGACAGCCAGGCGCCGATGCCGATCGAGGCGCGGCTTATCGCCCAGTAGATACCCTTTGGCGACAGCAGCGCCAGCGGCGAGGCCAGCCTCTCGGCCTCGTCGCGGGTGTAGCCGGCGCGGTCGGCCTGAAGCAAGTCGATGGTTTTCTCCGGCGTGGCGAATTGCTTTTCGAGGAATGGCCGGATCAGGTCCAGCGCCTGCTTGCGATCGCGCTCGCCCAGCGTGTCGTGGAAGAAGCCGGGCAGCACATGCCGCTCCTTGGCGCTGCTGCCGAGATTGACGAAGAACTCGTGCTGCGGTCCATGCCGCACCACCCAATCGCTGCCGGAGATCAAGAGCTGCGTCGGCACGGTGATGGCGCGCGCGTCCGAGACGATGCGGGCAGCGTGGTCGTAAAGCTCGACCAGGATGTTGGAGGCGATCGGTCGCGTGATCAGCGGATCGGCGTCGAAGGAAGCGATGCGCTCGGCATCATGCGTCAGGAACTTCGCCTTGACGTAGGAATTGACGAAGAAGCGGCCCTTGAGCTTCTGCCACAGCGCAATGCCCTCTTTGGCGAAGGGCACGTAGAGCTTGACCGAAAAGGCCGGTGAAGCCACCACCAGCGCGCGGATGTCGGGCGCATAGTCATGCACCCAGGCAGCAGCCAGCACGGCGCCGAACGACTGCGCGATCAGCGCGATGTCGCGCTGGCCAAAACCATCCCGGCCGATCTCACGCACCAGGCAGTCGATGTCACGAACCAGGGCGGCAAAGGATGGCGCATAGCCGCGCTCGCCGGCCGAGCGGCCATTGCCGCGCACGTCCCAGGCGTAGAAGGCATGGTCGGGCATGGCGAGTTCGTCGACCAGATGCGCCATGCGGCCGCCATGCTCGTGGCCGCGATGGAACAGAAGGATCGCACCCTTTGGCGTCGACCCGGCGGCCGGCCAGTAGCGGTAGAAGATCTCGGTGCCGTCATGGCTCTTGAACGTGCGCTCCTGCGCGATGCGCTCGAGGCTTGCCGGTGCTCCGGCTGCAATGGTCTGGTGGATCATGGTTTCCCTCTGGCGGTCGGGTGCCTGACGCTTTGGCATCATGCGCCGCCCGCTCTAAGGCCGCCGCGTATCCGGTTGATGGCGGTTACGACTGACAGTGTAGCCATGACCGGAAACACAAAGGGCACAATCGCTTGGAACCACAGGCCGCAGGCGATGAGGAAGGCGATGACGCCGAGCACCAGGGCTCGGTCGCTCTTGCCGAACGGCCCGGCATAGTTGCGCCCGCTGCCTGCGGCAACGCCGAGCACGCCGGCGAACTCGACAAGCATGGCGGTAATAGCGAAGGCGACGACACTCCAGGCCGGGAACAAGGTGGCAAAGGCCAGGATCAGCGCCAAGTCCGAGACCACGTCGCAGAGTTCGTTGAGATACATGCCGAGTTTTGATGCTTGCCCATGTTCCCTGGCCAGCATCCCGTCAATGGCGTTGAGCGCCATGCGCACGAACAGCACCACCGGCATCAAGAGGAAAACCAGGGGATGGAAGGCAAAGGCCGCGACCACCAGGCCGGTGGCGATGGAGAGCGCGGCGGCGAGAAGCGTGATCTGGTTGGCGGTGACGCCGGCATCGGCCAGCCGGTCGGCCAGCGGCCGCAGCCTGGCCTGAAAGGCCGGTTTCAGTTGATAAAGCGTTGGCATGTGCGATCCCCCAACCGCGGCTCATGACAGTGTCGGCGAGATTGGTCAATCGTCAGGCAGGGCGCAAGGGCTCGCACCAGCATCCGCACCGTTGCGGGACTCGAAACTCCCGGCATGATGCAGAGGCGCAGCCGAAGATCTCGGCCAAGCAGGATGTTGCGCGCTACAAACCGCCTCGCAAATGAGAACTTTACAAATATTCATATTTATGTGAAGTAAATCACTGAAAGGTCGATCATGACAAACAGTCGCTTCGCCACCCGCCTGAATTCCTTCGCCTCGCGGCCGCAAGCCGAATGGCCTGATCTCACCGGCAAGCCGTCCATGCTGCAGATGGCCACTCGCGCGGCCAAGGTCGACGGGTTGACCGATCTTGATCTTAATTTCCCCGACCATGTCAGTGAAAAGCCGGCTGAAATCGCCCGAAAGCTCGGCGGTCTCGGGCTTTCCATCAACGGCTTTGCCATGCGTTACTACTCCAATCCGGCCTTCAAGCTCGGCGCCTTCACCAATCCGGACCCGGCGGTGCGCCGCGAAGCCATCGACCTGACCAAGGCCGGTATCGATGCGGTGCGCGCGGCGGGCGCCAGTTTGATGACGCTGTGGCTCGGCCAGGATGGTTTCGATTACGCCTTCCAGGCCGACTATGCGACGCTCTGGCAACACGAGATCGATGGGGTTCGTGAAGTTGTCGCGCATGATCCCGGCTGCCAGATCAGCCTGGAGTACAAGCCGAACGAACCGCGCTCCTACTCGCTGATGCCGGATGCCGCGACCACCTTGCTGGCGATCCGCGAGGTCGGCCTACCCAATCTCGGCGTCACGCTTGATTTCGCCCATGTGCTCTATGCCGACGAACAGCCGGCCTTCGCCGCGGCGCTGATCGCTCGCCACAGCAAGCTGCTCGGCGTCCATCTCAACGATGGCTATGCCAAGCGCGACGACGGCCTGATGGTCGGCGCGGTGCACACGCTGCAGACCATCGAACTGCTGCGCCAGATCCGCCGCGACGGCTATGCCGGCGCCATCTACTTCGACACCTTCCCCGACATGACCGGGCTCGATCCGGTGCGCGAATGCGAAGTCAACATCGCCACCGTCAAGCGCATGCTGTGCGTTGTCGACCGTCTGGAGAAGGATAACCGCCTGTCCGCCGCCATGGACAGTCAGGACGCCGTGACGTCGCAGGCTATCGTCCAGGAAGCCATGCTCGGGCCGGAGACGAGGGGACGTGGATGACGTTGAGCAATCTCGATCTGAAAGCCGTGGGGCCGCGCATCCGCATGATGATGCCGCATCTCACCCCGCTTGAGGCCAAGGTGGTGGAAACCGTCTTCGGCCGGCGCGGTTTCGACGAGACCATTCCGCTCAAGCAGATCGCCGAGGAGGCCGGCGTGTCGGAGGCGATGGTGGTCAAGATCGCCAAGAAACTCGGCTTCTCCGGCTACCGCGACTTCCGCACCGCCGTCTATGAATACAGCCGCCTCCCGACCGCCGAGATGCACCAGGAACTGTCGGTCGACGACAGCTCGGCCGAGATCGTGCAGAAAGTGTTCCGCACCTCGATCCAGGCGCTGGAGGAGACGCTCGCGATCCTCGACATGGACGATTTCGACCGTGCCGCCGATCTGCTCTACCGCGCCAGGAACCGCGATTTCTATGGCGTCGGCGGCTCCGCCCAGATCGCCCGCGATGTCTCGCACAAATTCCTGCGCATCGGCATCCGCGCGTCTGTCTATGACGACTCGCACATGATGCTGATGTCGGCCTCGCTCCTCGGCGCCGACGACATCGCCGTCGGCTTCTCGCATTCCGGCAACACGTCGGCCGTCATCGACGCCATCCATCTAGCCCGCAAGAGCGGCGCCCGCACGCTGGCCATCACCAACTACGACAACTCGCCGCTGGCCCAGATTGCCGACATCGTGCTGTGCTCGACCGCGCAAGGCTCGCCGCTGATGGGCGAAAACGCGGCGGCGCGCATCGCGCAGCTCAACATCCTCGACGCTTTGTTCGTGGCGGTGGCGCAGCGCGACTATCAGGCGGCGGAGCGCAATCTCGGCCGCACCATGTCGGCCGTCACCTCGAAACGAAAAGACCGGGGCACATGACGGTTCCGCTGGTCACCGTCTTCGGCAGCCTGCACTACGACATCATGGTCGACGCGCCCGACCGTCCGCGCAAGGGCGAGACGGTGACCGGCCATGCCTGGCAGCCGAAATGCGGTGGCAAGGGCGGCAACCAGGCGGTCTCGGCGGCACGCGCCGGCGTGCGTGCGGCGATGATCGGCGCCGTCGGCGACGACGATTTCGGCACGGCGCTGCTGGCCAATCTAGATCGCGCCGGCGTCGATCGCCGCTTCGTGCGCGTGGCGGCAGGCGCAGGCTCCGGCATGAGCGTGGCGATCTTCGACAGCGATGGCGACTATGGTGCGGTGATCGTCTCCGGCAGCAATCTCACGCTGGACGATGATGACGTCGTGGCAGCAAGGGAGGTGGTGGTACAGACGGCAGTGCTGTTGCTGCAAAACGAAGTGCCCGACGCCGCAAACATCGCTGCCGCGCGCGCGGTGAAGGCATCCGGCGGCCGCGTCGTGCTCAACGCCGCACCGGCGCGAACACTGTCGGCCGAATTGACCGCGCTGATAGACATCGTCATCGTCAACGCCATCGAAGCGGAATTTTTGGCCGGCGTTCCGGTCGTCGATACGCTCGCCGGCGCAACCGAAGCCGCGCGGCGGCTGATCGATACCTACCCCTCGGCGATCGTCACCGCCGGCGGCGAAGGCGTCGCCTATTGCGACCGGATCGGCGCGGCCTTCGCGCTGGCGGCCATTCCGGTAAAAGTCGTCAGCACCCATGGCGCCGGCGACGAATTCGTCGGCGCCTTCGCGGCAGGCCTCGCCCGTGGCCATCCGATGGAAGCGGCGATCGCCACGGCCAATGCCGCCGCCGCCTCGCTGGTGGCGACACCGGAGGGAAAGCGCAGCTCGCGTTGAAAACTCAGGCCGCACATTGCCGCCTCCAAACCCGTGCCCCCGTCGATGAGCGAAACGGCAAACCGGGCGCGGCGAGAACCTGCTTGGCTTTGCCCTGATGGAGGCGCGGGACCAAGCTGCGTGGTCGAAAGTAGGGAGCCTCAGTCCGCTTCGCCGGCCGAACCTTTGCCGCACTGCGCCAGCACCTTACCGATCGCAGCGCTCGAGCCCGTCAGCGGAAAGCTGTTCTCGCCATATTTGTCGGCCGTAACCGTGACGTCGCCCTTGCCGCGCAACAGGCCGAGCAGTGGATCGTCTTTGCTCAGCTCAGCCGTGAAGTAATTATACATGGCTTCGAGGTCGAGCTTTTTGGTCACGCTCTTGTCACCGCCCTTGAAGGTGAAGGAAGCGCTGATGCCGGGCTCCAGCTGCTGGCCGGCCGCACCCAGATCGTAGCTCAGCACCGGCTTGTCGAAACAGACGAGCATCAGATGCGCATCGGCCTTCGGTCCGCCGCACACCGAAGCCGTCAGCACGCTGCCGCCTTCGTCTTCTTCCATCTTGGCGCTCCAACTGCAGGACGCGGCAAAAGCCGGCTGCGCGGCTTGCAGCGCGGCAAGAACGGAACCTGCCATGATGAACTTCGCCAATGCACTTTGCATGATCCCCTCCCAAGCTTCCTTCAACGAGATCATACAGGACAAAAGGCCTGGTGACAGCGGCATATGCCGTCTTAGCCCCCGGCGCGCCCCATTGATCAAGCCTTTGAGACCGGCCTCGACGTCCAGGGCGGCTCCGGCGCGAAGCGCTTGCCGATCCACTCGGCGAAGGCGCGTGTCTTGGCGGCTTGTCCCTTGGCCGAGGGCATGACGACATAGACCGCGCCTTCGTCGGCCAGCGTCCAGTCCGCCAGCACCGGCACCAGCCGTCCGTCGGCGAGTTCGCGTCCGACCAGCCAGTCGGTGCTCATCATCAGGCCGAGGCCCTGCACCGCGGCTTCGACCAGCACCTCTGCATCGTCGCACACCATCGGCCCCGAGACGTCGACGTTGACGCGGCGGCCCGAACTGTCGGTCATCTCCCAGGTGGGAAAGGTCTGGAAGCCGGAGAAGCCGAGGCAGGCGTGTTCGGTCAGCGCTTCCGGCGCTTCCGGCGCGCCCCTGCGGGCGAGGTAGGAGGGAGCAGCGCACAGCAACCGCCGCCGTGTCGCGATCTTGCGCGCCACCAGGCGCGAGTCCTCCAGCGCGCCGAGACGGACGGCGACATCGAAGTTCTCTGCAACGAGATCGACGAACCGGTTGGAGAACTCGGCCTCGATGCGGACATCCGGGAACGTCGCTAGAAAGTGCGGCAACAGCGGCCCGATCCACATACGCCCAAAGGTTCCCGGCAGCGCCAGCCGCAGCAAGCCGCGCGGCGTCCCGCTGGCATGCGCGGAAGCAGCAGCCTCGGCTTCGTCTACCGAGGCCAGGATGGCGCGGACGCGTACCAGGAACTCCGCTCCCGCCTCCGTCAACGATACGCTTCGGGTGGTCCGGTGCAGCAGCCGCACGCCGAGCCGCTGCTCCAGCGATTGCAGGCGGCGTGACAGAACCGTCGAGTCGCGCCCGACGTGCAACGCTGCCTTGGTGAAGGAGCGCGCTTCGGTGATGGCCGCAAAGGCGGCCATTTCGGCAAGGCTGGCGGGGTTGTGTGATTGCTGCATAAAGCACAGGACTCAAATGTAAAAATTCCGGATTATCTGCTTGTAGCGCAGCAGATAGCTTCACTCAATCCTGACGATTGACCCCTTAAACAGGAATGCGTGAGCCATGAAAGCCATCGAACTGACCGCCGCCAAGCTGGACGCCTTTCGCGCCACCACCATTGCCACGCCTGAACCGCAGCGCGGCGAAGTGCTGATCCGCCAGCGCGCCGCGAGCCTGAATTTCGTCGATGTGGCGGTGGCCAGCGGCAATTATCGCGTGCCCGACTTTCCGCTCATTCCCGTCGCCGACGGCGCCGGCGAGATCGTCGCGCTGGGGGAGGGCGTTACGGATTTCGCCGTCGGCGATCGCGTCGTTGCCCATGCCAAGCCGCGCTGGATCGGCGGTCCGCCCCGGCCTAACGAGATGACGCAGATGCGCGGAATTTCGCTGCCGGGGTCGCTCGCCGAATATGTCGCGCTGCCGGCCAACTCGCTCGTGCCGGTACCGGCTCGTCTCTCTTTCGAGGCGGCGTCGACCCTGCCGATCGCCGCGACCACCGCCTGGAACGCGGTCTGCGCCGCCGATGTCGGGCCGGGCTCGGTCGTCGTGCTGCTCGGCACCGGCGGCGTCTCCATCTTCACCCTGCAGCTGGCGAAAGCCGCCGGCGCCACCGTCATCATCACTTCTTCGTCGGACGAGAAGCTGGGGCGGGCGAAGGCACTCGGCGCCGATCATCTCATCAACTACCGCGCGACGCCCGACTGGGACGGCAAGGTGCTGGAACTGACCGGCGGCCTCGGCGCCGACCTCGTCGTCGAGACCGCCGGCACCGCCACCTTCGCCCGCGCCGTCAACGCCACCGCGCCTGGCGGCACGCTGTTCACCATCGGTTTCGTCACCGGCGCCGAGGCCACGGTCGACCTGCTGCCGATCATCATCAAGGCACTGAAGGTGATCGGCAACAACACCGGGTCGGTATCTGACCTTCGCGCCGCCGTCCGCGCCATCGCCGCCGCCCGCATCGACCCGGTCGTCGACAAGGTGTTCAGCCAGGAGCAGGCGGCCGAAGCCTACGCGCACATGGCGGCAGGCGGGCAGCATTTCGGCAAGCTTGCGTTCAAGCTCGACTGGTAACCGAGGCGCGCGAGCTGCCAATCTCCCCCCTTGAGGGGGAGATGCCCGGCAGGGCAGAGGGGGTCGGTCCGACCGGGCTCGACCTACTGCGGCGGAAGGAGGTTGGCGCTCTACGAGAGGCGACCCCCTCTGTCGCCTTCGGCGACATCTCCCCCTCGAGGGGCGAGATTACGCACGCCGCTTCCTAGATCAACTTCTCCAGCGTGATCGGCAAATCCCGCACTCTTTTTCCCGTCGCATGGAACACCGCATTGGCGATCGCCGGCGCTACGCCGACGATGGCCAGTTCGCCGACACCCTTGCCGCCGAGCACCGAAGAGTGCAGGTCGGGAATGCCGACCGAGATGACCTCGATATCGGGGATGTCGGCATTGGTCGGCACCAGATAGTCGCCGAGATTGTTGTTGACGATGCGGCCATGCCTGCGGTCGACAATGCCTTCTTCAAGCAGCGCCTGGCCGATGCCCATGATGATGCCGCCCTTCCACTGGCTTTCGGCCAGCTTGGGGTTGTAGAGCCGGCCCGAATCCAGCGCCGATACCACGCGCGACACGCGCACCGTGCCGAAATCCTCGTCGACGCGCACCTCGATGAAATGCGCGCACCAGGAGTGGCGCGAATAGTCGCCCTCGGTGTGCGGCAGCGCCGCCGCGATGGTGGTGTAGTTCTTGTAGCGATCCTCGGCGGTCGAGTTCGCCGGCATGGTGTCGCCGGTGGCCTCGATGCGGTCGCGGCCGACGCTGGCCAGCAGGTCGGCGATCGAGACATCGGGACCATCGCCGCGCGGCGACCTGATGCGGCCATTGGCGACGACCAAAGTGTTCGCCTGCAGCGCGTGGAAGGGCGAGCGCGGATCGCTGATCGCCAGCCCGACAAGCTGGTCGAGCGCCGATGTCGCCGCCTTGTAGACCGCGCCCGTCATCACGCCGGCCAGCCGCGACCCGCCGGCGACGCCGGCGCGGGGATACCGGGAATCACCGAGCTTCACCACGACATGGTCGGCCGCCACGCCTACCGTTTCGGCCGCTGTCTGCGCCAGGATCGTGTAGGTGCCCTGGCCCATGTCGATCGAGGAGCTTTCGACCTCGACCGAGCCGTTGGCAAGGATACGCACGATGGCCTCGCCGTAAGCGCGCCGTACCGGATAGGTGCCGGCGGCGACGCCCCAGCCGATCAGCTGGTTGCCGTCGCGCATCGAACGCGGTTTGGACGTGCGCTGGGCCCAGCCGAAGCGTTCGGCGCCAGCCGCGAAAGCCTCGCGCAACTGCCGCGTCGACCAAGCCTTTTTTGCGTGCGGATCCTGCTCGGCGTAATTCCTCAGCCGGATCTCCAGCGGATCGATGCCGACCTCGTAGGCGAGCTCGTCAATGGCGCTTTCGATGCCGAAGGCGCTAGGGTTTTCGCCCGGCGCGCGCATGGCGCCGGGCACCACCGAATTCACCCGCACGACATTCTGCTTCGAGGAGAAGTTGGGCGTCGCATACATGATCGAGGTGACGACGCCCAACGGCTCGACCCACATTCCGTCTATGGATGTTTCGTTGACGCCGCGATGCACGATCGACTGGATCTTTCCGTCACGGTCGGCGCCGATCGTCACCGTCTGGCGGGTCGCGGCGCGGCCGCCATAGCCGGTAAAAGTCTGCGGCCGCGTCATCACCACCCTCGCGGGCCGTCCCAGCATTTTTGCTGCGGCAGCCGCCACCGCGCCATGGCCGAGCGCCAATGCCTTGGAGCCGAAGCCGCCACCGATATAAGGCGAGACCAGCCGTACATTTTCGAACGGCACGCCGAACCATTCGGCATAGGTGCGGGCCATGCCGTCGAGCCACTGGCTCGGTTCCCACACGGTCAGCCGGTCGCCCTCCCAGCGCGCGATGAGGCCATGCGGCTCCATCGGCGCCTGGTATTCGCGCGGCGTGTTATAGGCGCCGCAGACGCGCACCGGGGCAGCGGCGAAAGCGGCCTGCGCATCGCCCCATTCCTTGGTCATGGCGGCGATCGGAATGCCGTCGCCGGCCTTGGCGTCGCTGAGGTCGACGATGGCCGGCGTCTCGTCATAGCTGACCTTGACCATCGCCGCTGCCGCGACGGCCTGCTCGAAAGTCTCCGCGATGACCGCGGCGACATGCTGGCCCGAAAAGGTGATGTCGCGCGCCAGCGGGCAGTAGGGTTTGTCCGGCGGCGGCGTGCCGAACCAGTCCGATGCGGTCCGCAGGCTCATGATGGTATCGGGCGTCAGCACCTTGAGCACGCCAGGGGCCGCCTCCGCGGCTGACGTGTCGATCGAGCGCACCTTGCCTGACGCGATCGTGCTTTCGACCAGAACGCCGTAGGTTAGCCCGTCGAGCTGCTGCTCGACGGCGTATTTTGCCGCACCGGTAATCTTGGCCGGGCCGTCGACGCGCGACAGCCGCCCGCCAACCTGATCGGCAGTGCCGTCCGAAGCGTCGCCGTGCCGTGTCCTCGGGTCGTGAATGGTCATGACATGGCTCCCGTCTTGAGGATGGCGCGGGCAACGACGCGCGGCGCCAGTTCGATCTTGTAGTGGTTGGCGCCGTGGTCGATCGCCCCTTCCATGGCGAGCAAGCTGGCTGCCCGCACCCTGTCTTCGCTGAGCACCTTGCCCTTCAACGCCGCTTCCACGGCGTGCGCCCGCCACGGCTTCGTCGCGACGCCGCCCAGCGCGACGCGCAGGTCGCGAATGGTGCGGCCATCGGCGTCGAAGTCGATGCCGACTGCGGCGCTTGCAGCGGCGAACTCATAGGACTGCCGGTCGCGAACCTTGAGATAGGTCGACTGCCGGGCGGCGACTGAAGCCGGGATGCTGATGGCCGTGATCATCTCGCCCGGTTGCATGGCATGTTCCCTGTCGGGCGTGGCGCCGGGCAGGAGAAAGAAGTCGTCGACGGCAACCTGGCGTTCGCCAAGGTGAACCACGGCGTCGAAGGCGACCAGCGCGGTGGCGAGGTCACCGGGATACATGGCGATGCAGGCGTCGCTGGTGCCGAGCACGGCATGGCCGCGGGTGACGCCGCCGATCGCCGAGCAGCCGCTGCCGGCCGAGCGCTTGTTGCAGGCGGAAAAACTCGCGGGATCGCGGAAATAGGGGCAGCGCGTGCGCTGCATCAGATTGCCGCCGATGGTCGCCATGTTGCGCAGTTGCGCGGAAGCCGCCTGCCACAGCGCTTCGGAGACCGCGGGAAAGCGGCTCTTGATCTCGGCATGGTCGGCGACGTGGCTCATCTTGGCCAGCGCGCCGATCATGGCACTGTCAGCGTCGACCTTGATGGCGTCGAGTCCTTTGAGATGGGTGATGTCGACCAGGCTGTCGGGTTCGGCCACGCCGCATTTGGCGAGATCGACCAGCGTCGTGCCACCGGCAAGCAGCATGGCCCCAGGCAGGGCGGCCGCCTGTCGTGCCGCATCGATGCTATCGGCGCGAACGTAGGAAAAATCCCTCATGACGCGACCTCCAGTGCCGCCTGGCGCACGGCGGCAACGATGTGCGGATAAGCGCCGCAGCGGCAGAGATTGCCTGCCATGTATTCGCGGATCTCGTCATCCGAGCCGGCATGGCCCTCGCGGATGCAGCCGACCGCCGACATGATCTGTCCCGGCGTGCAGTAACCGCACTGGAAAGCATCCTGGTCGAGGAAGGCGGCCTGGACCGCGTTGAGCGTGCCGTCGTCGCCGGCCAATCCTTCGATGGTGGTGATCTCGCGGCCTTCGACCTGTGCTGCAAGCGTCAGGCAGGCCAGCACGCGCTGTCCCTCGACATGCACCGTGCAGGCGCCGCACTGGCCCTGGTCGCAACCCTTCTTGGTGCCGGTCAGGTTAAGACGGTCGCGTAAGGCGTCGAGCAACGTGACGCGCGGCTCGACCTGCAGTTCGTGACTGTGTCCGTTGATGGTGAGACGGATGGGGATAGTGATGGATTTGGTTTGGTCGATCATGAGGCGTCTGGCTCCAGTTGCTTGACGCTAGGGATTGATGGGGCTCGAGTGGGAGAGGACACGGGAAGAGGCGACGGTGCGCCTAATCTCCCCCCTTGTGGGGGAGATGCCCGGCAGGGCAGAGGGGGGCGCGAAGGAATGCGACGTTCCCGATTTACATGCGTCGAAATAGACCTTTTCCAAGCGGGTGTTGGTCAGGCCTTGATAGGCTGGCGGGACAGCGCCCCCCTCTGTCCTGCCGGACATCTCCCCCACGAGGGGGGAGATTGGCAGCTCTGCCGCCCCGACTCTCCAGCGGGCAGGGGATGCTTCAGTCTTCACAATCTCAACACGTGACATACCGGCTCCCCTGATTATATGATAAGGCTGCTCCACTAAAACGGAGGCGCCTCCGTTTATTAGTTGGGGGCTTACCCCTCTGGGTTCAAGCCCCATATGTCGACAGTGGAGAAAAAATTGACCGAGCAGTCGCAAGCAATTGCCGACGAGAGGCGCGAAGCCGCAGCGCCAAGGCCGCTGCGCGCCGATGCGCAGCGCAACCGCGACCGGCTGGTCGAGGTTGCGGCAGCGGCCTTTGCCGAGCACGGCGTCGATGCCTCGCTGGAGGAGATCGCGCGCCAGGCGGGCGTCGGCATCGGCACGCTGTACCGGCATTTTCCAACCCGCGAGCATCTGGTCGAGGTGGTCTATCGGCGTGAAGTCGAGGCGCTCTGCGCGGCGGCCGATGATCTCGCCAGGCACCATTCGGCCGATGTGGCGCTGGAACAGTGGATGCAGCGCTTCGTCGACTACATCGCCACCAAGCGCGGCCTGGCGGCCAGCCTGCGCATCCTGTTCAACACCAATTCCGCCGTGTTCTCCGACATGTCGGGCCGGGTGTCGCTGGCCTTGCGGCAACTGGTCGAGGCGGCAGTGGCGGAAGGCTCGATCCGCAGCGACGTCGACGCCTCCGATGTGCTGCATGCACTCGGCGGAATCTACTCGGCCCCCGACACCAAGGACTGGCGCGACCGCTCGCGCCGGCTGGTATCGCTGCTGATGGACGGGTTGCGATTCGGGGCTGCCAAGGCGAAGTAGCGGTAGTCACCTCAATTTCAGAAACCAGCTTTTCGCTCCGGCCCCATCCTCATCCCCAACCACCACCGCCGCCTCCGCTGCCGCCGAGAGAAGGAATCACGGGCGGCTTTTGCGGGATCTCCTCGGCCGGCTTGATCACTTTGCCGGTGGCCGCCTTCTTGAATCTGACCACCTTTGGCTGGGGTGCTGCGCGAACCACCTTGCGATGTTTCACCGGCGGTGCCGGCTCAAACATCGGCGACACGGAGGTGCAGCCCATGAGCCCGGCCAGAACGCCGGATAGAATTATCCCGATGAATGCCTGCCCGAATGTCTGCTTGAATGCCTTGCCCACCATGGCCTCCTTATTGTTCAGAACAAATCCCGACGCGGATTGGCTTCTTCCCAGACCCCCCGGGCCGCATTGACCAGTTGCATGTCCAGCGAACCGGACGGGGGGATCTTCGACTTGAGCTCCTGACGCAGCGCGTCCAAAGCTGCCGTTTTCGGCTTGGTGCCGAACTGCGCCAGGCCCTTTTTGGCGTCCGGCAACTCCTTGCGCAGATCGAGCGCGACGGCGAATGCCAGGAAGCGCACCGCGACAGCCTGATCGGCCTTGTCGCCTTTCGCCATTTCGAGCGCCGCGCGATCATAGGCGCTCGACGGATCGCCGCGCGTGGTCGCCAGTTCGAACAGCCTTTGCGCTTCCGCCGGGTCCTGGCGCACACCGGCGCCATCCCTGTACATGCGGGCGAGGCTGCCGGGCGCGTAGGGCTGGCCAAGATCGGTGGCCTGCTGGAACAGGGCCTGCGCCGTCTTCGGATCCTTGTCGATGCCCTGGCCGGAGAGGTAATTGCGGCCGAGCAGGTTCATCGAATACATGTCTTGGCGCTGCACCCCCGCTTGCAGGAAGGCGACGGCGCGGGCCGGATCGGCAGGCACGCCATTGCGGCCCTCGGTGAAGATGGCGGCAAGATCGTTCATGGCATAGGTGTGCCCCATGGCCGCCGCCTTGAGCAGCAGGTCGAGGCCCTTGGCCGTATCGCGGTTGACGCCATAGCCATTGAACAGCGCGCGTCCCCACGAGGTCATACCGTAAGGATCGCCCTTGTCGGCGGCAGCCTTGTAGAGAGCGTTGGCCTGGGTGCGGTCGATGGCCGTCCCGGTTCCGGTTGCGTTGAGATAGCCGAGTTCGAAGACGGCGCGCACATGGCCTTTCTTGGCGGCGTCCTCGATGGCTGTCCTGGCCTCTCTAACCTGGCCTGCCGCAAGCAGGGCGCGGCCGAGCTCGTAGTGGAAGCGGGCGACGTCTGGATAGGTTTTCACGGCCGCCTCGCAGGCTGCCACCGCACCGGCGCCGATCTCGTTCGGCAGCAGGCCGGGCACCACGCCTTGCAGGTCGAGAGGCTCGCCGGCGGCGGTATCGCAGGCATCGACCGTCGGCGACAGCTTCATCGTCGCCGGCTTGGCCGAGCTGCTGTCGGCCCGGATTTCGAAGCCGACCTCGACCGGCGCGCCGGCGCCGATCTGCGGCTCGTAACGGAGATGGTCGACTTCACCGGCCAGAAGGCTGGATTGCGGCGACAAGGTTCGATCAGGCAATGACAGCGTTCCCGTTGCCGGATACCCCGAGACCTTCAGGCTGACCGCCGGATCGTCGGTGGGGAAATCCAGATTGAGCGCGACGGGGCCGACGCCGACGGGAATATCAAGCTTGCGGTTCTCGATCGCTTCGGCAGCGCCGGTGATGTGGATGCCGCGATCCAGCACCTGCTGCTTCTGCTCGGCCTCGAGCGAAGCCATGATCTGCTGACCCGCCGCACCTTCGCCGCTCTTGACGCGGAACACGAGTATGCCCTGGCTCCCCCCGCCCCAATTGTCATGCGTGGCATAGGCCAGCATATCCACCTCGTCCTGCGTGGCGGCGCCTTTGGGGACATCCATCTGCAGGCGCGGCAGGTCCTTGCCGGCGATCGGTTCGCCCACCGCGACGTCTTTGCCGTCCAGCACCAGACGGCCCATTGCCGGCGGACGTTCGATGCTGACGCTGATAGCGCCGCCATCGACATCGACCGGCTCCGGCAGGCCGAGAGCGACAGGACCGACCCCCGAGAGCACTACCTTCTCCAGCACTGGCGGCAGCGAAGGCCGGTTGTTGCGGCGCACCAGCACCACGTCATCGATCAGCGAGGAATTTTCCCAGGGCACCTGCATGCCGTTGGTGGCCTGCACGACATCGCGGCGCACCGCCGACATGACCGTGCGGATCTCCTGGTTCGGCGCCAGCGCGCGCCGCGAAAAGGCCGATGAAAACGGGCTGAGGTCGCCGCTGCCGTCATAGGCGACCGCGCCTGGTTCGGTGGCGAAGGCAATCAGCGTGTTGAGCGAGCTTCGCACCTGCGCCAGCCCGGTATTGCCGGCGGTGACAAGCTGGTCGCGCAGCCAGTAATTGTTGCGCGGGAAGGGGTTGTTGCGGCAGGCATCGAGGATGATCACCTGGATCTTCGACTTCGAGCGCAGCTGCTCCAGCACGTCGTTGAGCTTGATGGCCTGGACCTCGATGTCGGCCGCCTTCTTCAACGAGGCGTCGACGGGTATCAGGAAATTCTCGCCGCCGATCTGAAAGCCGTGCCCGGAATAGTAGACGACGGCGAGATCGGCGCCGTCGGCGGCGGCCAGATAGTCCCGGAACTGGCCTTCGAACTGCTGCTTGGTGAGATTCTCGGCGACGAAAACCTCGAAGCCCGCCAGCCGGAACGTGGCCGATACATCCTGGGCATCCTTGGCCGGGTTCTTCAGCGCCGGGATGTCGCGATAATCGGAATTGCCGATGACGAGCGCGACCCTTCGATCGGCGCAGGCCTCAAAGCTTGTGAGGCCGGCAAGGATGAAGGCCGCGATGAATCCGCAAAGTCGGAGCATGACAAAACTCCTGGTCGCGGCCTGACGCCGACGAGAACACCGCTTGCGGCATCAAGGTCCGTTGAGAGTATGCAACCTGCCACAGCATAAAGTGAAAGGCCCGTCACCGCCAGACCATGGCAGGCGATTTCTTTCGGCGTCGACCGACCGCAGGGTGCAAGTAGCACGCGCTTCACGAGCAGGTATGTGACAAGTCTCACAGTTCGAAATGCCTGGTGCCGGCGGCTGCGCGCCTATTCCTTGAAGAGCAATTCCTTGTCGTTCGAATATTTCACCAGCAACGGAATGCTGGCGCCGCCGATAACGGGGCCGAGATGGCCAAACGTCCCCTCGATGACGGAGAACGGCTCGGGGCGATCGACAAGGATCCGTGCCAGCTTTCTGCGCATGGCCTTGGCGATCTCCTTGCGCACGCCATTCGGTATGGCGCCGTCGATCACCACATTGTCGATGTCGAGCAAGGCAACGGCACTGCGGGCGGCATAGGCAAGCCCGTCCGAAACCTCATCGATCCACGCGGTGAGCGGCTCTCCAAGGTCGCCCCAGTTGTCGGGCGACGACCAGATGCGGCCGGCGCCCTCGTCCCCATTGTCCTGGTCGTTGAGCTTGCCGGCCAGCGAATGCAGCGAAGCGACGCGCAGCAGCGGGGTCATCCGGTCGCCCTTGCGCCCCGGCGCGGGCACCGGCATGTCGCCCAGCGCCCCGGCCAGCTTGTTGCGGCCGGGGAACAAGTGATGATCGAGCACCAGGCCGCCGCCGATGAAGTGCCCGACATAGGCATAGAGAAAGTCGGCGCGCGATCCGCCGGCGCCAAACATCAGTTCGGCCGCGGCCGACACCGTGGCGTCGTTGTAGAGGAACACCGGCCAGTCGAACGCCCGGTCCAGTTCGGCGCGAATGTCGATTTCCCTCCAGGCATCCAGCCTGCTCGCCGGCACCGCGCCCTCTTCGCTCAGGTTCCACTGATGGAATGGCGAGGCGATGCCAAGACCCGCGATGCGGTCTTGCTCTATCGATCTGTGCTTGCGGCACATGCGCGCGATGGCGCCCTTGGCGAATTTCATCACCTCGACGGGCGTCGGATAGTCGAACAGTGTGCGTTCGAACGCCATCACGTCGCCGACGAAATTGACCAGGGCGACATCGGCGCTGCGATGGTCGACCTTGAGGCCGAAGGCGTACGCGGCTTTCGGGTTCAACGCATAGGGAACCGAGGGTTGCCCCAGCCGTCCGCGCAAAGGCTCCAGGCGCAGCAGCAGCTTGTTGTCGGCGGCGCGGTTGACGATGGTGGTGATGGTTTGCGCGGCCAGCCCGGTCAGCCGCGTCAAATCGGTCTTGGCCAGCTGCCCGTGCCGGCGGATGAGCGAGACGATCAGGCGTTCGTTGTAGATGCGGCTCTCGGCCTGCGTGGTTCCGCCGCTGCGGCCCTCGGCGATCTTTTCGAGACTGAAGAAGCTGGTGCCGGTCACGCTTTCCCCTGCGCAAGGAGGTTGGCCGCAAGGCGAGCCGATCAAAGCGCTGACGTAGCAATGCGGGCCTGGCAAGGCAACACTTAAATCCACCCGATGGAAAAATGTAGTTGACGCCGGCCGGCCTGCTGTCGTTCAAAGTATGCAAGCCTGGAGGAGCAATGCCGTGACGCAGACCCGGACCATCATGTGCTTTGGCGATTCCAATACCTATGGCGCCATTCCCACCCTGGCCCGCGTCGGACGGCACCGCTTCACGCCCGACCGCCGCTGGCCGGGCATCATGCGCCGCCAGCTCGGCAACGGATGGGATGTGATCGAAGAAGGGCAGGGCGGGCGCACCACCGTGCACGACGATCCGATCGAAGGTCTCCACAAGAACGGGCTCAAATCGCTCCCGGTGTGCCTGGAAACGCATATGCCGCTCGACCTCGTCATCCTGATGCTCGGCACCAACGATCTCAAGCATAGGTTCTCGGTAACGCCGAATGACGTCGCTGATTCCATTGAGATTTTGGCCAGAATTGTCCTGCGCAGCGAAGCTGGCCCCGCGGGCGTGGCGCCCGCGGTCCTGATAGTAGCGCCGCCGCCGATGCTGGAGGTCGACTGGTTCGGCCAGATGTTCCTGGGCGGCGCCGCAAAGTCGATGCACTTTGCCGGCCTGTTCCGCGATGCGGCCCGGCGCGCCGGCGCCGCGTTCTTCAACGCCGGCGACGTCGTCGAGTCGAGCGCGGTAGACGGCATTCACCTCGACAGCGACGCGCATCGCGTGCTCGGCACGGAATTGGCCAAAGTCGTCCAGTCGCTGATCGGCAAGGCGTGATCGCGTGGGCGAGTCACCCGACTATCTCTGATTAATTAATTCCACTGGAAAAAGTTTTGACTTGCGAGCGGGAAGGTGGGTATCTGGGGAGACTGGGAAGAGTAGCGACCGCGAGGCTTGCGATGCGCGGCAACAATCAACGACAGGGAGGAAGTAAAATGCGATCTGACAGGAACATGATGCTGGCGACGCTGCTCGGCGTTGCCGGTGTGCTCGCGGGCGGTACCATTCTGGCAAGCGCGCAGGACGGCCCGGCCGGGCTCACCAAGCCGGCGGTATTTGCGCCGTTCGATCCGAAGGCGCCGGCCTGCAGCCAACCGCCCGGCCTGAACAAGGTGCTGGCCTTCGCGCAGGATAACGAGCGTGAATTCATGCAGGGCGTCGACCGCGGCCTGGCCGCCGCCGCCAAGGATCGCGGGCTGGAATATCGCCGCGCGCTTGCCAACAATGACGCCGCCAAGGGGGTCGAGCAGGTGCAATTGTTTCTCGCCTCCAAGATCGGCGGTCTGGTGGCGGCGCCCGTGGACCCGGCCTCGATGAGCCGCAGCCTGCAGGAGCTTATCTGGTCGGGCGCCTATGTCGGCACCATCGTGCCGCCGCCAGCCACGTCGCTGCTCAATGCGCCGCAATACGAGACCGGCAAGGTGCTGGCCGAAGCGGCCGCAGCCTACATAAAGGAAAAGCTCGGCGGCAAGGCCAATGTCGTCATCCTGTCGCATGACAGCATGGAATTCCTGGCGCCGCGCTTTGCCGCCATGCGCGACATCTTCAAGGCAATGCCCGGTGTCACCATCGTCGCCGACATCTCACCCAATCCCGTCAACAAGGAAGGCGGCTTTGCCACGATGAGCACCATTCTCCAGGCCCATCCCGACGTCGATGTCGTGCTCGGCGCCGACACCGTCGTGCTCGGCGCGCTGGCTGCCCTGGAAGCGGCGGGCAAGGCGCGGCCGGACCAGTTCCTCGGCGGCATCGACGGCGAGCCGGAAGCGGTCGCCGCGATCAAGAAAGGCGGCGGTCCCTACAAGGCAAGCATCAGCCTGGCGTCGCCGGTCTTCGCTTATGCCATGGGCCAGCACGCGGCCGACTGGCTGGAGGGCAAGAGCATCCCGCAGGCGATGGATATCCTGCCGGTGGCGCTGACCAGCGACTACATGGCCCAGTACGAGGCCGACGTCGCCGACCCGGCCGCGGTCTACAAGGACCCGAAGCGCCGCGATATCTATCTCAGGATGTACGGCAACATCTGCTACGATACGCGCGCCCAGTATGTGAATTTCCCCTGGTCATCCGAGGCAAAGTAGCGCCTGTTTTTCCCGCGCGATACGGGCGGTTCAGCCTGACCTGAAACCGCCCGCTTCAGTGAGAGGCAAGCATGAGCACAGACAGCCTTCGAACGGGGACGACACCGCTGCAAACGGGCCGGTTTTCATCCTTGCTGCCGGGCGTCAAGGCGCCGGGCGAAGCGTCTGGCCGCATCGGGCTGGCGCTGGTCGCGCTCGGCTTGATCGTCGCCTTCTCGCTGTTGAACAAATCGTTCTTCAGCCTCGACAATTTCGTCGTCATCGGCGTCAACTCGACCTCGATCCTGATCGCCGTGCTCGGCACCTCCGCGCTGCTGATCGCCGGCTATGTCGACCTCTCCATCGGCAGCATGGTCGCCCTGATCGGCATCATCACTGCCAAGGTCGCGGTGGCGACGCAGAGCGCGCTGCTGGCAATCTGCGTCGGCCTGGGTCTGGGCCTTTTGCTCGGTCTGCTCAACGGTCTGCTGGTGCGCAGGCTGAGCATCTCGCCGTTGATCGTCACGCTGGCGATGCTGGCGCTCTATGGCGGCCTTGCCTTCGTCGTCTCCAGCACCGCGGTCTATGGTTTTCCCGAGGCTCTGCTCGAATTGGGGCGGGGCAAGATCTTCGGCATCCAGTACACCGTGATCATCGCCGCGCTGGTCTTTGTCGCCGGAGCCTTTGTCCTGACCAGCACGGTCACCGGCTTGAGGCTCTACGCCATAGGCGGCGATCCGCGCGCAGCCGAACTCTGCGGCATTCCGGTGGGGCGCACGGTGGTCGGCCTCTACGCCGCCAATGGCTTGCTGATCGGTCTGGTCTCGGTGCTGATCGCCGGCCGCCTCGGCAGCATCACGCCGACCATCGGCGTTCGCTTCGAGCTCGACGTGCTCACCGCCGCCATCCTAGGCGGCGTCGCTTTTTCCGGCGGCTCCGGCCGGCCGCTCGGCATCGCCATCGGCGTTGCCACCATCGGCATCCTCAATGCAGGACTGATCTTCGTCGGCCTGCAATCATGGTGGCAATCCATTTCGGTGGGAAGCATGCTGTTGCTGGCGTTGGTGGCCGACCAGGCTGCGATCGGTTTTCGCGGCCGGCGCGCTCGGGCCGCCGCGACCAACTTCGCGGTGGCGGACGATGGTGCCGTCGCCTCGGCCGGCCCTGCCGTGACGGAGGGCAATGGAGAAGCCCCGCAAGGTCCGGCATTCTCGATTGCCGACGCCCGCAAATCCTACGGCGCGCTGACGGCATTGGAAGAGGCGAGCTTCACGGTCGGCAAAGGCGAGATCGTCTGTCTGCTCGGCGACAATGGCGCCGGCAAGTCGACGCTGGTGAAGATTATTTCGGGCGCCATCCGGCCCGATGCCGGCGCGATGACCCTCGAGGGCCAGCCGATTTCCTTCAGGAGCCCGCAGGATGCACGCGGCGCCGGCCTGGAGACCGTCTATCAGGATTTGGCGCTCTGCCCGAACCTCAGCGTCGCCCACAATATGATCCTCGGGCGTGAGGAAACGCGGCGTTGGCTCGGTGTCTTCCCGGTTCGCGACGACCGAAAGGCCGCCGAGCAGTGTCGTGCCCGGCTTGCCGCGCTGGGCGTCACGCTTCGCGACGAAAACGTTCTGGTGCGCTCGCTGTCGGGCGGCCAGCGGCAGTCCATCGCCATTGCCCGCGCGCTTGCCGATCACGTCAAGCTTATCTGCCTCGACGAGCCCACCGCCGCGCTCGGCGTCAAGCAGACCGCGCAGGTCGTCAAGCTGATCCGTTCGATCGCCGCCAGCGGCACCGGCGTCATCCTGGTCACGCACGACCTGTCGACGGTCAGGGCGCTGGCCGACAGGATCGTCGTGCTCAGCCTCGGCAGGGTGGCTTACGACGGCTCGGCCAAACAGCTGACCGCCGATCAGCTCTGGGGCCTGATGGCAAGCGGGACGCTGGCGCCGGCCGCTGGGTAGGAATGCCGATCGCAGGATCTAAAGCTCGAGGCAGACCTTGCCGAAATGCCTTTGCGCTTCGTAGTGCCTGAAGGCGGCGGCGATATCCTGCAGTGGAAAGCTGCTGTCGATGACAGGCTTCAGGCGGTTGACCTCTATCGCACGGATCATGTCCTGCTGGTCGGCTTTGCTGCCGATGGAAATTCCGCTGATGCGGATCTGGTTTGAAAACAGCGCCGGGATTGAAACTTCTGCTGCAAAGCCGGTCAGGACGCCGATGAGTGCGATATGCCCGCCTGTCCGGCAGGCCGCTATCGACTGCGCCAGCGTCGCCGGTCCGCCGACCTCGATCACATGATCGACGCCGCGTCCGTCCGTCAGTTCCCTGGCCCTGCCGCCCCACTCCGGCACCGCCTTGTAGTTGATGACGCTGTCGGCCCCGAGTCGTCTGAGCTTCTCCAGCTTCTCTTCATCGGACGACGTGGCGATGACCCTTGCGCCGGCGGCCTTGGCAAATTGCAGCGCAAACAATGACACGCTGCCGGTGCCAAGGATCAGCACCGTGTCGCCGGGCTTTACCTTGCCGCATGTCACCAGGCCGCGCCAGGCGGTGACGCCCGTGCAGGTCAGCGTTGCCGCCTCGAGATGCGTATAGCCCGCCGGCGCCGTGGTGAAGGCCTGCGCCGGCATGCACACATACTCGCTGGCGAAGCCGTCGAAACTGTCTCCGGGAATGTCGCGGCTTGTATCGGATCTCATGTCGCTGGCCAGCCACCAGGGGTAGAAAACACTGACGACGCTGTCGCCCGGCTTGAACGTGTCGACGCCGTCACCGATCGCGATCACCTCGCCGGCGCCATCCGACAGCGGCACGCGGCCGTCGGCGAGCGGCACCTTGCCCTGTACGGCGAAATCGTCGCGCATGTTCAGCGCGCAGGCGCGAATCCTGACCAGCATTTCTCCCGGCCCAGGCCGGGGCTGATCCTCCTCGACCAGGTCTAGCTTGTCCAACCCGCCCGGCGCTCTCAGCCTGACCAGCTTCATAGTCTCTCTCCGACGTAAAGAGCGTTAGCATGGCGGCGGCGGTCCAGCCTATCGCCGGACCGGCCGGCCGGAAATCACGCGCAGCCAAGGCGCCAGATGGACGGCGCTCATCAAGAGATACATCACCGGCATGCCGGTGAGCGGGGAGGCATCGGCCCCCAGGCACGACATGACGCCGTCGCCAGCGTGAATGCAGGTAAGCAGCGCCATCACGGCGAAAACAGGGGCCGCGGCGAGGCACAGCCACTCGGCGGTGCGGAGAGAAACTGCATCGGAGCGTTGAGGGACCTCACTGCCGGTGCCTGTGCCGATATCGCTCATGGTCGTAATCCCTTGATGATCAATGCCCGGGTTTCCTGTCCCGTGAGGGACAGGAAACCAAGCTGGATGGGCGCCGCTCCAGGTCCTTACTTGCCGTCCTTGTTGCGGAACGCGGCTTCGCCGGCCGCCGACACTTCCTCCCACGTCTTGTCGGGTGCGGCGTCGTAATTGTCGTGCCAGTTCCACCAGCTGTAGAGCTCGGTCTGCGGATAGCCTTCGGGCGAATCCTCCCAGATTTCCTGGCGGCCGAGCGGCGTTGCGTCGAGGTAGCTCCAGACCGTGCCCATCTGCTCGTCGCCGCGGTTGTTGATGAAGTAGGTGCGATACACTTTCTTGCCGTCCTGGATGAACACGTTGTGGCCGTGCCATTCGTCGACGCCGAAATCCTTGTCGAAACTGTCGGTGATTGTGTACCAGGGCATCTCCCAATCCATCCGCTGCTTCAAGCTGGCAATGTCGGCCTGCGGCGCGCGGGAGGCATAGGCAAGCGTGGTGTTACGGGCGTTCAGATGGGCGAGATGGCCGACCTGGTCGGCGCCGAGCGAACAGCCGCGGCAGGCATGTTCGGGCCAGCCGTGGACGCCGGGTTCGTAGAAGGCGCGGTAGACGATCAACTGCCGCCGGCCCTCGAACAAATCGAGCAGGCTCGCTTTGCCGTTGGGACCCTCAAACACATAGGCCTTGTCTACTTCCATCCATGGCATGCGCCGGCGCTCGGCCGACAGCGCGTCCCTGGCGCGCATCGTTGCCTTTTCCTTCACCAGCATCTTTTCGCGCTCGGCTTCCCATTCCTGCCTTGAAACGACCGGTGGGGTCTTCATTGCCACGTGCTTGGTCATTGCTTGTTTCCTTTGCCAGTTGTTGAGCCGTTGTGGCTTGTCGTTGCCTGTTGATCGTGAGGCAGGCTAGGGCCGCGAGGCGGCGAGGGCGGAGTTACAAATGTGACGGCATTTGCAGGCGGGCCACCGCAGCAGGGGTGGCGAGGCCGCACGGTGGGCTCGAAGTCCTCGGAAGCAGGCATGGTCGGTTTTTCCTTATTGAGAAGCTTAACGAGACTGTCTGAGATGCTCAGGCTAGCGAATGCGAATATTGCCGTCAACGCAGGCCTGGGCGTCTTCAACCAGTCCAGATGGCTAGGTCGCCGTCCGCGGCTTGCTGCTTGGCGGTGGTGACTTAAGTTAGGGCCGGTAAGGGGAGCGGTGGGAGTTACAAATGTGACGGGATTTGCATGGACTCGCTGATCACCGCGGCAGGGCTGGCGCTGGCGGCGGGCAATCCGCTGGCGGCACTCGACCGCGTCGCCTTGCGCGAGGATGCCCCGGCGCTGGCGTTGCGCGGCATTGCCATGGCGCAGCTCGGCGATTTCGATCGCGCCAAAGTACTGTTGCGTAGGGCCGGCCGTGCCTTCGGTCCAAAGGAGGCGGTGGCGCGCGCCAGGTGCGTTGTCGCCGAAGCCGAGATCGCACTTGTTTCGCGTGATCTCGGCTGGCCGTCCAAGGCGCTCGACGCGGCGCGGTCGACATTGGAAAAGCATGGCGACCGGCTGAACGCGGCGCATGCCGGGCATCTCAAAGTGCGCCGCCTGCTGCTGATCGGCCGCCTCGACGAGGCTGAAGACGTGCTGGCTGGGCTCGATCCGTCGCCGCTTCCGCCGGCCTCACGCGCCGCGCATGAACTCGCGGTTGCCGGCATCGCCATGCGGCGCCTGAAGACGAAGGCCGCGCGCGCAGCCCTTGAGTGGGCGCGCCATGCCGCCCGCCGGGCCGGCATTCCGGGTCTCATGGCGGAGGTCGACAGCGCCTTCCTGGCGCTGGAGACGCCGGCGGCGCGGCTGATCGCAGGCGGCGAGGAGCATCCGCTGTTGCTCGAAGAGGTCGAGGCGCTGCAGGCGTCGCGCGCGCTGGTCGTCGATACGTTCCGCTATATCGTGCACAAGCAGGAAACAACGATCTCGCTGGCAACGCGGCCGGTGCTGTTTGCGCTGGCGCGCGCGCTTGCCGAAGCCTGGCCGGCGGATGTGCCGAGGGCGACGCTGATTGCCCGCGCCTTTGGCGGCCGGCATGCCGATGAATCGCATCGCGCCAGGCTGCGGGTCGAGATCGGCCGGCTGCGCGCCGAATTGCGGCCGCTGGCGGGCATCGGCGCGACCAGCCAGGGCTTTGCGCTAAAGCCGCGCGAAGCAGGCTCCGTGGCGGTGCTGGCGCGGCCGATCGAGGAGCGGCACGCCGCGGTGCTGGCCTTCCTGGCCGATGGTGAATCCTGGGCCAGCTCGGCGTTGGCGCTGGCGCTGGGCGCCGGACAGCGCAGCGTACAGCGGGCGCTCGAGCAGTTGGCCGAGACCGGCAAAGTGCAGTCCTTCGGCCACGGCCGGGCGCGGCGCTGGATGACGCCACCGGTCGCTGGTTTCACGACCACCTTGTTACTCCCGTCGCCGCTGCCGAACGGCTAGGAAAGGTGACCATGATCGAGGACCAGGACATGAAACATTCAGCAGCGGAAATCCTGCGCGAATACGGGCCCTTTCCTGATGTCGACACCGTGCACGGCGTGAGCTTCGACGGACAGAATGTCTGGTTTGCGACGGGCGAGCGGCTGACCGCCTTCGATCCGGCAAGCGGTGAGACGCTGCGCTCGATCGATGTCGCCGCCCATGCCGGCACCGCCTATGACGGCCGGCATCTGTTTCAGCTCGCCGGGGACCGCATCCAGAAGATCGACCCGGATACCGGCAAGGTGCTCTCCACCATCCCGGCGCCCGGCGGCGGCCGCGATTCCGGCATGACCTGGGCCGAGGGCACGCTCTGGGTGGGGCAGAACCGGGAGCGCAAGATCCACCAGATCGATCCCGAGACCGGGAAAATCCTGCGGACCATCGACTCGAACCGCTTCGTCACCGGAGTGACCTGGGTCGATGGCGAGCTCTGGCACGGCACCTGGGAAGGCGACCAGAGCGATGTCCGGCGCGTCGATCCGCAAAGCGGAAAGGTGCTGGAACGGCTCGACATGCCGGCAGGGGTGGGCGTTTCCGGGCTCGAATCCGACGGCGGCGACCGCTTCTTCTGCGGCAGCGGCCCCGGCGGCATGGTGCGATCGGTGCGCCGGCCCAGATCGGCCGGCAGCGTATAAGGCCGCGGCCGGCGGCGTTCGCCTTATGGTGCGAAACGTCCCGCCGAGATCATATCCCGGAGCCGTCGAGCAGCGGGACGTCTTCGCCTTGCCACGGACTTGGCATTGAAGCCCGGCTCAGATTGGCCGTCGGCAGCGGCATCCAGCATTTCAACTCCGGTTCGGGGTATTCGATCACCCGTCCTGGCGACGAATCGGAAGAGCGCCAGCCCTCCGTGCCGAACTGGTCGGCGCGCGACCAGTAAGCGAGGTCGACCTCGGCCGGCCCCTGTTCCGATGGCCTGACCGTGACCAGGATGCGGCTGCCGTCCTTGGGCGCGCTCGCCATGTGCCGCCAGCGATCGGGTTCGTCCATTCTCATGTCCTCCTGCACGTTGCAGGGATAGTCGCTGCGCTCTTGGCAGCGGTCAACCCGAACTTTGCCCAAGCACGAGATCTGTTTAGTACTCCCGCGCCGTCGGCCGAAACAAGATCTGGTTCATGTCGACCTCGTCGGGCTGGCTCACGGCGAACGCCCCCATGGCGAAAGAATCCGGATGCCGGGGCGCAACAGGAAAATCGAAGCCGGCATGTGAACGGGCTCACATGCCGCCACTGCAAGGAACGCTATGGGACGTCCGGCCATGACAGGGGTTTCGGATGACACTTGCTGATCTGTCTTTTTATCTCTTCACTATTTTCAATGGCTTGCGCGTGGTGTCCTACCTGCCGCAGATCGTGCGGGTGGCCCGGGACAGGCACGGGGCGTCGGCGATTTCCTACGCGACCTGGCTGTTGTGGACAGGCGCCAACGCCACGACGGGACTCTACGCCCACATCAATCTGAACGATCCCGCTCTGGCGGCGATCAACTGGCTGAACGCCGTACGCTGCGTGCTGGTCATCGCGCTCACCGCCTACAAGCGCCATCGCGCACGGCTTCCAGTTGAGGAAGCCGCAAGCCGGTCGGAAGCGACCGCTCTGATGGTCGACAATGTCTGCTGAAGATCACCGCGGCAGATTGCGCTTTTCGAGGCCGCTCTCAGACATGCACGGTGCCATGCGAAAGCTCGCCCTCGTCGCTTGAGATGAGGAAAGCGGCTGCGAGCAGGCCGACATAGAACAGCCCGACCATGCACGCGACATAGATGCCTGGAACCGGGCCGAGCTGCGCCACGCGCGCGGCGTCGAGAAATGACGCGCCGAAGCCTATCGGCGACCCTTCGCGCTGCAGACTGGGCGTCGTGATCTTCAGCACCCACGCCAGCATCAGGATCGTGTACATGAAAATGTAGTTGCGGCGCAGCCGGCGCACCAACGCCGCGCGTTGCGAGATCAGGAAGCGCGGCGAACGCAGGCCTTCGCCGACGATGGCCAGCCAGTTGGAGGCGTAGTCGGGCTGCGGCGAGAAGATCTGCGCGAAATAATAGCGCTCGAACTGGCGCACCCTGGCCCGGTAGACGTCGAAGAAACGATAGCGCCGCGCCTCGATCCATAGCAGCAGCGTGGTCAGCAGCATGGCAAAGAGCAGCACCCCGTGATGGGCGCTGGGCGTCGACAGTGAGACTGAGAGCATGGCGGCGACGACAGTAATCGCCCAGTTGCTGGTACGGTCCAGCCGGTCGCGCCAGCCGGCCATGCGGGCGATTTCGGCGCGGTGGAAATGCGACATGGTGGCCACGAATTCCGATGAGGTGAGCTTCAGCGCGAACGCATCAGAGGCCCGCGGCGCTGCAGCCGCTTCGTCGGTTTTCACGGTCTTGACCTGGGACATCCCTTGCCACGCGCCTCCCAACGCCATGGCCGGCCGAAACGACGCCGGTCATCCCCATCCGCGCAACGCGCAATCGGTTGAAAATGTTCCGTCGCCGGCCCGGGTCTCGGCGGTTTATCCGCAGTCAGATAGGCCCGTTATGCGATTCAGGTAATGAGGAACCCGCGGCGCGCCAAGGGAGCGTGGCGTGCAACCGATCTTGCCCGCAAACGTTATACCGGGCACGATGAGGGGGTGCATGTCCTTCGTGGTCAACCGGCGCCGGCCGGTCGCGCTTGCCGCGGCAGCTTTCGCATTCATGCCGGCCGCATCGTTGGCAGCCGAAAAGACCGGCATGTCCAGCGAGGGCATTTTCGTTCTCGAAATCCTCCTTCTGCTTCTCGTCGGCCGCGGCATCGGCGAATTGCTGGAGCGTCTCGGCCAGCCGGCGGTGATGGGTCAGCTCATCGGCGGCATCCTGCTCGGGCCATCGCTGCTCGGCTGGCTATTGCCGGAAGCAGAACGCGTGATCTTTTCAGGCGACGCCACCCAAAAGAGCATGATCAGCGCCATCGCCCAGCTCGGCGTGTTGATGCTTCTGTTGCTCACCGGGATGGAGACGGATCTGCGGCTGGTGCGCAGGGTCGGCCGTGCGTGCTTTTCCATCTCCGCCGCGGGCGTCGCCGTGCCTTTCGCGCTCGGCTTCACCGCCGCACAGTTCATGCCGGCCTCGCTGCTGGCCGACGGAACCGAGCGCATTGTCGCCGGTCTCTTCCTCGGCACGGCGCTGTCGATCTCCTCGGTCAAGATCGTCGCCATGGTGGTGCGCGAGATGAACTTCATGCGCCGCGATCTCGGTCAGATCATCGTCTCGTCGGCCATCATCGAGGACACGATCGGCTGGGTGATCATCGCCATCACCATCGGCATCGCCACCAAGGGGCGCATCGAGCTCGGCAGCCTTGCCTTCACCATTGTCGGCGTCGCCGCCTTCATGGGGTTTTCCTTCACGATTGGCCGCCGCATCGTCTTCGACGCCATCCGCTGGACCAACGATACGTTCCGCAGCGAATACGCCGTCGTCACCGTCATTCTCGCCATCATGGGCGCAATGGCGCTGATCACCGATCTGATCGGCGTCCACACCGTGCTCGGCGCCTTCGTCGCCGGCATACTGGTTGGGGAATCGCCGATCCTGTCGCGTCATATCGAAGGGCAATTGCGCGGCGTCATCATGGCGCTGTTCATGCCGGTTTTCTTCGGCGTCGCCGGCCTTTCGGCGGATCTCACCGTGCTTGTCGACCACGAGCTTGCGCTACTCACGGCCGCTTTGGTGCTGATCGCCAGCTTCGGCAAATTCGCCGGCGCCTTCATCGGCGCCGAGCTTGCCGGCATGAGCCGCAAGGAAGGCATCGCCGTCGGTTGCGGCATGAACGCGCGCGGCTCGACCGAAGTCATCGTCGCCTCTATTGGCCTGTCGATCGGCGTTCTGTCGCACAATCTTTTCACCATGATCGTGACCATGGCCGTCATCACCACGCTCGCCATGCCGCCGACCTTGCGTTGGGCACTCGGCCGCTTGCCGATGGGCGAGAACGAGAAGAAGCGTCTGGAGCGCGAGGAGATCGACCAACGCGGCTTCATCGCCAATCTGGAACGACTGCTGGTGGTGACCGATGAGGGCGTTGTCGGCCGCTTTGCCGCTTACCTCGCAGGAGTCGTGGGCGCCGGCAGGCCGACGACGGTGCTGCATGCCCGAGGCGAGGGGGAGAAGGCCGAGCCCGGCACGGATGCGAAGCTCGAGCCGATCGAAAAGGGTGCCGAGGACAGCCGCGAGGCCGCCAGGAGTTCGGACGAGGAGCTGGCCCGCGCGGCGCCTGTCACGCGGCGCCACGAGGCCGAGCTTTCGGCCGAAACGGTTGCCAAGGAGGCGCGCAAAGGCTATGGGCTGCTGCTGATCGGGCTCGGCCGCGCGGTCACGTCGAAAGGTGGGTTTGCCCGCCGCATCAACGAGATCGCCGGCGCCTTCGAGGGCCCGCTATGCCTGGTGCTGAAGGCGACCGGCGCCGGCCGCCAGATGCCAAGGCTAGGACCTGAAGGCGGGAAGATTCTGGTTCCGGTCAACGGCACCGCGATCGCCCGCCGGGGTGCCGAAATGGCGCTGGCGATTGCAGCGGTCACGGGTGCGCGGGTCAAGATACTTTATGTCGCGCGCGTCGGCCGCGACGAACCGCGCGACACTGTCTCGCATCGCCGCAGGGAGGCGGTGCTGAAGGATACCGTCGCACTAGCCGACCGCTATGGCGTCGAGATCGAGACGGCCATCCGCAGCCGGGCCGCCGCCGCCGATGCCATTGCCCGCCAGGCCGGCAGGGGGGCGGCGCTGATCGTCATGGGCGTGGCGCGGCGCCCTGGCGAGGAACTCTTCTTCGGCGAGACGACCACCGGCGTGCTGCAGCGCTGCCAATGCCCGGTGGTGCTGATCTCGGACGCCAGGCTCAGCCGCGACGACGAGGGCAGGGAAGAGCTGCGCTCGGGAACGGGGACAGGGTGATGAGTATTTCCCCTCGAGGGGAAATTTCGCTCATGCCGCCTGCAGCCTCTCTCGGCCGGGCTGCGGCGGGAAGGCGATGGCGATGCCGGCAGCACCGAGTCCGATCAGCGCCGAGCCGATGAACAGCCAGGAATAGCTGGCATAGGCGTCGAAGATCATGCCGCCGGCGAGCGGGCCGAACGACATGCCGAGGCTGGACAACAGGGTCGCGGCGCCAAGTATCGTGCCGATGATGCGCGGCCCGAAATAGTCGCGCGCCAGAACCGCATAGAGCGGCATGACGCCGCCATAGGTGGCGCCGAAGATGATCGCCAGGAGATAGAACTGCTCGAGATTGCCGACGGCGAGATAGGCGGCGATCACCACCGCCTGGATGGCGAGGCCCACGATCAGCACCGGCTTGGCGCCCAGCCTGTCGCCGAGCACGCCGTAGAGCACGCGCCCGCCAAGCCCGGCAAGGCCCTCGACGCTGTAGATCGACACGGCTGCCATCGGCGCCACGCCGCACGACATGGCATAGCTCACCATGTGGAAGATCGGCCCCGAATGCGCTGCGCAGCAGGCGAAGAAGGTCATACCCAGCACCAGGAATTGCGGCGAGCGCAGCGCCTGGCCGACTGACATGCCGGGGGCCGCGGCAGGCGCGGGCGCGCTGCCATCCGCTGCCGCGACCGCCGTCGACGGCTGGCGCACCAGGAAGACGGCCGGCAGCAACAGCACCCAGGCCATGATGCCGATGTCGAACATGGCGGTGCGCCAGTCGTAGGCGGTGATCAGCCAGCGCGCGAAGGGCGAGATGGTCATCGGCGCCACGCCCATGCCGGCCGAGACCAGCGACACGGCCAGACTGCGATGGGTCTCGAACGAGGCGGTGGTCAGCGCGATCATCGGCGCGAAGAAGGCGCTGGCCGCCAGCCCGACGATGACGCCATAGCTCAGCTGGAAGACCAGCAGCGATTGGGCTCGGCTCGCCACCACCAGCGACAGGCCGAGCAGCACCGCGCCGGCAAAAACCACCGGGCGAGCGCCGACACGGTCATAGATGGCGCCCCAGGCGAAACCGCCTGCACCCATCACCAAGAAATTCAGCGTCATGGCGCTGGAAATGCCGGTTCGCGACCAGTTGGTGTCGAGCGCCATCGGCTCGAGAAAGATCGCCAGCGAAAACATCGCGCCGAGCGCCACACAGGTCATCAGCGCGCCGCACGCGACGATCACCCAACGGTAGGAATTGTTCATGCTCTTCTCCCGAGATCGGTTTCGATGCGGCGCCACTCGCTCCAGCTCCGTTGCGCCGCTTGCGTCCGAAGGACGTTGGCGGGATTTCGAATCCGACAATCCGGTTGCATTTTTTATCCGGTCTGCGTGGAAGTCCATCCGATATGACAAAAGCAGGGTGTAAGGCTGCCAAGCGCGCCGACAAGATAGACTGCCGAATTGACGAGCCGCTCCGCGGCACTAGCTTTGTGGTCTCGCGACGGGAGATATCGCTCATGGAACTGCATCGCGGCCGCCTCATCGACCACGTCCAACTGGTGGTCAGGGACCTCAAGGCGAGCCGGCGCTTCTATGAAGCTGTCTTCAAGGTGCTCGGCATTCCGATCGGCGGCGAGGCCGAGGACTATTTCTGGGCCGACGAACTGTTCATCTCAAGCCTCGACAGCCGGGCGGCGAGAGGACAACTGACCGGGCGCCATCATCTGGCCTTCCAGGCCAGGGACAACGCCATGGTCGATGCCTTCTACAGGGCCGGCCTCAATGCCGGCGGGGCCGACAATGGCGCGCCGGGTGAGCGGCCCTACCACCCCGGCTACTACGCCGCCTTCCTGCTCGACCCCGACGGCAACAACATCGAGGCGGTGTTTCACGGGCCGGCAAAGCGAAGTGCCGCTTCGGTCGAGATCAATTTCTAGCGCAGGTTCACGAGGAGCGGGTTGCGGTGATCCGTCCGGAGTTCTCGCAAAAACAAAGAGTTGAAGCGGTCCACGGATTCAATCGCTGAACTGCTTCACATTGCCGGCGCGTAGCGGTTCACCACCATTCCGCAGGCATAGGCTTTAGAGCCGAGCAGGCGCAATTTCCGGAAGCCGCCACGGTCGAAAATCCGCTCGCCGTCGCCCAGCGCGGCCGGATTGATGAACAGCTGGAACTCATCGACCAACCCCGCTGCAATCAGCGCCGAGGCAAAGCCGGCGCCGCCGAATACCGCCATGTCGCCTTCACCTTCAGCTTTCAGCGCCTTGACCTCGCGCGGCAGGTCGCCGCTGGCAACCGTCGTGCGCTCCCACCGCGATGCCGCGAGCTTGTCGCTCAGCACCACCTTGCGCGCCTCGACGATGCGCTGCGCAAAAGCGTAGAAGGGATCGCGCGGATAGCTTTTTGCGGCATTGCCCCAATGGGTTAGATAGCCTTCTTCGGCCATCTTGCGGCTGAGCAGAATGGTATCGATGCCAGCGAACACCGTGTTGAAATCCTGCTTCAAGTCGTCGTCCCACGGGCAGTTGGCGCCCCATTCCCAGAGCTGCCAGTGCTCATCGCCGGCCGCGCCGACAAAACCGTCGACCGATATCTGCATCTGCAGGATCAGCTTTCTCATCGTCGTTCTCCTGATTGAGCTCTGGTGTCACCAGCGCCAGGTCAGGTGGCGTTGGTGATTGCTTTACTTTCGGAACCATTGACACGAGAGAAAAATGATGTCAATAGTAAAGTGATTTAAAAATGGAAGCATTCAAATGTCGACCAGGGAAAGATCCGGCTGCCCCATCAGCCTGTCGCTCGAATTGCTCGGTGACCGCTGGACGCTGCTGATCATCCGCGACATGATTTTCGCGGGAAAAAGGCACTTCCGGGAGTTTCTGCTATCAGGCGAAGGCATCTCGTCGCGCACGCTGGCCGAGCGGCTGCAGACCTTGCAGGATGAGGGCATTGTCACCAGAAGCGACGACCCCACGCACAAGCTCAAGGCGATCTACAAGCTGACGGAGGCGGGCATCGACCTGTTGCCGGTGCTGGCGACGCTCGGCGCCTGGGGCAGCAAATACCGCAACGCCGATGACAAGCTGGCAAGGATCGCCGATGAACTGGCGACGGGCGGCGAGGCAGGCCTGGAGCAGATAAAGAAGAAGCTGCGCGCCGAGCATATCGGCTAAGGAGCAACGCCAGCCCTCCCTTCGGGCCGATGGCGGGCTACATCGACACGACGTCGCGCAGCCTCACCCTTCCCATCCTGCAAATCGCTGTGGCCAGAGCCATGTCTGCTTCGGATTGCCATCGCCCGAACCACGGCCTCTTCCAGCCAGCGCGCGATGGCGGGAGCGGCATGCATGCCGATTGGCCCATGCCGCCATGCACGTAGAGCTCTTCGACCGCGGTGCGGCGGGCGACAGGCAGCCCGTCCGACAGCATGGGCGATTGCCGGGATAGACATTCGTCACCGGGGGTGAGCCGAGACCGGACAGGATGCGCAGCGTGCGCGCCGCGATGCGAAGGCGTCTCGGCGCTAGCGCGCCGATCCACCTTCTCCAACAAGGGGAGAAGGTGAGGCGCGCCTTGTCCCGCCTGCGCTTCTACGCGTAGCCTAAGGAGCTAGCGGGAGGAGAATCGCTTGGACACCACTGTCGTTATTGTCGGCGCCGGGCCCGCCGGCCTTGCGGTCGGTGCCTGCCTGAAGCGGGCAGGAGTGGATTTCATCCTGCTCGAAAAATCGCAGGAGATCGCGCCCGCCTGGCGGCGGCACTATCGGCGGCTGCATCTGCATACGGTCAAGTCGTTCTCGTCGCTGCCGTTCCTGCCCTTTCCCAAAAATTATCCGCGCTACGTGCCGCGCGAAATGGTGGTCCGCTATCTCGACGACTACGCGGAAAAATTCGATCTGCGCCCGCGCTTCGGTGTGACGGTGAAAGCCATTCGCCTCGGGGACGGCGGTTTTCTGGTCGAGACAGGATCGGACAACCTCGAGGCGCGCCATGTCGTTATCGCCAGCGGTAACAATGCCGAGCCGATCATCCCCCGGCTCCCTGCCATCGAGGCTTTCAAGGGCGAGGTGCTGCACAGCGCCGACTATACGCAAGCGGCGCCCTTTGCCGGCCGCACGGTGCTGATCGTCGGCATGGGCAACACCGGCGCCGAGATCGCGCTCGACTTGGCGGAAAGTGGCGCGCGTCCGACCATTTCGGTGCGCAAGGGCGTCCACATCGTGCCGCGCCAGCTGTTCGGCGTGCCGATCCAGATGGTCGGCATCGCCAGCCGGCCGATGCCGCAGGCGCTGAACGACTGGATGTTCCCGATCATCCTCGATTTCGCGCTGGGCAAGCTCGAGAAATACGGCATCGTCAGGCCGAAGCAGGGCATCCTGCAGCAGATCGACGAAGTCGGCCGCATCCCGGTCATCGACGTCGGCACGGTCGACGCCATCACCAAAGGCGCCATCAAGATCGCGCCCGACATAGCGGGCTTCACCGAGCGCGGCGCTACGTTCATCGACGGCAAGCAGCAAGCGTTCGACGCCGTCATCCTCGCCACCGGCTACCGCCCGGGCTACGAGAAATTCGTTCCGGCGGAGCTGCAACCGGAGCGCAGCGGCGTCAACGCCCGCGCCTCGCAACTCGGCCTCTACCTCGTCGGCTTCTACAATCCGGTCACCGGTCTGCTCAGGGAAATTGGACGCGAGGCGAAGGCAGTGGCGGCCGACATTGCTCGGCGAGGCTGAAAGGGGCGGCGTCGGCCAAGCTGCGGATCTCCCGCCTTGCGGGGAGATCGGCTATCCATCACAGCCGCGCCGCATCGCCCTCATCCAGCAGCCATTGCCGCACGGCTTGCGTCGGTTCTGGGTGCCGTTGCTTGCGCGGCATCACGACATAGAAATCGTGCGTCCCACGCATCTCCGCGTTGATCGGCTGCACCAGCCGGCCGGCGGCAATGTCGGCGGATACGAGAAACCGGCTGGCCAGCGCGATGCCCTGGCCGGCAATGGCGGCGTCGATCGCGAGGCCTGTCTGGTTGAAGCGCATGCGTTTGGCCTCGGTGGCCATCCTCAGGCCGAGCGCCTTTTCCATGAATTCCGGCCATAGATTGTGCGCGTCGTGCAGCAGGACGTGGTGCTGGATGTCGGTCGGCGCGATCTCGTTCGCGCAGGTCGGCAGCAGGGCAGGGCTGCAGATGGCGATGATCTGCTGTGGAAACAAAAGATCCACCATCAGGCCGGCGCCGAAGGGCAGGCGGCCTTGCCTGACCGCGATGTCGACGCCATCGGCCTGAAAACTCGACAGGCTTTCGCTGGCCAGGATTCGCAAATCGACCAGCGGGTTGTGCGCGACGAACTCCGGCAGTTTGGGGATCAGCCATTTGGTGGCAAAGCTCGGCGTGACGCTGATTGTCAGTCGCGCCGGTTCGGGCCGCAACAGCAGCGTTGCCTCGGAGATCAGGTCGAAGGCGCGGCGGATGTTCGGCGCATAGGCGCGGCCTTCGTCGGTCAGCGCCAGGCCGCGCGGCAGCCGGTCGAACAGCTTTGCGCCGAGATCGGCCTCCAACCCGCGTATATGCTGCGCCACCGCCCCTTGCGTCACGTTCAGCTCCTGCGCGGCGATGCGGAAGTTGAGATGACGCGCGGCGGCTTCGAAGGCACGCAGCGCATTCAACGGCGGCAGGCTCAGGAAGGCTTCGGGCATGCAGGAGTTTTTCTACAGCTTGATTTCAGGCTTTCTGGTTCGAACCAGATGGCAAGACCGGCTATATCATCCTTTGAAGTCGCGAGACACACGCCGCAAAACCCCAAGGAGAGAAAAATGAGTGTAGAAAAAGTGGCAGTGGTCGTCGCCGGTGGCAGCGGTATGGGCGCGGCGGCGGCCAAGCGGCTGGCGGCGGACGGGTTCAGGGTCGCGATCCTGTCGTCCTCCGGCAAGGGCGAGGCTTTGGCCAAGGAGCTTGGCGGGCTCGGCGTCACCGGCTCCAACCAGTCGAATGACGACCTGCAGCGCCTTGCCGATTTGACGCTCGAGCGCTACGGTCGCATCGACGTGCTGGTCAACAGCGGCGGCCACGGGCCACGCGCGCCGATCCTCGAGATATCGGACGAGCAGTGGCACACCGGTCTCGACGTCTATCTGATGAACGTCATCCGGCCGGTGCGCATCGTGGCGCCGCAGATGGTCAAGCAGAGGGCCGGCGCCATCATCAACATCTCGACCGCCTGGGTGGTCGAGCCGAGCCCGATGTTCCCGACATCCGCCGTGTTCCGAGCCGGGCTTGCCGCCTACACCAAGATCTTCGCCAACACCTACGCCGCCGACAATGTGCGCATGAACAATGTGCTGCCCGGCTGGATCGACAGCCTGCCGGCCACCGAGGAGCGCCGCGACAGCGTGCCGATGCAGCGCTACGGCACGTCGGAGGAGATCGCCGCGACCATCGCGTTCCTCGCTTCCGAAGGTGCGGGCTACATCACCGGCCAGAACATCCGCGTCGACGGCGGCATCATCGGCGCGATCTGACCGCGCCGGTTGCCTTGCGTGAGCCGGCGCGTCACTCCTTCACCGCGCCGGTCATCGACGAGACATAGTGCTCGACGAAGAACGAATAGAGCACCACCACCGGCAGCGAGCCGATCAGCGCTCCCGCCATCAGCGCCCCCCATTCGTAGACGTCGGAGCGCACCAGCTCGGTCAGCACACCCACCGGCACGGTCTTGTTTTCCGAGGACTGGATGAATGTCAGCGCATAGATGAACTCGTTCCATGACAGGGTGAAGGCGAATATGCCGGCGGAGATCAGGCCGGGCACCGACAGCGGCAGCACGATCTTGGTGAGGATCTGCCACCGGCTCGCTCCGTCTATCAGCGCGCATTCTTCCAGTTCGAACGGAATGGAGCGGAAGTAACCCATCAACAGCCACGTGCAGAACGGCACCAGGAAGGTCGGATAGGTAAGGATGAGCGCGAAGGGCGTGTCGTAGAGCCCGAGGTTGAACACCATCACCGACAGCGGAATGAACAGGATCGAGGGCGGCACCAGATAGGCGAGGAAGATGCCGAGGCCGACCTGCCGCGCCCCGGAAAACCGCAGCCGCTCGATCGCATAGGCGGCGAACACCGACGCCAGCAGCGACAGGAAAGTAGCGGCGGTCGAGATGATGATCGTGTTGAGCAGCCAGCCCGGATAGGAGGTCTCGAACAGGAGGTAGCGGATATGCTCCAATGTCGGATGCACCACCCAGAACGGATTGAACTGCGCATAGTCGGTCATCTCGAGATTGGGCTTAACCGCCGTGATCGTCATCCAGTAAAACGGAAACAACAGCACGAAGACGAACACCAGCAGCGGCAGATAGACCGTCACCACGCGGCGCGGCAGGCTCTGCAGGTAGCCCATGCCGCCTTCGTCGATATCCCCACGTTTCGCCTTCCTTGTCGCGGCCGTCTTGACCATGTCAGTCTCCGCCGCCTTGTTGCCATTTGCGGCGTTGCAGGCCGAAATAGCTGAACAGGATCGCCGCCAGCAGGAACGGGATCATGGCCACCGCGATGGCCGCGCCCTCGCCAAGCTGGCCGCCGGAAATGCCGCGCTGGAAAGACAATGTCGCCATCAGATGCGTGGCATTCACCGGTCCGCCCCGGGTCAGCACGTAGATCAGCTGGAAATCGGTGAAAGTGAACAGCACCGAGAAGGTCATGGTGATGGCGATGATCGGCGTCAGCAGCGGCAGAGTCACATAACGAAACAACTGCCAGCGACTGGCGCCGTCGAGCGTGGCCGCCTCGTAGAGCGACTGCGGAATGGTCTGCAGGCCGGCGAGCAGCGTGATGGCGACGAAAGGAATGCCGCGCCAGACGTTGGCGGCGATGACCGAAGCGCGCGCATTCTCCGGATCGCCGAGGAAATTGATGCGGTGGTCGATCAGGCCCATTTGCTGCAGCGCCCAGGACAGGATCGAGAACTGCGAATCGTAGATCCACCAGAAGGCGATGGCCGAAAGTACGGTGGGCACCACCCAGGGCAGCAGGACTATCGCGCGGAAGAACGATTTGAACGGCAGGTTTTCATTGAGGATGAGCGCCAGCCACAGGCCGAGCACGAACTTCAGGATCGAGGCGCTGACCGTGTAGAGCAGCGTGTTGAAGACGGAGAGCCAGAAGACGTTGTCATTCCAAAGGTACTGATAATTCTCGACGCCGATGAAGATGCCGGGGCGGCCGATCCGGGCATCGGTGAAACCGAGCCAGACGCCCAGCCCGAGCGGATAGGTCAGGAAGACCAGCAGCAGCGCCGCCGCCGGCAGCATGAAGCCGAAGCCCAGCGCGTTGCGGCTTTCGGAGAGCCGCGAAAGCATCGACGGACGCGGCTGGGCGGCAACGGACGGCACGGCCATGGAGGGCTCCTCATCGGGGAATCAGGTCACGGCGTCAACGGCCGCCATGGGATTGTGCGACGGGCCGGGCAGCGCACTAGACGCTGCCCGGCGGTGCCGTGATCAAACGCGGTAGTAGCGGTTGGCGCGCTTCTCCGCCTCCTCCATCGCCTCCTGCGGCGTCGCCTGGCCGGTCACCGCCTTGGCAAACATGTCGACCAGGACATAGTCGGCCATGGTCGCCGCCGAGGCATAGCCGAGCGGCCCGGCATAGCCGTTGGGGCGCAGCGTCGCCGAGGCCTTGGCATAGGCGGCATTGTTCGGGTCGGCCGTCCACACTGGATTGTTGTCGAAGGCCTTCAGCGTCTGGCAGCAATAGCCCGCCGAGGAGGTGATCCAGTCGGTCATCTGCGGATCCTCGAACATGAACTGCAGATAGGCCTTGGCCGCATTGGGGTAGGGCGTGTAGTTGAAGATGACTGCGGTGGTCACCTGGAACAGTTCGACCGATTTCCCGACGGGACCGATCGGCAGGTTGGTGGTGCGGATGTCCTTGGCGATCTCAGCCAGCTTCGGATCGTTGTCCTTGTTGATCTTGGCCGTATTGTAGGCGGAAATGCCGTTGGCGATGACGCCGAGTTCGCCGGCCAGGAAGGCGCGGTTGTTATTGACGTCGAGCCAGCTTTCGGTCCCGGGAATGAAGGTCTTGTAGAGTTCCTGCGCGTATCCGATCGCCTTTAGCGTCTCGGGGCTGTTGATCGCCACCTTGCCGCTCTCGTCGACCATCTGGCCGCCATGGCTCCACAGCAGCCAGTGCGCGTAATTGTTGCCGTCGCCGACACCGTGGCCGTGCGTGAAGCCGGCCGGATGTCCCTTCGCCTGCAACGCCTTGCAAAGCTCGAGGAAGCCTGCCGTGTCCTTCGGAAATTCGGAGAAGCCGGCCTCCTTCACCCAGCTTTCGCGATAGACGATGGCATTGCCGATCGTGGCCAGCGGCAGGCCGACGAACTTGCCGTCCCGCGTCGCATATTGCTTTGGTCCGTCGTGCCAGCCGCCATATTTCGAGCCCAGATACTCGCCGAGCTCGGTCACGTCGTGCAGCTTGTCGGGATATTGATGCGGGTCGTCGAACCAGACGAACATGAGGTCCGGGCCGGAACCGACATTGGCGGCGACCGCTGCCTTGGGGCGAATGTCCTCCCAGCTTTCCTTGTCGACACGAACCTCGACACCTGTCGCCTCGGTGAAGCGCTTGGTGTTGGCCAGCCATTGATCCTCATCGCCCTTGACGAAGGGCGACCAGCGCAGCAGCCGCAGCTTTGCGCCTTCCTCGGGCTTGTATTTCAAGCCCTCCTGGGCAAAAGCCGGCGAGCCGACGAACCGGCTTCCCAGAGCTCCCGCCGCGGCACCTGCGGTCGTGCGGATTACATCGCGTCTCGTGAATTTCATGGTCGTCTCCTCCGGTTTATCTTCCTTGCTATGCGGTCCTTACCATCCGTTACGCGTTTCAAATCGTGTTCCGGTCTTGCCGTCAAAGAGATGAATCAGGCCAGGCGCGGCAGAGAGCCGTATGGATTCGCCCGGTGTTAAGGCATGGCGTTCGCGGAAATTGGCGACGATCTCGTCGCCGCCGGCGGTGCGGCCGATGATCTGCACTTCCGACCCGGTCGGCTCGACCACCGCGACGGAGACTGGAATGCCTTGGTCTGACGATAGCCGCAAATGCTCGGGCCGTATTCCCAGCACCACCGGATGACCGTTGCCAACGGCCGGCGCGCCGGCCAGCGGCACGGAAATTCCCCCGGCGCCGCGAAAGGACGGAGACCCGTCGGTGACGATCTCGCCCTTGATCAGGTTCATGGCGGGCGAGCCGATGAAACTGGCGACGAAGAGATTGTTTGGCCTGTCGTAGAGCTCCAGCGGCGGTCCGATCTGTTCGACGATGCCGTCATGCATGACCACGATCTTGTCGGCCATGGTCATGGCCTCGATCTGGTCGTGGGTGACATAGACTGTGGTCGTCTTGAGCCGCTGGTGCAGTTCCTTGATCTCGGCGCGCATCTGCACCCTGAGCTTGGCGTCGAGATTGGAGAGCGGTTCGTCGAACAGGAAAACCTGTGGATCGCGCACGATCGCCCGGCCCATGGCGACGCGCTGGCGCTGGCCGCCGGAAAGCTGGCGCGGATATCGCGTCAGCAATGGCACCAGCCCGAGGATTTCGGCGGCGCGCTGAATGCTGGTAGCGCAATCGGTCTTCGAAACACCTTTGAGCATGAGCGAGAACGCCATGTTCTCGGCGACCGTCATGTGCGGGTAGAGCGCGTAGTTCTGGAACACCATGGCAACGTCGCGCTCTTTCGGCGCAACGTTGTTGACGACCCGATCCCCGATCGCGATCTCGCCCCGAGAAATCTTTTCCAGGCCGGCGATCATCCTGAGAAGGGTCGATTTTCCGCAACCCGACGGGCCGACAAGCGTGACGAACTCGCCGTCGTCGATATCCACACTGACGCCGTGCAGGACCTCGACGGTCCCGAACGATTTGTAAACGTCGCCGATCGCGACAGACGCCATCGATCTCCTCCCGAATGCTTCTTGCGACGCCCCGAAGGAAACCGCTCCTCTCCCGCCTCGCGACCGTCTCCCATTCCCCCAACAGGTCGCGCGACGATCAGACGGTAGCGCTACCAAGCCTGCCTGTAAAGCGGCCATGCGGACGGTTTTCTTGTCGTTCGAAACACCCGGCGCAATGAACGGCACACCGGCAAACTACCCCCCATTCACAAAAGCCAGCACCAGCTTCTGCAGGTTTCCGCCGGGGCCGAATTCGACCCGGTCGAAGTTGCGGCTCGCCTGCCGCTGAGCCAGCGAGATCTGGGCGAGTTGCCTCGTCAGCTCGGTTCTGATCTTGCTGCAGGCGGGGTCATCAGTAACGGTCAGGCCGACGCTCACCGCCTCGATCTTGCGCACCATCTCGGCGATGGCTGCGCCATGCACTCTCTCGTGGGCGGCGAGCCCGGCGATGAACACCGTCCAGTTCTTCTGGACGGAAGCCGGCAACGGTTCGGCCGGCTTCGGCAAGGTGTAGGTGATGATCAGTTTCGGGCGCGCCGATTTGAGCACGCAGGCGTCGCCTTTCGGCCTGTAGTCCCTGGTCCAGGTCAGCTTGAAATTGGTGTGCGCAATGACCCGACCCTTGCCGAGCAAGGGGCCGGCTTCGCCGATCGCGGCATAGAGTTCCGGGCCGGTCCGCCCTGCGATGGCGTAGGTCTCGACCTTTTCGACCGGCTTCCAGTCGGCGCGTGCCGGCGACGCCAGCAGGGAGGCCGCGAACAGGAGAAAGAACATGGCTGGTTTCATGGAAACGTCAGAGACACTGGGCTGAGGCAAAGATCAACCCGGCGCAATGCACTCAGGTCCCACGGCAGGCCGCGTCATAGTCGGCCAGCACCTGATCGACAGCTTCGAGAAGGATAGCCTCGGGATTGCCCGCCGGCCCGAGTTCGGCCGGCAGCGCCGGCAGGAATTGCCGCATCAGCGTTTCGGGAATGGCAACGTCGTCCAGCGCCTTGCGCAGGCGCTCGACGGCCGCGACAGCGGTGGGGTTGCTCCAATAATAGCGGATGCGGTCGCTGTAGCTGTAATGCCGCTGCACATAGAGCTCTGCTTCATTGCCATGATAGTGGCTGTGCCAATGGCCGGGGGCTGCCAGCATCGCGCTTTCCATGGTCCGGGCGAGCGACCGGTCGCCATAGTCCCTGGCCATTTCGGAGGCGATCAGGTCGAGCCCGTAAAGCGCCTCGCGCAAGGCGAAGGTCAGGCCGGGGCCGACCTTGAGGATGGGAAAGCCGTTTGCGACCAGCGCGGTCAAAGCCGCACGGCTCTGGTAGTCGGTCGAATGCGCCTCGTAGACGAGCGACGGCTGCTCATCGAGCAAGCCGGTCAGGCCCTTGGATTTCTCGGGCGCGTAGGCGACGACGTTCTGGCTGCCGAATTCCACGCCCGGCTGCACCACCACGGCGATGACGCGGCCGAAGGCCTCCGTCAGCCCCTCACGGGCAAAGATCTCCCGGTGAACCTCGATCGTGCGCCGCGCCGCCTCCGCCTCGGTCGGCTTCAACTCGCTGATCGCGTGGTGGACGCCGCCGGGGGCGGGGACTTCGGTGCCGATGATGTAGACCGGCAAGGTGCTGCCTGCGGCGTGCGCGGCCGTTTCGGCCGCCTTTGCCAGTCGCGCCGCCCGGGTGGCGATGGTCTCGTCGTCAAGCGCCGCCGGCTCGCCGGCGCAGCCCATCGATGCGTCGAGATGAATCTTGGTGAAGCCGGCCGCGATATAGGCGCCGACCATGGCCTCGGCCTTGTCCATCGCCTGCGCCGCCGGCTCTGCGCGCCACGGGTTCGGTCCCAGATGGTCGCCGCCGAAGATGATGCGCGAGGCTTCCAGCCCCTCGCGACAGGCGATCTCCAGCACGAAGGCGACGAACAGCGCCGGGGTCATTCCGGTATAGCCGCCGAACTGGTTGACCTGATTGCAGGTTGCCTCGATCAGCAGGCTTTTATCCCTGTCGGCAACGGCGCGCCGTATTGCTGTCTGGATCACCAGCGGATGAGCCGAGCAGATCGAGGTGATGCCGTAGGGCGGGCCGTTTTTGCGCGCGCTGGCGAGGCCTGCAAGCGGGTTGGCACTCATGTCCGTCTCGCTGTTCCCTTGATGAATTGGTCAAGCGCATCGAAGCCGGCGGTGCCCTCCATCGGGCCGCGCCGGGTGACGTTGCGGGCGCCGGCGGCATTGGCATAAAGCAGCGCCTTGCCGGGCTCCATCCCCTGGCGCCGGCAGGTCAGGTAAGTGGCGCCGAAACAATCGCCGGCGCCCGTCGGGTCGACTTCCTCGACCTGAAAACCGGCGCAGTCGATCCTGGCGCCGTCGGCGCCGAACCAGGAAGAGCCGTCAGCACCGCGCTTCAGCACGATCTCGCCGACGCCTCTGGCAAACAGCGCCGCCACCGCCTGATGCTCGTCATCGACGCCCGCCGTAGCGAGCAATTCGTCGCCGGACGGCAGCAGCAGGTCGGCATCGTCGATGAGTGCGGAAAACAGCGCACCGTCGGCGCCGATCAGCTCCTTGCGCACATTCGGGTCGAACGAGGTTGAGCCGCCGCGGGCACGCACCGCCCTCACTGCGTAGGTCACAATCTCCTTCAGCCCTGCCACCGACAGCGTCGATCCCATGATATGCAGATGGCCGGCTCTGTCCGCCAGCAGGCGCGCAGCAGTGGTCAGGTGGATCTGCCCGGCGGCGGATTCGGCGATGTTGTAGACGAAGTCCCTGATACCATTGGGCCGATAGCGCACGAAGGCGCATCCCGTCGGGAAGCGGTCGCTGATATCGACGGCGGAGACGTCCACACCGTCGCGCTTCAGCCTGTCCAGGTTGAGCGTGCCGAAATCGTCGCGGCCGACGCAGCCGATAATGCCGGCGCCGCCCCCCAGCCGCGCAACCTGATCGATGAAGATCGCCGGCGCACCGCTGGGGAATGGCCCGACGAGCGTTTGCGGCTCGAGGAAGCCGAAACCCCGTTCCGTCGCCATGATCTCGACCAGGATTTCGCCGGCGGCAATTGTTGGCCCCACGGCCTCGGCGGCGATTTCGCTGCGGCGCGAAAGGCTCATGCTTGCGATTCCTCCTTGTCACAGACTGATTGCTTGCTCGCGCAGTTGTTCGGCACAAATGTTTATCGGGTAAATCGCACATAGGGCGAAGTCAATAAAACCTTACATGCGTATAGTTTATTTATTCTGCGCGTACACATTGCAGGATTCGGGTGGCTGGGATCGTGGCACCGTGCAAATCAGGCGTCGACCGCAGTGAAAGGACAGCCATGCTCACGCTTCATGATTATCTGCCGTCGCAAAACGGTTGGAAGGCGAGGGTCGTGCTCGGCCTGCTCAACATCCCCTATGAAAGCCGCCTGGTGTCGATTTTCGAGGGCGAGAGCCACACCGACGCCTTCCTGAAGCTCAACCCGGCCGGCGCCGTTCCTGTGCTCGAACTCGAGGATGGCCGTGCGATCGCCGAATCGAATGCGATCCTCATTTATCTCGCCGAAGGCACGCCCTTGCTGCCGGCGGATCGCTATGTCAGCGCGAAAGTTATGCAATGGCTGTTCTTCGAACAGTACCATGTCGAGCCGGTCATCGGCTCCCTGCGCTTCTGGACGCTGGCCGGAAGGCTGGAGCGCAACCAGGCGACGCTTCCGGCCAAGCGCGAAGCCGGCGCCCGCACGCTGGCAGCGCTGGAGCGCAGCCTGAACGACACGCCCTTCCTTGTCGGCGACATGCTCACCATCGCCGACATTGCTGTCTATGCCTACGGCCACCGTGCCGAAGATTGCGGCTTTGCGCTGGCGGCTTATCCGGCGGTTCGTGCCTGGACGGGCCGGGTACGCGACGCCATCGGTCCCGGCTATCCCGTGCATCTCTACAGCATCGATCGGCATTCGGCTGCTTGAAGGCAAAAGGCGCGTTCACCTTGCTTAGTCGAAAAGAAGACCCAGATTCTGCTTTGTCGGCGGTTTTTTCTCGCAATCCGTTGGCTGGATGGCCGGGTCTCGGCGTCATCTCGACGACCGGCCGGCACTTAGCATGGAGGTGACCATGACACGCAACGACATCATTTCGGTGTTGGGGCCGGTAGACGAGGCGGTCATAGCCGACATCGCGCTGACCGGCGCCACCCTTGAAGAACTGCGCGAGGCGTTCGCTTGGCTCGGTGCCGACGAGGCGCTGGTCAACGAGGGTCGCCCCTTGCCGGGAACGAAGGTGGCGCGGCTGATCGAAATTCTCGATATGCCGGACGACGAGGACGGCCGGCAAGCGGCGTCGCAGTAGGCCGTAGGCGTAGGGTATCGGTCTGCGCCACCTTATTCCCTATTCCCTACGGCCTATTCCCTTCCCTTACGCCCTCGACAGCAGCCGGCGCATGATCAGCGAGGCGTGGCCGCCAACGCCGTGCGCGGCCGTGTGGCGCTCGACCACTTCGAAACCGTGCTTGCGATAGAAGGCGATCGCCCGGTCGTTGCCCTCGATCACTTCCAGCGCAATGCTGGGGATGCCGGCATGCGCGACAAGCACCGCGTGCAGCAGGTCGGTGGCGAGCCCGCTGCCGAACTCTGTCTTGTCGATGTGCAGCCGGTCGAGCAGGACATCGCCACGATCGTCCATCGCCGCCATCGCGTAGCCGGCGATCGAACCGTCCGGCCGTTCGGCCACGAACGACATCTTGTTGTCGTCCCCAAGTTCCTCTGCCAGCCGCTCGGGCGCATGCTTGTCGTCCGAGAGCCGCGCTGTATTTTCAGGTCCCAGGATCGACGAATAGGTGCGCCGCCAAGACTCTCCCAGCAGCCGCGATACCGACGCTACATCGTTCTCTGTCATCGCCCTGATCTGAACCATGGCCGATCCCTCACCGCCTCACCCGCGACTTCAGCCAACGATCGAAGGCCACGGCCAGGATCAGGATCAGGCCGATGACGATGCTTTGTGTGTAGGAAGAGACATTGTTGAACTGTAGCCCGTTCTGCAGCACGCCGATGAGTGCTGCGCCCACCACCGTGCCGCCGACCGAGCCGATGCCGCCGAATAGCGAGGTGCCGCCGATGACCACGGCCGAAATCACCGTAAGCTCGTAGCCGATGCCGGCCACGGCTTCGGAGGAGTTGAGCCGTGCTGACAAAACGAAGGCGGCCAGCCCGGCGAAGAAGCCGACGATGACATAGACCGAGATCAGAATGCGGTCGACGCGCAGGCCCGACAGGCGTGCGGCCTCGGCATTGCCGCCGACGGCATAGACGGCGCGGCCATAGCGCGTATAGCGCAGCACGATGTGGCACAGGATGGCCGCCGCCGCGAAGATGATCGCCGGCACCGGCACCGGTCCGATGAGCCCGGTGCCGAACCAGCGCATCGAGGCGTCGAAACCGGAGATCGGTCCGCCATTGGAGATGGTCAGCGTCAGGCCGCGAAACACGGTGAGCCCACCCAGCGTGACGACGAAGGGCGGTACTTTCAGCCGGGTGATGGCAAAGCCCTGGACGCCGCCGGCCAGCGCCCCGACGATGACGGCGGCAAGCAAGGCGGCGAACCAGCCATAGCCTTGCGTGCCCGTGGTCGACAGCGACAGCGTGTTGGCGGTGCCGCCCTTGGCCACCACCGCGGCCACCATGCCGCAGAAGGCGAGCAGCGAGCCGACCGACAGGTCGATGCCGGCAGTGAGGATGACGAAAGTCATGCCAAGCGCGATCAGTCCGGTGATCGAGATCTGCCTCAAAATGTTGAACAGGTTGATTGGATCGATGAAGCTCGGCTTCAGCACGGTGAAGATGACGATCAACACCGCCAGGAACATCAGCGGCCCAAAACTCATCAGAAGCCGCGCGATGTTGATGCCGCTGCGCTGGGTCTGTTCGGTGGTGCTGGTCATTGCGTTGCGTCCTGCTTGCGGTCGAGCGCCATCAGTTCCATCAGTTTTTCCTCGGTCGCTTCGATGCCCGGCATTTCGCCGGTGATACGGCCGCGCCGCATCGTAACGATGCGATCCGACACTGCCAGCACCTCCGGCAGCTCCGACGAGATCATCATGATGGCGATGCCGCGCGCAGCCAACTGGACCAGGATCTGGTGCACTTCGGCCTTGGCGCCGACATCGACGCCGCGCGTCGGCTCGTCGACGATCAGTACTTTCGGGTCGCGCGCCAGCCAGCGGGCCAGGATGACTTTTTGCTGGTTGCCGCCGGACAGGCCCTCGATCGCCTGGTCGGGCGAGGCCATGCGGATCGACAGTGCCTTGCGATAGCCGGCCAGCGCCTCGCGCTCGCGCCGTTCGGCCATGAAGCCGGCCCCATTGCTGTAGCGGCCGAGCGAGGCGATCGAGAAATTGTTGAGAATGCCCAGTGCTGCAAAGATCGCCTGGTGCTTGCGGTCTTCCGGCACCAGCCCGATGCCGAGTTTGATGGCGTCTGCGGGGGAGGCCGGGGCGATCGGCTTACCGTCGAGCGCAATCGTGCCGGCGGCGATGCGGTCGGCGCCGAAAATGGCGCGGGCAAGCTCGGTGCGGCCGGAACCGACGAGGCCGGCAACGCCGAGGATTTCGCCGGCCTTCAGATCGAGGTTGACGCCTTCGAGTACGATGGCATGCGGCGCCAACGGGTCGCGTACCGTCCGCAGCCCGCGCAGCGAGAGCCTGACCTCGCCGGCGACATCGCGCTGCGTCGGCCGCGCGTAGAGCTCGGAGGCGGCGCGGCCGACCATCTTCTCGATGATCTTCGGGATCTGGATCGGCTGGCCGTCACGGTCGAGATGACCGGCCAGCCTGCCATCCCGCAGCACGGTCATGCGGTCGCAAATGGCGGACGCTTCCTCCAGCCGGTGGGTGACGAACATGATGGCGACACCGTCCTTGCGCAGCCTGTCCATGATCGACATCAGTTTCTGCACCTCGGTCTCGGTCAGCGCCGAGGTCGGCTCGTCCATGATGATCAGGCGGCTTTCCAGCGACAGAGCGCGGGCGATTTCGACCAGCTGCTGTTCGGCTACCGACAGCGAGGACACCGGCGTCGCCGGATCGATGTCGAGACCGACGCGGGCGATGATCGCGCGCGAGGCGTCCTCCATCCTGCGCCAGCTGACCAGCCCGAGCGGCCCGAGCGGCGCGCGGCCGATGAAAATGTTTTCCGCAACCGTCAGCGTCGGGATCAGGCTCAGTTCCTGATAGATGGTGACGATGCCATGCCGCTTCGCATCCTGCGGACTGGACGGCGCGTAGTCGGCGCCGTCGAAGACGATGCGGCCGCTTGACGGCGGCATCACGCCGGACAGGATTTTCAACAGCGTCGACTTGCCGGCGCCGTTCTCGCCGAGCAGGCCAAGGATCTCACTGGGCCGCACCTCGAGCGAAACGTCGATGAGCGCGGTGACGCCGGAAAAATGCTTGGTCACGCCTTCGACGGAAAGGAGCGGTGGCGATGATGCGGTGGGTTCAACGGCGGACAAGCATTGCTCCCGGATTGCGATAGGCAGCGGGACAGCGCCCCCCTCTGTCCTGCCGGACATCTCCCCCACACGGGGGGAGATCAGCAGTTTTGCCGGCAGCACTATTTCTATAACGTTGGCGATTGGCGAAAGCAGACGTGACGGCCAATCTCCCCCCAAGTGGGGGAGATGTCCGGCAGGACAGAGGGGGGCGCGACAGAGCGCGACCTCCACCCGTCATGGGCCCTACTCTCACTTCGTCTCGTTCAACCTCTCCGCCTTGTCGAGATTGTCCTTGCCGATGACGATCGGCGTCAACAGCACCAGCTTCTCCTTCGGCTCGGTCTTGTCCCTGGCGAAGGCGACCGCGATCTGCACCGCCTTGCGCGACTGTTCGCCGGGGAACTGCTCGACCGTGCCGGCGAGCTTGCCGTCGCGCACGGCGACCAGCGCTTCCGGCAGCGCGTCGAAGCCGTAGATCTTGACGTCGGTGAAGTTGCGCGCGGCACAGGCTTCGAGCGCGCCGAGCGCCATGTCGTCATTGGCGCAGATGATGGCGTCCGGCTTGCCGTTGGCGGCAAGCCCGGCCTCGGTCACCGACAGCGCTTCGGCGCGGGCGAAGTTAGCGGTCTGCTCGAAGATGATCTGGTACTTGTCCTTGAGCGGATCGAGCACATTGTGGACGCCTTTGTTGCGGTCGATCGCAGGCCCGGCACCCGGCTGGCCCTGCAAATGGAACAGCTTGGCGCCGTTGGGGAACGCCGCCACCATGGCCTGCGCCTCGGCCTCGCCGCCCTTGACATTGTCGGCGCCGACATGGGCCAGAATGCCCTCGACGCCGTCAACGCGGCGGTCGATGGTGACCACGGGAACCCCGGCCTTGACCGCTTCCTCGATCGCCGGCGCCAGCGCGTTGACGTCAAGCGGCGAAATCACGATGGCGTTGACCTTCTGCACAAGTGCGGCCTCGATGTCGGCGGTCTGCTTCGGCGCCGAGTTCTGGCCGTCGCTCTCGGTCAGATTGACGCCTTGCGCCTGCGCCTCCGCCTTGATCTCGTTCAGCATGTGCACAAAGAACGGAAAGCCGAGATTGGGCACCGAGCCCAATATGGTCAGTTTGTCGGCGGCAAAGGCCATGGGCGCGGCCAGCGCCATGGCGCCGGTCGCCACGGTCGACAACAGGAATTCGCGTCTGTTCATCAGATATCCTCCACATGAACGCAGGAGCCCGAAACCGGGAGCGGCTCGGGACGGTCCTTGCGTCAATTCAAAAATGGAGTGTCCTGTGAACGCCCCGAGGGGACGCGAGGCGCTCCAGCCGGTCCGCCGCAACGTTCTCCTCCGCACGGCGCCGACCCGAGGATGCTAGCCAAGGAAAATCGATTACGCAAGGTGAGGCGAGGGGCTGAAACTGCTAATCTCCCCGCTTGTGGGGGAGATGTCCGGCAGGACAGAGGGGGGCGCTGTCCCGCCGACATTGGCCAATTTCACTTACATCTTTGAGCTAACCCCTACGCAGAATACTTGATGCGGGCGATCCTTCGCGCCCCCTCTGCCTTGCCAGGCATCTCCCCCACGAGGGGGGAAATTGGCAGCTTAGACGCCTCTACCTGTCGATGGTCGTCATCACCCGCTCATTGTAGCGCGGCCCTGAGACCTTGCCCGGCGCGAGTGCCGCGTCGAGCGCAGCCATCTCGGCGGCTTCGAGCGTGATCGCTGCGGCAGCGACATTTTCCTCCAGATACTTGCGCCGCTTTGTCCCCGGGATCGGCACGATGTCGATGCCGAAGCCGTCGCCCTTGCCGAGCACCCAGGCCAGCGCGATCTGTGCGGGCTTTACCCCTTTGGCCGCGGCCACCTCTTGCACCGCAGCCGCTGCCGCGACATTGGCGTCGTAGTTGGCGCCCTGGTAGCGGGGGTCGCCGCGCCGAAAATCGCCTTCCGGATAGTCCTCGGCGCGCTTGACATCGCCGGCGAGGAAACCGCGGCCGAGCGGCGCGAACGGCACCAGGCCGATGCCGAGCTTTTTGAGCAGCGGGATGATTTCCGGCTCCAGATTGCGCTCCCACAGCGAATACTCGCTCTGCAGCGCCGAGACCGGATGCACGGCATGTGCGCGGCCGATGTTGGCCGCACCAGCCTCCGACAGGCCGAAGAAGCGCACCTTGCCCTCGGCGACGAGCCGGCCGACCGTGCCGGCGACGTCTTCCATCGGCACGGCCGGATCGACGCGATGCTGGTAGTAAAGGTCGACATGGTCGGTGCCGAGCCGCTTCAGCGAGCCCTCCAGCGCCTCGCGGATATGGTCGGGCCGGCTGTCACGCTCCGTGCCGACCTGTCTGCCGTTTTCGATGCGGAAGCCGAATTTGGTGGCAAGGGTCACCTCATCGCGCCGGCCCTTCAGCGCCCGCCCGAGCAGTTCTTCATTGGCATAAGCGCCGTAGACTTCCGCCGTGTCGAGGAAGGTACAGCCGAGTTCGATGGCTCGGTGCAGGGTGGCGATCGATTCCGCCTCGTCGGCAGGGCCGTAGGACTGGCTCATGCCCATGCAGCCGAGGCCGATCACCGAGACCTGCAGCCCCTGGCTGCCGAGTTTGCGGGTGCTGAGGGTCATTGCCGTTCTCCTTGGGGCTGAGGAAAACTATAGCGGCCGCTCCTCCAGTTTCCATAGCTGTTCGGCGGAAGAACAGCGCTTCCCTTGACAAAACCCAGCCGCAAGCGCCTTTGCCGGCGGCCATTGGGGGCCCATGGGATACCAATGAAGAAGATCTACGAGAAGCCGACGCTGAACCGGCGTCAGCAGCTCTCGCGCGTCACCGCGCTCATAATTCCTTCGGACCACTAACCGAATATTGTCGTCGCCATTGCAAAGTCCGCTGCCGAGGCGCAGCGGTTTTTTGCTGCCGTCGGATCGTAGCGCTGCCAGAAGCAGGCGGTCAAAATTGACAGAGCGGCCGATCTCCAGCATCCTTATGCCGCCGCCATGTCTTGCGGTCTTGTGTATGAGTGAGCCATGGCCAGTTCCGTCACCAGCCAGAATTCCAAGCGCGCCGCGGTGCGCAAGGCGCTCGACCGCCACAAGGTCTACGTCACCGCGCAAAGCTTTTCCGGCGGCGTCTACTCGGCCCGCGTGCTGGTCGACGGCGAGGCCTACTGGGTCGACGAGTTCCGGCTGAGCCAGCTCCAACAAGGGCTGTCCCCGGCCGAGCTAGACCTGACGCCCGCCTCAGACGATTGAGCGTGATCTCCACATTCTTCGCACCACGCTGGGAAATCTGAAATGTTGGCGGGACAGCACTGTGCAGGAACGCGGCGCAGGGAAGGTTCGTCCGCCGCCGCCGCTCCCGCCTGACCCATGCCAACCCCGCCAAAACTCAAGGCCTACCGCGCCAAGCGCGAATTTACGAAGACGCCGGAACCGGCGGGCGGGCTCATTTCAGGCGACGGCAACCGCTTCGTCGTCCACAAGCATCACGCCACCGCCGACCATTACGATTTGCGCCTGCAGGTCGGCGGCGTGCTGAAAAGCTGGGCGGTGCCGCGCGGGCCCTCGCTCAACCCGGCCGACAAGCGGCTTGCAGTCGAGACCGAGGACCATCCGCTCGAATATATCGACTTCGAGGGCGTCATTCCCGAAGGCGAATATGGCGGCGGGCCGATGATCGTCTGGGACACCGGCACCTGGGCGCCGATGGACGATGTCGACAAGAGCCTGCGCACCGGCGCCTTCAAGTTCCGGCTGGCCGGCGACAAGTTGAATGGCGGCTGGATGCTGACCCGTCTGAAGCCCAAGCCCAGCGAAGACAGCGAGAAGAAAAACTGGCTGCTGTTCAAGGAGCGCGATCTCGCCGCCGATACCGGCCTCGACATCCTGGAAGCGCGGCCGGAAAGCGTGAAGTCCGGCAAGCGGATCGAGGAGCTGGTGGCGCCGCCGAAGAAGCCGGCCCGCCTGCCGCCCAAGCCCGGCGCGCTGAAACCCGGCGCGCTGCCCGGTGCGGCCAGGGGCGATCCGCCGTCGCGCATCGAGCCGCAGCTCGCCACGCAGGTGCCGAAGCCACCGGGTGGGCCAGTGGAAGACACAGGTGAACTCTGGCTGCACGAAATAAAATTCGACGGCTACCGCACCATGGCGCATATCGCCGATGGCGAGGTCAGGCTGATCACCCGCGGCGGCATCGACTGGACGAAGCGTTACGGCGACCTGCCGCAGGCATTCGCCCGGCTGCCCCTCAGCCAGGCGATCATCGACGGCGAGATCATGGTGCTGGACGAGAAGGGCATCTCGCGTTTCGCGCTGCTCCAGGATGCGCTGTCGGCGGGTGCGGGCAGCAAGCTCCATTTCTATGCCTTCGACCTGCTGCATCTCGACGGCTGGGACCTCCGCAAGGCGCCGCTCGCAAAGCGCAAGGCCCTGCTCGCCGAACTGCTAGCCGGACAGGGCGCCAACTCCGCCATCCAGCTGAGCGACCATGTCGAAGGCGACGGACAGGGGCTGTACGATCAGGCCTCGATCCTTGGGCTGGAAGGCGTCGTCTCCAAGCGCGCCAACGCCATCTACCAGAGCGGCCGCACGAAGAGCTGGACCAAGGTCAAGGCGCTGGAGACCGGCGATTTCATCATCGCCGGCTACACCGTTTCCGACGCGGCCGAAGGACTGGCGGCACTCGGCATGGCTGAATTCGCGGATGGCGAACTGCACTATCGCGGCAAGGTTGGCACCGGCTTCGATGCCGCTACGGCGGGCGACTTGCTGGCCCGGCTGCAGCCGCTGCGCGACGGCGCGACAGCACCCGAGGGTGTGCCGCGCGAGATCATGCGCGAGATGAAATGGGTGCGGCCGATGCTGTCGGCCCGCATCCACTACGCCAACCGAACGGCGGACAATTCGCTGCGCCACGGTGTGTTTCGGGGCTTGCGCGATGTCGGCCTGTCGACGCCGGTGTCGCCGAAGCGCAAGCGGCTGATCGCCGAAGCTGATCTCGCAACCATCTGGGTGACCAATCCGGAGCGGCGGCTGTTCGGCAAGACCGGACCGACCAAACTCGACATCGCCGTCTATTACGCGCTGGTCGGCGATTTCATGCTGCCGCACATTATGGGCCGCCCGGTGTCGCTGGTGCGCTGCCCGACGGGCCTGCCGAAGGACTGTTTCTTCCAGCGCCACGCCTTCACCGGCATGCCGCCGTCGGTGGTCACTTTTGACGCCACCAACTCCGAAGGTGAAACCAAATCCTATCTGTCGGTCGAGGGAGCAAAAGGCTATCTGGCACTCGCGCAGTTCGGCGTCGTTGAGTTCCACACCTGGGGCACGCATCGCTTGAGCCTCGACAAGCCCGACCAGATCGTTTTCGATCTCGATCCGGGTGAGGGCATCGCCTGGCGCGAGGTGGTCGAGGCCGCCGTCCACATCAAGGGCGAATTGGAGCGGTTCGGCCTGGTGCCGTTCGCCAAGACATCCGGCGGCAGCGGCATCCACATAACCGTGCCGGTGACGCAAAAGCAGAACTGGAAGAAGCTGCACCAGGCGACCAGCGCCATCTCCACGCACCTGGCGGCCACCGCGCCCGACACTTTCACCACCACAATGGGCAAGGAAAACCGCAAGCGCCGCATCTTCATCGACTATCACCGCAACGCGCGCGGCCACACCTCCGCGGCGCCTTATTCGCTGCGCGCCCGCACCAACCTGCCGGCGTCGACGCCGGTGAGCTGGAGCGACCTTGAGACGATCGATGCGCCGCAGGATCTGAACTATTCCTCGCTGCCGGGGTTGTTGGCGACCTCGGGCGACCCCTGGGCGGACATGGAGGATTTCGCGAGGGATTTGCCGGCCTTCAAATAAGGTTTTTCTCCCCATTTCATGGGGGCGAGGAACCCAAGTCCATCGACGCTTCGGACAATTTGAATTATTCTCGGCCTTGGACCTTCAGGGCGACTGGAAGATTTCGCTAGGGATTTGCCTGTATCGTGCCCGGTCGGTGTAGGATTTCCGCAGCACCATTCGTCCTTTGGACGAAGCGCTGCAGTAAGCATGATCCCGAAAAGTGGGAACCGGTTTTCGGATAAGATCATGCTCAGTCTGAAATGTCAGTGCGTGGCCGCGTAGGAGAGTATCATGGCGCCCAGGGCAAGTTGGAAAGGTTACCTCAAGCTCAGCCTCGTCAGCTGTCCGGTCCGGCTCTATCCGGCAACGACGACCAGCGAGCGCATATCGTTCAACCAATTGCACAAGAAGACCCACAACCGCATCAACATGAAGCCGGTCGACCCTGAACTCGGCCTCGTCGAGCGCGCGGACTTGGTCAAGGGTTACGAATACGAGGACAAGCAGTACATCATCATCGATGAGGCCGACCTCGAAGCAGTGCGCATCGAATCCAATCACACGATGAACATCGAGGCCTTCGTCGACGAAGACGAGGTCGACGTCATTTATCAGGATTCGCCGTACTACATGGCGCCGGATGGCGCCATGGCGGAGGAAACCTTCGCCGTGCTGCGCGAGGCAATGCGCAAATCCGGCAAGCTGGCCATTGCCCGCCTTGTCCTGTCCAGCCGCGAGCGCGTGGTGACGATTGGCGCGCGCGAGAACGGCATGTTCGTGTGTACGTTGAGGAACCCGAACGAAGTGCGCGGCACGGCTGAATATTTCGGCAACATCCCGGCTGGCAAGCCGGATCCCGAAATGCTGCAATTGGCCGAAGCGCTGATCAAGCAGAAGGAAACCACCTTCGATCCGAAGAATTATGAGGACCGCTACGAGATCGCGCTGATGACGATGATCCGCGAGAAACTGAAGGGCCATAAGCCGATCATTGCGGCGGCGCCCGAGCGTGGCAATGTCATCAACCTCATGGACGCGTTGAAGGCGAGCCTGTCGCAATCAGCCAAGCCGCCGGCCAAGTCGAAGAGCAAGGCCGACGACGCTGAAAAACCTGCCGCCAAGGGTAAGGCGGGTGCGGCCAAGGAAAACCCGTTGAAGGCCAATCTGCTCAAGGCCGTCGGCAAGAGCAAGGGGTGACGGCGCCGACCGGTATAATCCCGGGCGCCGTCTTCGGCGCCATCGGCGCGCTGGCGGCATTTCCGCTGCGGCTCGCGGCCCGTGAGGTGGAGCGTCAGCACGGCCAGTTGCGGCGCGGCGTCACCAGGCGCACCAGCCATGTTGTGTTCGGCCGAACGCTGATCGCCAAGGCCGGCACGGCGAAGGGCGGCGATGCCGAGATCGAGCGCCGGGTTGCAGCCGAGGGCTCCGCTGGCCGAACACTCCTTAGCGAAAATGGCTTCCTGCGCCTGCTTGGTCTGATGAAGACGCCGGAGGCGTCTTCGCTGTCCAGGCAGTCTCTCGTCGACCAGTCCAGACTGTCCGGTGCCGACCTCGACCTGCTCAGCCTGTTTGACGCCTTCGAGCACGATTGTGAACCCTACTCGTTCCGCGATCTGATCCTTGCCCGCAAATATGCCGGGCTGGTCGCCGGCGGTGCATCCTGGGGCGCGATCGCGCGCTCCGTGCATCGCTCCGGTCCGGTCGCTTCGCTCACCGCCAAATCGCTCAATGTCGGCTCGCAGCATGGCCGGCCCGATCAGATCTATCTCGAGGATGGCCAGAGCGAACTCGACGGCCAGCTGCTGTTCGATCTCGGCAGCGCAAGCGCAGCCGGCGACGACACGCTGGAAGAATTGTTCGCCGAGGCTGAAAGCGCGGAAGAGGAGGGCCGGCACGACGATGCCGCGGCGCTCTACCAACGCTGCCTCAGCATCGATCCGAGCGACGCCATCGCCGCGTTCAACCGCGCCAATTGCTTGCGTGGCGCCGGTCGCGTGGCCGACGCGGCGCATGACTATGCAAGAGCGATCAAGCTCGATCCGGCGTTCGTCGAGGCCTGGTTCAACCTCGCCGGGCTGATGAGCGACGAAGGCAAGATCGCCTCGGCGCGCCGGCATCTGGTCAAGGCCATCGCGCTCGACAAGAGCTACGCCGATCCGGTGTTCAACCTTGCCCGGCTGGAGTTCGACGCCGGCAATCTGACCGAAGCCCGCCGCCACTGGGTGCGCTATCTCGAACTCGATGCTGACAGCGAATGGGCGCGCACTGCGCAAAAGGGGATACAGTTCGTCGATCTGCAGCTGGCGCGGACGGCGGGGTGAGGCTGCCGTGGATAATCTTGTTCAGATTTCGAGTATGGGATTAACCGCGTGCTTCATTGTTTTGGCGGTGCAGGAGGCCCGCGAGCTGCTCTTCTACTGGAGCAATGGCTGGAATTTTTTCGAAGACAGCAAAATCAATTGGGCCACATATTACAACCGCAGAACTTGGCCATTTCCCCAGCGCCCCGAGGACCGTATGTCGAACAAGCAGCGCGTTTGCTTCGGCCGGCCATTCTTCATCGTGCTCGTGGGGTTTTTTGCAGCCATTTTCACCCATGTTACCCTGCATCCGGAGCAGTGGCGTAAGGAAGTTTACGGGTCCAAAACCACCTACCACTATATCGGGGTCCCGCAGCCTGATGCCCACTAGCTTCCTCTTCGACGGCTTCGACACCGCTCCCGTCACCATCCTGCTGGCGCACGGCGCCGGCGCATCGATGGATTCGCCTTCGATGACCGCCACCGCCAAGGCGCTCGCCACAGCCGGTTTCCAGGTCGCGCGCTTCGAATTCCACTATATGGCGGCGCGCCGCTACGGCCAGCGCAAGCCGCCGCCGCGCGCCGAGACGGTCAACCCGGAATACATCAAGGCCATCGCCGATCTGAGAGCCATGGGCGTCACCGGGCCGCTCATCATCGGCGGCAAGTCGATGGGCGGGCGCGTCGCCTCGATGATTGCGGACGAAATGCTCGCCAAGGGAGAGATTTCCGGCCTCGTCTGCCTCGGCTATCCCTTTCATCCGCCGGCCAAGCCAGAGCAGCTCAGGACAAAACACCTCGCCGACCTCAAGACACCGACACTGATCTTCCAGGGCACGCGCGACGAATTCGGCACCAGGGAAGAGGTCGCGACCTACGGCCTTTCCGACGCCATCGAAGTGATCTGGCTGGAGGATGGCGACCACGACCTGAAGCCGCGCAAGAGCGTGTCGGGGTTTTCGACCGCCGATCATTTGAAGACGCTGGCCGGGACGGTGAAGGCGTGGACAGGGCGGATCGTTTCCTGATCGCCAAATGAAAATCGCCACCTTCAATATCAACAACGTCAACAGCCGGCTGCAAAACCTGCTGGCGTGGCTGGCGGCAGCCAAGCCCGATGTCGTCTGCCTGCAGGAGCTGAAGGCGCGCGACCTGCAGTTTCCGCGCACGGCACTGGCCGACGCCGGCTATGGCGCGGTGTGGAAGGGCGAGCCGACCTGGAACGGCGTAGCCATACTGGCGCGAGGAGCCAAGCCGGTGCTGACCCGTGACGTCCTGCCCGGCGATACCGCCGACAAGCAGAGCCGCTACATCGAGGCGGCGGTGTCGGGCGTCGTCATCGCCTGTCTCTACGCGCCCAACGGCAACCCGCAGCCGGGGCCGAAATTCCAGTACAAGCTGGCCTGGCATGAAAGGCTGGAGGCGCATGCCGCAGAACTCTTCGACACCGGCCTGCCGGTGGCGCTGGTCGGCGACTACAACATCGTGCCCGAGCCGCGCGACATCTACGCCACCCGCTCCTATGACGACAACGCGTTGCTGCAGCCGGAAAGCCGGGCGTCGTTCCAGCGTCTGCTCGAGCAGGGCTGGACCGATGCGCTGCGCAAGAAGCATCCGAAGGAAACGCTCTACACATTCTGGGACTACCGCCGCAACCGCTGGCCGCGCGATGCCGGGCTGCGGCTCGACCACATCTTGCTGTCGAAGAAACTGGCGCGCCGCCTCACCGCTGCCGGCATCGACCGCGATGTCAGAGGTGAGGACGGCGCCAGCGACCACGCGCCGGTATGGGTCGAATTGAAGTGAATTTGGCTGCGTGATCGCGCCCACTTTCGTGGGCGCAGTTTTGCGCTATTTGTTTCGCTGCGGCGGCCGCATGATGAGCAAGGTGCGGCACCGGAGGGGGAGTCCGATGGACAGGTTGGCCGAAAGGCTGTTTGCGCTTCCGCTGCTGGCGGCCGCTTTGGCTTGTCTGGTGCGGGCGTATCTGCTGCTCGGCGACAGAGATTTCAGCTGGAGCGGGATCGATCACATGCTGCACGGCCCAGCCACGCTGCGACCGGTGGTGTTCCTGACCGTCGGCGGGCTTTGCCTGCTTGGCGCCCTGTTGTTCTGGGCCGGACTGCTGCCGGGTCGGCGAAGCCAGCCTGCTGGAACGCCGCTTTTTGGCCGCGACGCCGAGATCGACCCAAAGGGCCGCCCCGGTCTGCGGCGCGCCTTCCTCATGTTGCCGGTGTTCGCCGTGTTGGCGCTGCTGGCCGACCACTTCCCTTGGGCGCGTGACGCCGGCCCGGGCGCTGAGGTGGCCGCCCCGAACGAACCCAAAGCCGAGCCGAAGGACCAGGGCATCGACGGTGTCCCGCCGGACCTGGCGACGCCACCGGCCCCGCCGAGTTCGCCGCAGGTCACCATGCCGCCCGAGCCAACTCCGCCGGTGCAGGCAGCCAAACCGCCCGAGCCGGCGCAGCCTACGCCTCCGGCTGCTCCCCCTCAGCCGCCACAAGTCGCACTCGCTCCGGCGACACCGCCACCGGAGACTGCTCCACCGCCGGCTCCGGCCACGCCACCGCAAACCGTCGCGCCGTTGCCGCCGCCTCCGCCGGCGCTGCCGACCGAGCCCGACGGCCACCGCGACGCCGTCGTCTGGCTCGCCGTCTCGGCCGATGGCCGCGACGTCATGAGCGCCAGCACCGACCATATGATCAAGCTCTGGGACATCGCCGGCAAGCGGCTGATCCGCAACCTTGGTGAACACAAGGACATGGCGCGCACGGCGCTGTTCATGCCCGACGGCGCAACCGCGCTGACCGCCGGCGACGATGGCGAGATCGTGCTGCGAAAGCTTGCCGACGGCGCGGTGCTGCATGTCTTCTCGTCGGGCGCGAATGGCGGCGTGCGTAAGCTGGCGATCAGCCCGGACGGCAAGCGCGCCGTCAGTGGCCACGACACCGGCAACGTCATCGTCTGGGATCTCGTCAACAAATCGGTGCTGCATGTGATGACCGGACATGACTGGCCGATCAGCACGGTCGCAATCTCGCCCGACGGCACGCGCGCGCTGAGCGGCTCCATCGACGGCACGCTGAAATTCTGGGACGTCGAAAGCGGCAAGCAATTGCGAAGCTGGCACGGCCACGAGCAGGGCACTTACGGCGCTGTCTTCACCGCCGACGGCCATCATGTCGTCACCGGCAGCGGCGACTACACGATCAAGCTCTGGAACCTCGACACGTTTAGGGAATTGCGCCGCTTCGAGGGTCACGAAGGCACCGTCTATACGCTGGCGCTGTCGGCCGACGGCAAGCGCTTGGCCTCCGGCTCGCTCGACGGCACGGCGCGGCTGTGGGATGTCGGCACCGGCGGCCAGACCGCCATGTTCGACAGCCGCACCGGCCCGATCTACGCCGTTGCCTTCGCCACCGACGGCACGCTGCTCACCGGCGGCGACGATCGCACCATCAGGGATTGGCCGGCGGCTGGCGGCGATGGCGAAATCCTGTTCGCCGGCGCACCGCAGTAGCGACATCAAATGCTTTGGATATTCCAGAACAGCCTGGCTTGCGCTATGGATTACTGGTGGCTGCAAATGGATTGGGGACGGTGAGCAACAACGACTGGGCGCCCAAAGTGGATACACCTGTCTACAGCCCGCCCACGTCGCGTCGCCGAGGGGTCCTTACCGTCGTTCTGGTGTTGCTGGCGGCTTTTGTGCTGCTCGGGCCTGGCCGAAATTACTATGTGCAGTGGTCAGCCATTAAGAAGATTCAAGCGGCTGTCCTGGCAAAGGATTATCGCGAGCAATTCCATCAGATCTCCGTGCTGGCCGACATGGGAAATGCTGACGCACAGTACAATCTGGGATTAATGTACTGGCGTGGCCAGGGTATTGCCCAAAATGACAGGCAGGCGACCTACTGGTGGGGCAAAGCAGCCGAGCAAGGAAATGCAGATGCGGCATCCTTGCTCGCCCAGGCCTATTCCCATGGCCGAGGTGTCGAAAGAAACGACCAACTGGCGTTAAAATTTGCCACACAGTCGGCCGACAAGAGCAACGCGAATGGTTACTATGCCATCGGCACCCTGTACGCGCAGGGCCAAGGTGTTCCGCAAAGCTATGAGCAAGCTCTCTCCTGGTGGCGCAAGGCAGCCGATGGCGGCAGTACCGAAGCTGCCTACTGCATCGGTCGGTCCTATTATCTCGGTGAAGGCGTTGAGAAGGACGATCAGCTCGCCGTGACGTGGGTGCGAAAGGCGGTCGACAAGGGTGAGCCGAATGCCCAGTCTCTGTTGGGCACGCTGTATTCGCTTGGCCACGGCGTCGGTCAGGATGACCGCCTGGCCTTCGAATGGTGGATGAAGGCCGCGGTCGCCGGTGTGCCGGAAGCGCAATACTCCTTAGCAAACGCGTATGAATTGGGAAAAGGCATCGGCAAGGACGACGCCCAGTCGTTCGCCTGGTTGGTCAAGGCGGCGGAACAGGACAATGTCCGGGCGCAGTCTGCGCTGGCCTATGCCTATGCTACGGCCAAGGGCACTGCCAAAAGTGATGCCGAAGCATCATCCTGGTGGCTGAAGGCGGCGAGCCGGGGAGACGCTTATGCGCAGGCGAACCTCGGCCTGGCATATTGGACGGGCGCCGGACTGACTCAGAGCGACGCTGATGCCGTTTCGTGGTCGCTCAAGGCCGCAAAGCAGGGGGACGTTTCGTCTGAACTGTACCTGGCTGTTGCCTATGCCCGCGGCAGAGGGATAGCCAAGGATGAAAAATCCGCCGAATTCTGGTTGCTGGAGGCAGCCAAGGCGGGAAATGTCGAAGCAGAACTCAACCTTGGCAAGCTTTATTACACCGGGATCGGCGGCAAGCCGAACTATCCGGAATCTGCCAAGTGGTTTTCCACATCGGCAAGCCACGGAAATGCGGAGGCCAGGACCTTCCTCGAAATGATGAAGGAAAAAGGCCAGTTCGACAGCAAGACGCTGTGAGCTCAGGGTCAGGCAACGCCGATGACGTCGGTGAGGTCGTGTCATATAATGGACATCGGCAGCGGATACCAAAACTGTCTTTCATCAGTCAATTTCGGAGGCCACTTATGCCTGCCGGCCATCTCCCCACTTGGGGGAGATCAGCAGCGTCGCCGTCACGCCTTTCGTTTGCGGCGTGACACTCGCATCGCACGATGCGAAGACTCATTTGCCGCTGCATCTCGAGAATCCCATGCCCAACCTCCAGCTCGTCGAAGCCACGATCGCCGACCTGCGCCGGGCGCTGGAGGCCGGCACCGTCACCAGCGTCGAGCTGGTGGGCGCTTATCTCAGGCGCATCGCGCATTACGACCGCCATGGCATCGCGCTCAATGCCGTGCCGGTGCTTAACCCGGCAATGTTCGAGGAGGCGGCGGCGTCCGACCTGCGGCGGCGCAATGGTGCCACCCTCGGGCCGCTCGACGGCATCCCCTACACCGCCAAGGACAGCTATAAGGTGAAGGGCCTGACGGTGGCCGCCGGCTCGCCCGCCTTCGAGCATCTCGTCGCCAACGAGGACGCTTTCACCATTGCCAGGCTGAGGGCCGGTGGTGCTGTGCTGATCGGGCTGACCAACATGCCGCCTATGGCCAATGGCGGCATGCAGCGTGGCGTCTATGGCCGCGCCGAGAGCCCCTACAATGCCGACTATTTGACCGCCGCCTTCGCTTCCGGCTCGTCCAACGGTTCCGGCACCGCGACCGCTGCGAGCTTTGCCGCTTTCGGGCTGGGCGAGGAGACATGGTCTTCCGGCCGCGCGCCGGCGTCCAACAATGCACTTGTCGCCTACACGCCGTCGCGCGGCGTCATTTCGGTCAGGGGCAACTGGCCGCTGGTGCCGACCATGGATGTGGTGGTGCCGCACACGCGCGGCATCGCCGACATGCTGGAACTGCTCGACGTGATCGTCGCCGACGATACCGAGACGCGCGGCGATTTCTGGCGCGCGCAGCCCTGGGTCTCGATCGCGAAAAGCGCTGCTCTCGGGCCGCCAAGCTACACTACACTCGCCTTGGAGGGCTCGTTGAAAGGCAAACGCCTCGGCGTGCCGAAAATGTATATCGGCCGCGACGGCGGCGCGCCCAAACCCATCGAGACCCGCGCCCCGGTGCTCGACCTCTGGCGGCAGGCGGCGCGTGACCTGGAAAAGCTCGGCGCGGAGGTGGTCGAGGTCGATTTCCCCGTCGTCTCGAACTATGAGCGCGACCGTCCGGGCACAAAAACCATGGTCGAACGCGGGCTGGTGCCGGAAGCCTTTGCAGAGCGCGAAATCTGGGATCTCTGCATCTGGGGCTGGGACGATTTCCTGCGCGCAAATGCCGATCCGGTGGTCCCCGACCTGGCTGCGGTCGACGGCCCAAAGATTTTCCCGCAGCCGCCGGGCGCGCTGCCGGACCGCTATGGCGATGACGGTTTCGATCTGGCGGACTATGTCACACGCGCCAAACAGGGCGTGACGCCATTGCTGGATATTCCAATGCTGGCGGAAGGTCTGAAGGGATTGGAGGCGACGCGGCGCATCGACTTCGAGGACTGGCTGGACGCGAACCGGCTCGACGCCGTCGTGCTGCCGGCGGTCGCCGATGTCGGCCCGGCCGATGCCGACGTCAACGAGACCTCTGCAGCAATCGCCTGGCGCAACGGCACCTGGGTTGCCAACGGCAATCTGGTGTGGCGTCATCTCGGCATTCCGACCGTCACCGTGCCTATGGGAACGATGGCCGATATCGGCATGCCGGTCGGGCTGACCTTTGCGGGCAAGGCCTATGATGATGCGGAGTTGCTGCGGCTCGCCGGCGATTACGAGCGCGCCACCCAACGCCGCACCAGCCCGCCGCGCACGCCGGAATTGCCGGACGATGTGTTTGCGGGGCGGCCTGGTGGATTGCGGGCCAGCGATGCGCCGGCGCCGAGGCTTACGCTTGTTGCCGAGACGACGCGGCGAGGAGACCAGGCCGAGATCGCCGTGACGGTTGAACTCGATGCGGAGACCGCTGGCGTCAAGGTTCACGTCAATGGCGAACCGGTCGCTCTGCGGCGCAGCGGCACAAGCTTTCACGGTCGCATCCTGGTGCCCGCCGGCGAGCACGAAAGAATGCACAGTGTGTGGCGAGGCGCTTACGGCTCGATCGTTACGGCCGTCATACGGCTGGAGGATGGACGCACGGCTGGTGCTTACGTGGTCGCGGGTGGAATCGGGTGAGGTACATGTAATCTCCCCAAGGGGGAGATCAGCAGCTTCGCCGTCTTGACCCTCCCATCGCCCGCGTTATCTTCTCGCCATGCCAAACCTCGCTCCCCTCATCGTCATCGATCTCCAGACCAACATGTTCGACGGGCGCGTCGAGCCGCCGATCCATGATGCGCCGGGCATAGCCGAGCGTACCCGCTCATTGATCGACTGGGCACGGCGCAGCGGGCGAAAAATCGCGTTCGTGCGGCATGACGGGCCGGCCGGCGATCCGCTGGCGCCGGGCGAGCCGGGTTGGCCGGTATGGCCGGAACTCGGCCAGGCCAAGGACGAGCCGACATTCTCCAAGACCGTCCGCAACGCATTCTCGAATGCCGAGCTTGGCGCCTGGGTGGCCGGGCAGGGGGCCGGCGAAGTCGTGCTCGCCGGAGCGCAAACCGATTTCTGCATCGCCGGCACCGTCAAGGGCGCCCTGGCCGATGGCCTCGGCGTCACCGTCGTTTCCGATGCCCATTCCACGCTGGACACTGAAGGCGAAACCGCGACCGAGATCATCGCCCGGTACAATGCGGACTTCACCGATGCCGGCGTCACGCTGGTGACGACGAAGGCGCTGACGGGCGACTGAACCGCCGGCGGTTTGAAGACTGGGAGACTGCCGTGCCAACCCTGACCTTGCCGGCCGAAGGCGGATGCCGCTGCGGACGCGTGCGGCTCAAGATTTCCGCAAAACCGCTTTTGACCATGGCTTGCCATTGCACCGGCTGCCAGCGCATGTCGGCCAGCGCCTATTCACTGAGCGCCGCCATTCCCTCGGACGGCTTCGAAATCATGCAAGGCGAGCCGGTGATCGGCGGGCTGCACGGCACCTCGCGTCATTACTTCTGCCCGTATTGCATGAGCTGGATCTTCACGCGCCCCGAAGGGCTCGACTGGTTCGTCAATCTGCGTCCGACCATGCTCGACGAGCCCGGCTGGTTCACGCCGTTCATCGAGACATGGACCAGCGAGAAGCTGCCTTGGGCAACCACGCCTGCGGTGCACAGTTACGAGGCGCTGCCGGCCTTTGAGGAATATGAGGGGCTGGTGGCGGAGTTCGGTGAAACCGCGAATCTCCCCCCTTGAGGGGGAGATGGCCGGCAGGCCAGAGGGGGTCGGTGCGACTGGGCTCGACGTCCTTGCTGCAGATGGAAGGTTGGCGCTTCACGCGCGGCGACCCCCTCTGTAGCCTTCGGCGACATCTCCCCCTCGAGGGGGGAGATAAGCCCCGCTAAAAATTTGCATCGAATCGATTGCGCAAACGTTTCGATCATCCTAAGCTCCCTTGAAATCCGCCATCAGAGCGGACGGGAAACGCATAAGGGAGGAGCGCTTGCAGGCGCTGATATGTCTTGCCGACAATGGCTGAAGTGGCGCGGCGCGCCGGTGTGTCGGTGTCGACCGTCTCGCATGTCGTCAACAACACGCGCTTCGTTTCGCTGGAAAAGGCGAGGCTGATCAACGACGCCATCGCCACGATGGGCTATCAGCCCAACGAGCTGGCGCGCTCACTGAAGGCCTCGACCACCAACAGCGTCGGCCTGGCGATCTCGGCGATCTCCAACCCTTATTTCACCGACATCATCTGCGCGGTCGAGGCCGAATGCGCGCGGCTCGGGCTGATGGTCTTCCTGTCGGACACCCAGGAAGATCCCGACCGCGAGCTGCAGGTGGTGCGCGCTTTCCATCAGCGCCGCGTCGACGGCGTCATCCTGGCCCCGTCGGGCTCGCCGCAGCGCGCCATCGATTACCTCGCCGACAAGAAGATGCCATGCGTTCTGATCGACCGTTTCGCCGACGAGCGCTTCGATCAGATCGGCGTCGAGAACGAAACGTCGATGCGCGCGCTGATCGACCATGTCGCCTCCTTCGGCCACAAGCGCATCGGCTATATCGCCGGACAGCCGGGCCTGACGACGACGCGCGAGCGCATCGAGGCGTTCCAGGCTTCGCTCGCCGCCAATGGACTTGAAAGCGTGCCGCGATATCTCTCGGCCGAGAATGTCGACACGGCGGCGGCGACCGCATCCACCCACGCCATCCTGTCGCTGCCGTCGCCACCAACCGCATTGGTCACCGGCAACAACATGACGACGATCGGAGCCGTCCGCGCCATCCGCGAAAAAGGCCTCACCATTCCGGGCGATCTGTCGCTGGCCGGCTTCGACGATTTCGAATGGGCCGATTGTTTCGAGCCGCGCCTGACGCTGGTCGCGCAGCCCTGCACCGAGATAGGCAGGCAGGCCGCGGCCCTGCTCAGCGCCCGCATCGCGGCGACCGCTTCCGCGCCGCGTTCGGTGCGGCTGCAGGCGACTCTGCGGGTGCGCGCCTCCTGCGGGAGGCCGACCCACACGAGGCTAACATGACCGCCCCGCTTCTGGTGATGACGGGCGCCGTCAAACGCTTCGGCGGCGTGCAGGCGCTGCGCGGCGTCGACTTCGACCTGAAGGCCGGCGAAATCCACGCGCTGCTCGGCGAAAACGGCGCCGGCAAGTCGACGCTGATGAACCTTTTGTCGGGCGTCTACACGCCGGACGAAGGCACCATCGAGATCGACGGCAAACCCGTGCGTTTCAACAACCCGCGTGAGGCGCAAGCGGCCGGCATCGCCACCATCTTCCAGGAGCTCGACCTGGTGCCGTCGCTGGATGTCGCGGCCAACCTGTTCCTCGGCCGCGAATTGATGCGTCCGGGCGGCTTCCTCGACGTGCCGGCAATGCGCCGCGAGGCCAAGAAGCGGCTGGAAGCCATCGAGATCGCCATCGATCCGTCCGCCATGGTGGCGGACCTGTCGATCGGCCAGCGCCAGGTGGTGGCGATCGTCAAGGCGCTGTCCTACGCCTCGCGCGTGCTGATCATGGACGAGCCGACGGCCGCACTTACCGTCGGCGAAGTCGAGCGGCTGTTCGACATCATGAGAAAACTCGCAGCCACCGGCGTCGGCATCGTCTATATCTCGCATCGGCTGGAGGAAGTGCCAGGGATTGCCGACCGGGTGACGGTGATGCGCGACGGCCGCGTCGCCGGCATCACCGAGCCGCACGCGCCGCAGGCGGAGCTGGTGCGGCTGCTGGTCGGGCGTCCGCTGGACGAACTCTATCCCCAACGCGCCAAAGCGGCGGGCAAGCCGCTGCTCAGCCTGAGGAACGCCAGCTTCAAGCTCGCCCGCGGCAGCGCCGGCTGGCAGGCGCCGCAAGGTGTTTCGCTCGATGTCCATGAAGGCGAGATCGTCGGCCTGGCCGGCATTATGGGGGCAGGGCGCACCGAACTGCTCTCCGCGCTATACGGCACCGGCCTGTCCGGCCGCTGGGAGGGCGAGGTCGCCATATCGGGCAAGCCGGTGAAACTGGATTCGATCAGTGCTGCCCGCCACGCCGGCATCGCCTTCGTCACCGACGATCGCCGGGGCTCGGGCCTGATGCTGCGCATGGCGGTCGGCCTCAATCTGGTGATGTCGGTCATATCCAGAATCTCGCCGAACTGGCTGGTCTCGCCGCGCCGCCAGGCCGAGGCGGTGAAGGAATCCTTCGGTCAGTTCGACATCCGGCCGAAGAACCCTGATATCGCCGTCGGCGCACTGTCCGGCGGCAACCAGCAGAAGGTGGTGCTGGCAAAAGAAATCCTCGGCAACCCCCGCCTGTTGCTGCTCGACGAGCCGACGCGCGGCGTCGATGTCGGTGCCAAGGGCGAGATCTACCAGCGGCTCAGGGCACTCGCCGCGCAAGGGCTCGGCATTCTGGTGGCGTCCAGCGAGATGCCGGAACTGATCGGTCTGTGCGACCGCATCGTGGTGCTGCGCCAGGGGCGCAATGTGGCGGAATTTTTGGGCGGCGTCGACGAGCACACGGTGCTGGCCGCGGCTAACGGCAGGGAGGCCTGATGTCTCAGGACAACAACCCAGTGGCAGCGAGCCCGGTGATGGCGGCGCCTCAAAAGCATCGCGACCCGCTGGCGCTCATCGTGCGCTTCCAGAGCCTGATCGGCCTGGTGCTGGTGGCGATCGGCGGCATCATCTTCTCGCCGCGCCGCCACGGCGAAATCCTGTTCCTCAACCCCGACAACATCGCCAACATCGTGCGCGCCGTGTCGGAGACCGGCATCATCGCCATCGGCATGACCTTCGTCATCATCACGGCCGGCATCGACCTGTCGGTCGGCGCGGTGCTTGGCCTGTCCAGCGTCGTCACCGCCTCGATGATGATCTCCGGCGGCTTCGGCCTGATCCCCACCATCCTCGCCGTGCTCGCTTTGGGCATCTTCTTCGGCGCCATCCAGGGCACCATCTCCACCCGCTTTCGGCTGGAACCGTTCATCGTCACGCTGGCCGGCCTGCAGGCCGCGCGCGGGCTGGCGCTGGTCGTCTCCGGCAATCAGTACATCAACATTTCCTATGGCGAAGGGCCGGGCCTGGCGCCGCCGGTGTTCGCCGTGCTGGGCGAGCGGCTGTTCAACAACACCGTGCCGGTGGCGACGCTTGTGTTCGTCGTCTTTGCCGCGATCGCCACCATCGTGCTCAACACCACGCGCTTCGGCCGCTATGTCTTTGCCGTCGGCGGCAATGAGCGCGCCGCGCGCATATCCGGCGTGCCGGTGTCGATGGTGAAGATCTCGGTCTACGCCATCACCGGCTTTGCCGCCGCCCTTGCCGGCATCGTCCATGCCGGCCAGTTCAATTTCGGCAGCGCCAATGACGGCATGGGCTATGAGCTGACGGCCATCGCCGCCGTGGTCATCGGCGGCACCAGCCTGTTCGGCGGCGCCGGCTCCATGGTCGGCACCGTTGCCGGCACCATCATGCTGGGCGCGCTCGCCAACATCCTGCAGCTCAACAACATCACGCCCGCCATGCAGCTGCTCGCGACCGCCGCGATCATCGTCCTGGCGGCAGTGCTTCAATCCCTCGTTCGCCGCCGCGAGGGGTTGGGTCGTTAGTGCATGTCGCGCAAAAGGTTTTGCGATGACGACATGCACAAACAAACAAGGAGGAGACGGCAACACGTGAACGTCAAACCAAGGTCTGGCCCCCCGGCCGGACGAGGAGGAGAGTGAGTTATGAAAACGACACTAAGAGGATCGACCCTCAAGGCCGTGCTGCTGGCAGGCGCCGGCCTGTGCATTGCAGGCTCCGCTTACGCCGCCGAGCCGCTGGTGAAAGCCTGCGCCAAGGACGGCCAGTTCGTCATCGGTTTTTCGCAGGCCAACAATGCCGAGCCCTACCGCCAGCACGTCAATGACGAGCTGGAGGCGGCGGCCAAGGAAGTGCCTGGCTTCACGCTGCAGATCGCCGACGGCGCCGGCAACGTCAACACGCAGACCTCGCAGGTCGACAATTTCATCACCCAGAAGGTCGATATCCTTTTGATCTCGCCCTTCGAGGCCGCACCGCTGACGCCGGCGGTGAAGCGCGCCATGGATGCCGGCATCCCGGTCATCGAGCTTGACCGCAAGACGGTCGGCGACCCGGGCAAGGACTACACCGCCTTCATCGGCGGCGACAATTTCAAGATCGCCGAGGAAGCCGGAAAGTACACCGCCAAGACCCTGCTGCCCGATGGCGGCGAGGCGGCCGTGCTGCAAGGCCTGCCGAGCTCGACGCCGGCGGTGGAGCGCCTCAACGGCTTCAAGGAAGGCGTGAAAGGCAACCCGAAGGTCCAGATCGTCGCCGAGCAGGCCGCCGACTGGGTGCCGGACAAGGCGCAGGTCGCCTTCGCCGCCATGCTGCAGGCGCACCCCGACATCAAGGTGCTCTACGCCTCCAATGACATGATGGCCGCCGGCGCGCTGCTCGCCGCCAAGGGCGCGGGCAAGGACGTCAAGATCATCGGCACCGATGGCCTGCCGGGCCCGGCCGGCGGCATCGAAGCCGTGGCCAAGGGCGACTGGGTCGCAACCTTCACCTACCCGACGGGCGCCAAGGAAGCGATCGAGATGTCGAAAAAGATCCTGCTCGATTGCGCCACCGAGGTGGACAAGACGGTGACGGTGGAAACCACCGCGATCACGGCCGAGAATGCCAAGCAGCTGATGGGGAAGTGAGGGGGCTACGCTCAGCACTGAGGTTGAAAGCAAGGCCCCAGGAGGGGCCTTGTTGCGTTGCGGCGAGCTACGGGTGAATGGCCGCTGCCGGCCTTCAGATCAATGCCATCGCTACCCGTAAGCGGACGTTGGTCTGCTTTAAACCGTAAGTTGCGGCTGCGCCGGGGATCGTGATGTTGCCGAATCCGCGCTCGTCGAGATTGCCGGCAGAACGTGATGCGTCGTTAATCACTCAATGTCTGCTGCGATGAACCAATCGTTGATCTCCCGCAATTCCGCACGCGCCTCTTCGAATCTACCCTGTGACCGCAATAGCTTTGCCAGACTATTGGTCGCCTGCAACTCCCAACTCCTAGCGCGCTGCTGCCGCGCAAAGGCAATAGCCTCGCGGAAAGAAGCCTCTGCCGCTCTGTCTCCGACTCCATTTGCAAGTTCGATCTCGCCGCGAATGCGAAGCAAGGCAGCTGTAAAGTAATGCTCGCCAATCTTTTCGGCCTCGCGCAGACCTTTCTCGACGGTCTCTGCCGCTATATCGAATTGTCCAGAGTTAATGAAAGCTTTGGCCAGTAAGCCTAAATAACACGATTTGTCGACTTCCTGATCTTCAAGGTCACTCTCGGTCAATGCCATCATATGGCTTCCCACCAGACTGTCATCGAGGCTTGATGCAGCCAAGCCACCAAAAAAGCGCGCCACCCGTGTCCAGAGGTTGAAACCGTTTTCCTGCGCTAATGGCAGAAGTTCATCCGCCAGCCGAGCGATATCCCTGCTCTCTTCGCGGAAGGCGAACAACACACACCCGTTTCCCAAGCAGGCGGCCAAGCGATAGGCGGATTGCTGCCGAACGGTCGCCTCCGCCTCGAGGTAGAGTTTCAGCGCTTGACGGCGATACCCCAGAATATGCAAGGTCCACGAAAGGTAGATCATGGCCATACTCGGAAAGTCGCTGCCGACCTCGTCTGCACTGCCCTTGTGGCTGAGAGCGCGCTCAAGATATTGCCGAGCCTCCGCCAACTCACCCTGACAGAACAGACTCATGCCCTTAAACTGCAGACCTATAACGAGCGCGTTTAGGTAGCCGCCCTCCTCGCCGACTCGAATTAATTCATCACTGGCCGCGAGGGCCTTACCAAACTGGCCCGAGTTGAAATGGGTACCGAAAAGCCCGTCGAGTGCCCTAATCGTCGCCTCCAGTTCGCCAAGCTTCCCGCTCAGCGCTATGGCCCGCTGATACGCGGCACTGCCTTCGCCCGTCACGTAGCCGAGCGCAGCGTACAGAACGTCGCCCAGTTCCAGTTCGAAGCGAAGCAACCTGCGGCTACGATCGTCGGAGTCAGGCAAGAGTTTCGCTGCTTCAAGCCCTTTCCTGAAGATACGCACTGCGTCAACTTTCGCCCAAGTCTTGGCGGCCTTCAGCCCTGCCTGCAGCCAGTAGTCAGCGGCGCGATCGAACAGACCGGCGTCGGCGAAATGCTCAGCGAGCACTTCGGGATAGGCAAAGCCCGCGTTGGGGTCGCGCAGCTCGATCCATTCGGCAATCGATTTGTGAATCTGTTGCGCACGTTCGTGCAGCATCGTGCCTCTAGCGGCCTGCTGGAGCAGCACGTGGGTGAACGAAAAGCCTGCTCCGGCCGTCCCTCGCTCGGCTACGATCAGCCCTGTGCGCATCAGCTCACCAACCGCAGCGCGCAACTCCGCTTCAGGCCAATCACAAATTTCGCGCAGCATGTCGAAATCGAATTCGCGGCCGATCGCCGCCGCGACCTGCGCGACTTCCTTGGCGGTCCCCAGCCTGTCGAGACGGGCAAGCAACGAGAACTGCAGAGAGTTTGGAATGTTGTTCGTGAGTGACAGACGCTTGGGCTGCGATACGTCTAGGCGCAACCCTGTTTCGACCACGCTTCGAGTAAGCTCTTCGATATAGAGCGGGACGCCTTCACCGCGATCGAGCACCGCTGCTACGTCAGCCGCGAGCGCATTCGGACTAATGTCATGGACAATCGCTTCAGCGTCCGCTCGGCTGAGCGCTTCAAGCCTGATATGGTGCCCGTCAGGGCCGTCGACCCATGGAACGCTTGCGTTGTTCCTGCTCGACACAAGCAAGAGGGCGGGTGTCGAAGCCAGGCTGGCGACGATTTTTTCGAGAAGGTCGCGCGAGGTCGCATCGGCCCATTGCTCATCCTCGAACAAGATCAGGATCGGGGTAGTTCGCGCCAAATAACTGACCAGATCGATGAATGCTTGCTCGGCAATGTTGCGCTGTCGTTCGGCACTTGTCCCTTCAAGCCTGTCCGGCATTGTCGTCGGCATCCCGAGCAGGCCTGAGAAGATCGCCAGCGCGATGTCGCTGGACACCGAGCCTATCGACAATCCGTTGCGGAGCTTTCGAAGCTTTTCTTCCGTTGAGTCACCGTCCTCGATCGTTGCAATCCTCTGCAACTCTGCGAGGAATGGATAAAGGGTGCTGTTCTCAAAGGTCGGAGAACATTGCATGGTCAGTTGCGGAAAGCTGCGCAGACGCTGCTGGATTTCGTTGAGCAACCGGGACTTGCCGATTCCCGACTCCCCCGAGACCAACACGGCATTGCCACGCCTGTCGCGCACGACAGTCTCCCAGTGCTCCATCAGCAGTCGCAATTCGGCGTTGCGGCCGCACAGCTTGGTCATACGCGCCCGCTTTGCAAAGCGGGTCGGCACCATGCGCGCCCTTTGCACCTGCCAAACCTGGACTGGCGCGGCGAATCCCTTCAGCTCATGTTTGCCGAACCCGGTGAAATCAACCGCGCCGCTTGCGGCCTCGAAGGTCGCCGCGTCGACAAGGATCGTATTCGGCTTGGCCAGTACCTGCAGCCGTGCCGCTAGATGCGCGACGTGACCGAAGGCGACGGTGGATACACCGCTCGGTGCGCCGACGAACTCACCCACCACGACTTGGCCGCTCGCGATACCCATCCTCACTTGCAACGGATATCCCAGATTTGCGGAGATGGTGGCCACCGCATCAACGATCTCGAGCGCGGCCAGCACCGCGAACTCGCTGTCGTCCTCACCAGCTGTTGGATAGCCGAAATAGGCCTGAATAGCATCGCCGATGTAACTAGCCGTCACGCCCTTGCGGCGCCGGACGACGCTGCTGCAGGTCTGTAGAAAGCTCTCAATCAGGTGTTGGAAATCCTCGGGATCCAGGCGGTCGGCATATTCGGTTGACCCCACCATGTCGCAGAACAGGATGGTGAGATAACGCCGTTCCGCAACAGGTTTCGCCGGATTGCCGGGCAAAATGGGGCTAGCCAATGGAACCGGCGTGGTCACGCTCCGGGACCCTCCTTAGTGCGGCGACCATGTAGCACCCAGTCATGTTATCGCAAATCCCGGTGCTCACCAGTCGCTTTCGATCGCGTCAGGTGGTTCATTGAGGCTCGCCACACTGAACATCGGCGTAGATCAAATGGTCTGCCTCGCTAAATGCCGCTTGGCTCTGGTCGAAGCAGAACCGTTTGGGCACCAAACGAACTAAGGTGCGTCGGTTGCATTCACCGGGCAGATCGATCTGGAAGGTGCGCGGCGACATCGACGGCGCTGGATCGCTCCATTTCTTGTGACCAGCAAACGAAACGTTCTCGATCCACAAGCTGGAGCCGGCTGAACCGACTGGACCGGAGATAGCCTCGACGCTGATGCCCTTTGCCTGCTCGATGCTTGGATATTCGCCACTTTGCGGCGGATCCCCGTTTGCCGGAATCGTGCCCGCGCTGACTGCCACATTGATCCTGATATCGTCGCGCTCGGGAACACCACCGTAGCTGTTGCGAAAGGTCCAGCTTAAGCGAAGGACACGCGTCCTGACGTCCTCTCCGGGCGGTGGAGGCAAAACCCGAATCTCGGCATCGGCAAGCGAAGAGCCTTCATCCTGCGCTTCTGGCGCCGGGCAGCGCGTGTAGAGTGGGCGGTAGCCACACTCAGGACCGCCGGCTCCCCACAGACAGTCGCTCAGCTTGCGCCAGTCTTCCAAGCTCAATCGAGGCGTTCCTGAGGACAGGTCATTGCCGGACCCCGGCACCATCCAGGGATGGATGCCGCTGCTGCCGATCGCCCAGTCCGTGCGATGTGCTTCTATGCCGGCGTAGACGGTCTGTTCCTCGTGCAGCTCGAGCAATTGGACCCAGGTTGGCGATGTGACCGCCGGTTCGTACCCGACTGCGTCCGCGGCAAAACGGCGGCCGGTGATTTGTGTGGTAAGCGTGTGGCAGCTTGTGCAGTTTCCGGTCGGATCTTCGACCGTCCTGGCTTGGCTAAGTTCATTGGGATAGGTGCCGGTGTAACCGGAGCCGACCACGCGGAACGGCGCGCCCGGCAACCGCGGTCGGCGCGGTAGAAAATCTCCCAGGCTGAAGGCGGTCGATTTGGAATCGCGGGCTGAACGGAAACCGACCCTGCTCTGTTCAATGTGCGGATCTATCACATAGGGGCTTTTGTTGTCATGGCATGCATGGCACGAGATCTGGAACGTCCGGTCATAGATTTTCTCCGCCGCAACCCTTCCGATGTCATCGGAATAGTTGCGCCCGCCTGGCGGAACGAAGGGCTTTGACCAATCGAACTCGCTCCGGTCCTTGCGGCCGTCGAAGAAGATGATTTCTCCGGATTTCCGATTGAACCCGATGGTGCCGAAGACGGAAAATCTCGGATCCGACCGTGTCCAGTAGGGATCGGTGCTGACCTCGTGGCTGATATTGGACTTTCTGCAGAGGAACAGCCATTCCACGTTGCCGCGCACGACCCTTACTGCACGTGAGTTCAGCCCACAGTAGGTTGAGCTGCCAGTTAGCGAAGGCTTGTCGCATCTGGGCAATGTCGCCGTCCATTTCACCACCTCTCCGTTCTCATTGCTGTGCTCGAACTCCAGCGGAGAGCCCGGTTTTGTCGGATTGGGCTTGAGGTCGACGACATTGCCATCAACTTCCAGTGGGATGACCTTCATCTGTGGGCTGCCGCAATCGCCCTCTGGAATAGGACCGAACACCGCCCGCGCTTCATCGCCAGACCTCGTTATGACGTCGGTGCTCTTTGAGGCCGGCGCCCAAAAGATGTCAGGGTTCCATCGCGTAACGGCTTCGGCGAACGCCTTCCCATCGAGTTCAGCGGGAGCGAAAGCGACGCTGCGAGGGCGCAGCGGCTCGAAAGCGGAACTGCGTGGCAATGGTGACGCCGCGCAGTTGCCCGCCTTGCTGCAAATCATGTCGGCCTGATTGGAGCCTTGCCTCTCGCCGGCTCGCGGCGTCGACACGAAAGCTTCATGTCCGATCGTCCCGGACAACAGGAGAAACGCAACGCCGAGGACAGCAGCGATCAGCGCAACAGCACGCATCTCAGCCCAATGGAGCGTGCCAGTGAACCCATGGCCGATCTCTGGGCGTCATCGCTTCTTCGCTGCGACAGAGCCAGCGTCATAGTCAGCGTGGACAGTAAGCGATTGAAATCGCCACATGCCGTCATCGCCCTTTACAACAGACGCGCGGGCATCCGCCGAATAGTCAAGACTCGGTGCCGAAGAGTGGGAGTCCTGCATTGTCACAAGGACTATCGATTTGGTGTTCACCGTCTTGTCGTTAACCACGTCGAACAAGGTGTTGGTCACGAGATGCCGGGTCTGGAGTTTATCGGTTTCCAGTTTCTTAACTATTATTTTCATTTGCACGAGAAGATCATGTGCCGACTCTGGGCCAAGGTCGAGTGTCAGCTCGAGGACACTGCTGCCTGCATCGCAAATCTCATAGTAAGACGATTTAGGTTCCGCAAAGAGGGTGGCGAACGCGGCTGCATTTTTTTCGTCGATCGTCCAGGCGTAGCGGGACAAAAGATCTTGGATTGCCTGACGGTCTTCGGCCGGAGGATTATTATTGACGTTCCAGCCATGAGTAGCCTCTGTTCCACATGAATCAGCCAAAGCAGTGCCGCTGAAAGCAAAACAGAACCCATACGCCAGGGCAAAATACCTCAAAATCGCGCAGACTGTTATTAAGCCTTTCCAACGCTCGCTCATAATGGCCCCCTCGGATGGAGCTTGATGGGAAAGTAGCGGTTCATCTTATACCACGCCAAAAAAGGCGCCAGTGAAAATCGATGTCATTGCAGGCCGGGGATGTCGTATTCCTGAATTTGTGAATTTGTGGTAAGTTGTACTCCCCTGTCTGCAGCAATTTCATTCCTGATTGCCAGATCAGCTGTGGGTGATCCTGGTATGCGTTAGCAAAATAAAAGCTCACGTAGGCGAAACAATAGATTCTAGTCGTGGTTACACAGGAGCAAAAAATGCCAAACATTGTTCGAAATATGGTGTTTCTAATTTCAGCCCTTTTTAGTATAGTTCCTTTGGCGTTTGCGCAGCAGAATCAGGAAATTGAGATAGTTCTGCAATCGCGCCTGACTTCTTTTGGAAACGATACCCCGCTAATTATTGACTTTACTCTCACGAACCGGTCACGCAGCCCGATCAGACTGCTCAGGTGGACCACGCCGATCGACGGCGTCTCGGGCGAGATTTTTTCAGTAGCGAGAGGGTCGCAGCCAATTCAGTATATTGGCCCTTTGGTGAAGCGAGCAGAACCGACCGAGGCTGACTTTATCAATATCGAACCCGGACAATCGATTTCGGTGCCCGTCGATCTGTCATTGTACTACGCCATCTATGAAGCAGGGATCTATGCGGTTACCTATGATACAGAGAGAGTGGGTCTGCTGGTTGGCCCTCAAGGTGCCCTGAGACGCGCCCAGGTTCTGAGCAACGCCGTCACGTTCAGGCTTCTATCCGGTCGAATTCCTCCGGAACGGATACCGCTCTCGGCACCCAAATTCGACCAGTGTGACAGCTCTCAACAGGACGATATTGGCGCTGCGCTGGCTGAAGCAAACAACATAGCCTCGGCTGCCCTGCAGGTTTTGCAGGGCACGCCTTCTGCCCAGCAACCGAATTCCCAACGATATCTGACATGGTTTGGGGCGCATACCGTAGGACTGTACGCGAAGGCCACTGGAAATTTCTCGAAGATTGCGGATGCTCTTGCAAACAAAGCAATATCGTTTGGATGTCACGGCAGCGTCTGCGGACCGGGAGTTTATGCGTATGTGTTCCGTGGTCAACCTTATAATATCTTTGTTTGTCAAAAGTTCTGGTCAGCCGCTCTGAAAGGAACGGATTCAAGATCTGGAACGATTGTACACGAAATTAGTCACTTTGAGGTCGTCGTCTTCACAGACGACTATTCCTCTGGTGGTCAAAATACCGCCAAGCTACTCGCGGTTGAAAACCCCCCGCAAGCCACAGAAAATGCCGATAGTCATGAATACTTTGCGGAGAACAACCCGGATCTTCCGATGTGAGGGACACCCAGGCAACTGATCCAGCGTGGATACGGGTGCCGTATTGCCATCAGAAACGAGAAAAGATCACCGAGGGCCGGAAACATTGCGATCGCATGGTGAATGTCCGCTATCGCTCCCGCACACCGAAAGCGGTCCGGTCGCTCTCGGCCAAAATGCGACATTCAACTTTCGTCTCGTCCTGTCAGGATTTGGCAAGCCGCCCGCCGGCTGGCTCCGAAATGTAGGATCGAAGTCCTGGGCGCGCATGCTAATGCGGACAACACGAACTGGACCGGTTTGGCAGTGATCCACTGCGCGCGCCAAACCCTGGCCGATTCACGGCGCTGCCGTAAACCCGCACTGCTTCTGTTCCATCTCGATCTGCTTGGTGATGCGGATGGCGTTCTGGGCGTAGGCTTCCGTCACCGAGCCGCTGTTGACGGTCTTGTCCTTCAGCGGGCTGACGGCCGCGCAGAGGTGGAAGACATGCTCGGTGTCGGACTTGGCGGCGCCGTTTTCCGGCGCGATCCAGTAGACGATATCCTGGCCATTGGGGTGTGCCGCGTCCTTCGTCGCCGCGGCCACCGTGGTGGAGTCGGTGGCGATCGCCTGCGCCTGGGCGGCGACCTCGGGCGAACAGGCCGTGGTCGGCTGCCCCGCCTTGATCTGTTCCGCGCAGGTGTTCATGTCCTGCGTGTACTGCTCGACCGATGGCGGCTGGTAGCTGACCCCGATCAGCGTCGCCAGCACGGCGAGCACGGCGCCGATACCGCCGGCCACCTTCTTGCTCTTCGGGTCCATGGTCTTGTCGTTGAGGATCAAGAGAACCAGCGGCAGGAAGGCAATCAGCGTGATGATCGCGCCGAGTTGGTTCTGGACAAAGAACCGGAACGTGTCGGATTCGCGGGCCGGGTCCTTCCGGTTGGCCGCCTTCCAGAGCAGGCTGCCGGCGATGGCGAAGATCGCGATCCCGACCAGGATGCCGATCAGCAGCGGCAGGTTGCCCTGGTCGAACTTGTGCTTGTAGAGCAGTACGATCCCGGCGATCTCGCCGCCAATGGCGATGACCCACGACAGCACGGCAAACAGGCGCAGCCGCGTGGCCCCGGACTTCTGGCCCTGCGTTGCCTGCCAGTCCTTGGTAACGTCTACGGTCGGCTTGTTGTCGGTCATGACCAGATCCCCCGGTATCGACACGTTTGCGGGGCGGCGTCAAAGGCGCCCGGCGCAGCGTCATTGATCGAACGTCGCCTGCCCCGGCACGAAAGCGCCACGGCAGACCCCATCCTTATTGCCCATGATGGGATTCGTCCATAGCCGAGGCGGCGGACGAGGATGCGGGCGATGGTGCGGAGGAGGGCAGGGCAATCGCATAAGGCGGCGCCAGCCCCACTCCGTCCGCCGCGGCCATTTCCTCCATGTCCATGGGGAGAGGAACCCAAGCCCATCAAGGCCGCGACCTCGGTGATTGGCATTTCCTCTCCCTCCGCGGAGCGGGGCAATCGCATATGACAGGTTTGCGCTCTACGAATACCCCCACCCTTAATCCCTCCCCACAAGGGGGAGGGAGACTTGGTAGGCGCCGATCGCCGCAAATCGCCTAGGTTCGACGCCAGAAAGGGTGGCTTGCGGCAGCGTTCCCTCCCCCTTGTGGGGAGGGTTAGGGTGGGGGTCCTCTTCGTAAGAACTCATATGTGATCGCCTTGCGCCGACGGAGGGAAGGTGGGTCGCCGAACCCGAGGGAGCGCCATATGCGATCGCCCTGCCATGGGTCGGATCACGCCACCGCGGGAGCGCAACTAATTTGTATACAAATGTTTCTGGCCGGCATCGGTTTGTGAAGCGCTTCACCGTTGCCGCGCAATCGATCGGTTACAGAGGCCGTGCAAGAGCGGGCCTAAGGCAGCGCTTTGCTGCTGCATGGAGGTAACCGATGTTTGAAAGTCTCAGCAGAATTCGCGCTGCCCTGGCGCGCGCCAGCAAGCACAGGAAGACCGTGCGCGCACTGAATGCGCTGCCGACGGAGATCCAGAAAGACATTGGCTGGACGGAGTCGAGGTCGATCGACGAGATAAGGCTGCCGTTCTAGGGCCGCATCCCAGCGTCGCTAATATATCGCTCGCCATCGATTGTTCGGAAGCGTACAGTATAGCATCGTCGGCCACATCAATGGGCGCTGACGCTTGGGAGCGACCATCGCACTCCTGCCCCGACAGGAGGCATTGGAGCCATGGCGGAGCAACCGAGACAGTCCGGTCTGAGCGCCGAGGCGCTCGCGGCCTTGGCGCGGGAAACCGGGGCCTCCGAGCAGCAGATACAAGAGATCGCATCGCTGATCGGCAACGATCGCCCCTCCATCGTGCGCGAAGCGCGCATGGTTGCGGCTGACCGCCCGAAGCGCTGATCCAGGAACAAGCTGCTGGATTGATTGATGGGGCGTCGCCCCTGATTTGTCGGTTTTGTACGAAGTACAATGGCTGAATCCGAGTCAGCTATCGTCCAATGACCGTTTGCATTTGGGCAGGGCGCCGACGGCTGGGAGATGACATGTGCTCTTGCCCTTGGGGAGAGAGCGATGGACCAGTCGGTCAGCAAGGAGAAAAGCGGCCTTTTGCGCCGCATGAACCCGGCCGACTTCGCACTGCTTGCGCCGCATTTGCACCATCGTGTGCTCGATCTCAAAGCCCCGCTCGAAGTGGCGGGCGAGCCGGTCGCCTCGGTCTGCTTCCTGGAAAGCGGCCTGGCCTCGGTGGTGGCGAGGAACCGGCCGGGCCTCGACACCGAGGTCGGCATTATCGGCCATGAAGGCATGTCGGGTTCCGCTTTGGTGATGGGCGCCGACTGGGCGCCCCATGATTGCTACATGCAGATGCCGGGCGAGGCGGTGTGCATCGATTCCGAGCCGTTCAAGGCAGCGCTGCAGAAAAGCCCGACGCTTCGCGCCTTCCTGCTCCGCTATGCCCATTATCTGCACGGCCAGACCAAATCCACGGCGCTGAGCAATGCCCGCGCCAAGCTCGAGGATCGGCTGGCCAGATGGCTCCTGATGTGTGACGACAGGGTGGTCGGCCACCAGATCCAGATCACGCATGAGTTCCTGTCCGTCATGCTCGGCGTCAGGCGTCCCGGCGTCACCATCGGCCTGCAGATCCTAGAAGGGCGCGGCCTGATCCGGTCGCGGCGCGGCGAGATCGTCATTCGCGACCGGGATGGCCTGATCGCCGTCGCCGACGGCTTCTACGGCCAGGCCGAGGCCGAATACGAACGCCTGCTGGGCTGAGCCTGGCACGGGCTGGAAATGGCCGACGCGAATGCCGGTGAAAGCATGTTGCCAGAGCCGCGCCGGCCATTTGCGGCCGTCTGGGGAGAGGCGGCCCGGCAAATCTAGCATCGGCGCAAAAGCGGGCAACGAACCGCAATCGCTTGGTAAAAACCGTACAATCGAATTGTGTTGAACCTTGGTTCCGCAAGAGTATGAATCTGCTGTCGTCGACCATGTACATGGGGCGCTGGCGCCTGAGGCTTCGACAGGCTCGCGCGCCCGATGTGAACGGGGAAACCCGAAATGGCAGAACTGCTTTTCGATGTATCCGCCTTCGATTGCGACATCCTGCGCGCCGCCTTCATCAAATCGGTGATGGAAGACAATGTCCCGGAAAAGCGGTGGCGCGCGCTCGCCGCCTCCCTGGTTCGCGACCTGACCGACCACGAAGACGTCGAGCCGGATCTGCTCGGCTGGATCACGCGCAAGTAGCAATATCCTGACGGTCCGGCGGCTACCCCAGCCACCACCACAGCGCCGCGATCGCCGCAAGCACCGCCGCCACCGACAGCCCCAGCATGATGTAGCTGCCCTTGATGATGTCGCGGATGATCTTCTTGACGCTTTCGCGGTCATTGAGGTTGGGGAAAGGCTCGTTGGGCAGCGCCACGCCGAGGAAGCCGCAGAGCGGCGCCCAGCCATCGCTGACCTTGAACACCAGAAGCTTCTCCGGCGGCACGGCCGCTATCACCTCCTCGGTATAGGCGTTGTAGCGCGCCACCGCCTTGGCGCGGTCGTCCATCACGCCGGCAAGCGTGCGGCCCCAGATCAGCCTGTGCGACATGTCGCCGAATTTGCGGCCGAACGGCGTCAGCCATTCCAGCACCTTGAACTGCCACAATGTCTCGGTGAAGTGGATGGTGTCGATGGTGCTGTCGTACCAGGCCTCGGCGCCGCGCGGATGCAGGGTGAGCAGCACCTTGGCGTCGGGATAGGCGGCCATTAATTCGCGCCACACGCAGCATCCCGGATTGTCGACCGTCGCCTTGTAATTGGCAAAGACTCTGGTCCAGTCGTGCTGGCTGCCGGGCGGGCTGTTGGCCACCTTGCGCCAGAAGTCGAGATGGCCCTTGTTGGCCTTGTTGAGGATGACTTCCTGCATGTGGTAGCTGGGAAAGCCCAGCCTGTTCAGCGCGGCAAAGGTCGACCATGTGCCGGTGCGGCCGAATCCGGCCCCGATGAGTTCAAGCGCCATTTTATCCCCCCTGGTTGAGACCGCTTTTCTTTTTATGCCGGTCCGCTCGGAACGAGGTTGCATCCGCGCCCCTCGGCGCGCAACAATTTTCCCTGTGCAGCGGCCAAAATGTGTTTGCTTTTTCGTCTGGGCCACGCGGAATGACGGTCTGGCTATTCCCGCGGGTGAGGGAGCCTGATAATAGGTCAGCCAGATTGACCTAATTCGCATGGCCGGAACGGTCATGCTGGACCAGATGCCGTATCCCGGGAGGTTGGCTCGTGAGTTTGATGGACCTGTTGGCGTCGCGCGCCTCGCGCATGAAAGCGTCGGAAATCCGCGAGCTGCTCAAACTGCTCGACCAGCCCGACATCATCTCCTTTGCCGGCGGCATCCCCGATCCGGCTTTGTTTCCGGCGCAGGCGATCGCCGATGCTTACGCCTCGGTGCTGGGCGGCGCGGAGGCGAGCGCAGCACTTCAGTATCAGGTCTCCGAAGGCTATCTGCCGCTCAGAAAATGGCTGGCCGGCCAGATGGGCAAGCTTGGCATCGCCTGCGACGAGCACAACATCTTCATCACCTCCGGCTCGCAGCAGGCGCTGGATTATCTGGGCAAGCTGTTCCTGTCGCCCGGCGACACAGCGCTCGTGACGTGGCCGACCTATCTCGGCGCGCTCCAGGCCTTCAACGCCTATGAGCCGCGCTACGACCGGCTGACGCCGGATGGCGGCAACATGACGCCGGCCGCCTACCAGGCGGCGGCTGCTGCTGCAGGCGGCGAAGTGAAATTCGCCTATCTCGTGCCGGATTTCGCCAACCCGACCGGCGAGACGCTGAATCGCCAGCAGCGCGAGGCGGTGCTTGACCTCGCCGGCGAGCTCAACATTGCCGTCATCGAGGACGCCGCGTATCGCGCGCTGCGCTATGACGGCGAGGGCCAGCCGCCGATCCTGGCGCTCGACTGCGAACGCTCAGGCGGCATCGAAAACGCCCGCACGCTCTATTGCGGCTCGTTCTCCAAAATCCTGTCGCCGGGCATGCGCGTCGGCTGGGTCTGCGGGCCGCGCCGCGTCGTCGAGCGGCTGGTGCTGATGAAGCAGGCGTCGGATCTGCACAGCCCGTCGATCAACCAGCTGGTCATGCACCGCGTCTCCGAGGCCGTGTATGACAGCCAGGTGGAAAAGCTGATCGGCGCCTATCGCCAGCGCCGCGACGGCTTGCTTGCAGCGCTCGAAGCGGAAATGCCGGATGGCGTCAGCTGGAGCCGACCGGAAGGCGGCATGTTCGTCTGGCTGACGCTGCCTGAAGGTGCGGACGCCACGGCACTGCTCGCCCGCTCGGTCAAGGAAGCCCGCGTCGCCTTCGTGCCGGGCAACGCATTTTATGCCGACGGTTCGGGACGTAACACGATGCGGATGAGCTTTACGCTGGCTGATGAACGCGCCGTGGGTGAGGGCGTGCCGAGGCTGGCGAAATTGATGGGCTAATCTCCCCCCTCGAGGGGGAGATGTCGCCGAAGGCGACAGAGGGGGTCGCCGCGCGTGGAGCGCTAACCTTCATCAGTCGCAGGAGGTCGCGCCCAGTCGAGCCGACCCCCTCTGGCCTGCCGGCCATCTCCCCCTCAAGGGGGGAGATTAGCTCACTCCGCCACCACCAATTTATCCTGCGTCTTCGTTTCGAAATCGCCGGCGTCGTGGCGCTCGTGCAGTTGCATGGCCGGGTCGCCGAAGGCGCGGTTGACCATGCGGCCGCGTTGCACGGTCGGGCGGGCGTCGATCGCCTTGGCCCAGCGTTGTACGTGCTCGTAGTCCTGCACCGACAGGAATTCGGCGGAATCATTGTACATGCGGCCGAGCGCAAGGCCGCCATACCAGGGCCATACCGCCATGTCGGCGATCGAATAGAAGGCGCCGCCGAGATATTCAGTCTCCGCCAGCCGCCGGTCGAGCACGTCGAGCTGGCGCTTGGTCTCCATGGCGAAGCGGTCGATGGCGTATTCGATTTTTTCGGGCGCATAGGCGTAGAAATGGCCGAAGCCGCCGCCGAGATAGGGCGCCGAACCCATCTGCCAGAACAGCCAGGACAAGGTTTCCGCGCGCGCCGGCTGTTCGGTCGGCAGGAACTCGCCGAACTTTTCCGCGAGATAAAGCAGGATCGAGCCGGACTCGAAGACGCGGACAGGCGTCTTGCCGCTGCGGTCGAGCAGCGCCGGGATCTTGGAGTTGGGGTTGACCTCGACAAAGCCCGAGCCGAACTGGTCGCCATCGTTGATGCGGATCAGCCAGGCGTCGTATTCGGCGCCCTTGTGGCCGAGCGCCAGAAGCTCCTCCAGCATGACAGTCACCTTCACCCCGTTCGGCGTCGCCAGGGAATAGAGCTGCAGCGGATGCTTGCCGACCGGCAGCACCTTGTCATGCGTCGGACCGGCAATAGGCCGGTTGATGCTGGCGAACGTACCGCCATTGGCTTTCTTCCAGCTCCAGACTTTCGGCGGGATGTATTCGGTCATGCGGGGAATTCCTTGGGTTTGGCGGGGCGAAAACGACGGCGCGAGACTGATGGCGGAAAAGTCGGCGGAACGTAGATACTGGAACACATAGGTGCAATTCAGAAAGGTTCAACTTGTGTTGAACTATTATCGATGTCAGCGTTGCCTAAGCCCTTGCGCCCTGTGCAGCGCGGCATACCTATAGAGGATACTGCCCACGCATATCTGCCAGGATGAAAGCATGCCCATCGATCCCGTTTCCCCGCTCTTGCGCTCCGTCGTTGGCGTGCGCGCCATGGTTCCCGACGATGCCTTCACGGCCAATGCCTTGGGCACGCGCCGGGAAGGCAGCGGCGTCGTCATCCGCGGCGACGGGCTGGTGCTCACCATAGGCTATCTCATCACCGAGGCCGAGGAGGTCTGGCTGACCGACCAGGACGGCCGTGTCGTGCCGGCACATGCGCTGGCCTATGACCAGGAGACAGGCTTCGGCCTGGTGCAGGCGCTGGCGCCGCTCGGCCTGCCGGCGGTGGCGCTGGGTGACGCCTCAAAGGCCAAGATCGGCGACCCCGTGGTGTTTGCCGACGGCACCGGCCGCTCGGTCAAGGCACACATCGTCACCAAGCAGGAATTCGCCGGCTATTGGGAATATCTGCTCGACGAGGCGATCTTCATTGCCCCGGCGCATCCGTCCTGGGGCGGCGCGGCGCTCATCGGCCAGGATGGCAGCCTGCTCGGCATCGGTTCGCTGCTTTTGCAGATGAGCCGCAACGGCGAGGTCGCCGACATCAACATGGTCGTGCCGATCAACCTTCTGACCCCGATCCTCGACGATCTGCTGACGCGCGGCCAGGTGGCGAAGCCGCCACGCCCATGGCTCGGCGCCTTCTCGGCCGAGTCGAACGGCGCGGTCGTGGTGATGAGCGTCGCCGAAGGCGGCCCCGCCGCCAAGGCCGGCCTGCGCCAGGGCGACATCATCTCCGACGTGCGCGATAGCGAGGTCGACGGGCTCGCCGATTTCTACCGCAAGCTATGGCAGAATCCGGCGGGTTCGGAGATTCCTCTCAGGGTCGTACGCGGCGGCCGCGAAACCTGGCTCAGGGTAAAATCCGCCGACCGCAACAGTTTCTTGAAGAAACCGCATCTGCAGTAAAAGCCAATCTCCCCCCAAGTGGGGGAGATGCCCGGCAGGGCAGAGGGGGGGCGCGAAGGATCGCGACCTCTCGATCTATTTTCTGACAAGAATCGCGGGATAAACGTGGCTGACACTGGCCGGTGCGTTGGCGGGACAGCGGCCCCCCTGCCGGCCATCTCCCCCACGAGGGGGGAGATTGGCTGCCCCCTCAATCCCCGCATACCCTAAAAGGCGTCCCCGTGTCCCACTCCGCGAAGGGCACGACCTGGCCTTCGACAGACACGATACTGTTCACCTTGCTGTCATCATCCTGCGTCTGCATACTTTTGCCCTTGCCGGTCAGCACGTCGTAGTCGCAGCTGCTGTAGACGACAACGGACTGGTATTTGTAATGGTCATAGGCAACGCCGGCGACGACGAAGGCCTCGTTGCGCCAGGCGATGGTCAGCGTCATGTCGGTCCGCTCGCCGGGGCCGATCAGCCCCGGCAGATAGATCTTGATCGAGCCGTTGGGCAGCAAGGTCAACTCCGGTTCGATGCCGGAGCCCTCATAATGCGGCTGGTCGTAGTCGTTCCATTCGCCGTAGACCTGCTCATGCACGACGCCGGCGGGTTTCAGAAAATTGTACTTTTTGTCCCTCAGGAAGAAATGCATGTCCATGGTATCGTCTTCGGGCTCGGTCTCGACGATCATCGCCAGATCGGCGGCGCCGTCCCCATTGAAGTCGCCGGTCAGCGCGGTGATGATCTTCTGGGTTTCGATGGGTTCGGCGAGCGCCGAGGCCGGCAGCAGAAGGATGAGGCCGAGTAACATCGATCGCATGGCATTTCCCCCGAATTGCAGTCTGCCTTGCCCGGCTCGACCAGCCGGGAAACTGCCATGAGCGCCGGCTTGGGCGCAAGCCGGCTCGCAATAGGCTAGGGGGTATCGACGCCGCTGACGGAAACTGGCATCGACAGCCGATACAGCCGGCCCGGCAACAACGAGGTGATGATGGCGCCGTTCAAGGTCGATCCCGACAAGGTTCATGAATTCCCCGATCCCGACAGTTTTTACGCCTGGCTGCGCGAAAATCATGCCGGCGAGAGCGAGGTCTGGATCAAGGTCCACAAGGTCGGCTCGGGCCTCGCCTCGATCACGCCGAAGCAGGCCATCGACGTGGCGCTGTGCTTCGGCTGGATCGACGCCATACGCAAGCCGCTCGACGACAAGAGCTTTCTGCAGCGCTACACGCCGCGCGGCAAGAAGAGCATCTGGAGCAAGATCAACATCGACAATGTCGCCCGCCTGATCGAGGAGGGCCGCATGACCGAACACGGGCTGAAACAGGTCGAGGCGGCCAAGGCCGACGGACGCTGGGACCGCGCCTATGCCTCAGGCAAGGACATGAAGATCCCTGACGATCTGCAGGCCGCCATCGATGCCGAACCCGCGGCAAAAGAGATGCTGGCAAAGCTTTCCGCCCAGAACCGCTTCGCGCTCGCCTTCCGCACCCACAACATGAAGACGGAGGCGGGGCGCAGGAAGAAGATCGGGGCTTTCGTCGCGATGCTGAAGCGCGGCGAGACGATCTATCCGCAGAAGCGGTGAGGCGACGGCAAGCGGCTGCCATGGTGCGCGCAGCTAAAAACCCGCTTGTGAGGTTCTGCCCTCCCTTGCTCGACATAACCTATTGTTTCTTCGGTATTTTCCACTCGTCGCGCGGGTGATAGCTGCGATAGTGGAAATAACATAACAACATATTGTTTAATAAGAGTTTTCCACTATGCTAACGTGATCCTGGCTTAAGAGTGGAAAACGATGCTGAGAGAGTTGACCGGCGAGCAGCGGCGCCAACTCATAGATACGCAACAGGTCTACGAGGCCTGGCAGCATGCTGATGACCAGCGCCAAAGGCGCTTTGCAGGCAGCATGCGCTGGGTTGAGCGCAGCGGTGCTGAATACCTGCTGCGGAAGGTCCGGCAGGTCGAGAATTCACTCGGGCCGAAAAGCAGCCAGACGGAGAAGGCGTTCGCTGCGTTTTCCGAGGGCAGGGTGCAGAACAAGGATCTGCTGGCAGGTCTGGCCGATCGCCTGAACGGCCTGGCGAAAGTCAATGTGGCAATGGGGTTGGGCAGGGTACCGGCCATCGCCGCACGGATATTGCGGCGGTGCGCCGAAACAGACCTGCTGGGCAAGCAGTTGCTGGTCGTCGGCACGAATGCGCTGTTCGCTTACGAGGCTCTGGCGGGCGTCCAGATCACCAGCGGTCTCACGGCAACCGGGGACATCGACCTGCTCTTCGATTCCCGACGTCGCATCAGCTTCGTGACCGGCGAGAGGGTAAGCCAGTCCGGCCTGATAGGCGTGTTGCGTAAAGTGGACAGGTCCTTCAAGCCGCTCCAGCCCCGGGCCTTCAGGGCAGCGAACCGTGATGGCTATCTGGTCGACCTGATCCGTCCGCAGGCAAGACATGTCCTCAAGAACAACGCCACTACCTCGATTACACAGCTTGCCGACGACCTCGACAGCGCACCCATGGAGGGGCTGCAATGGCTCATCAAAGCCCCGAAGGTGGAGGCTGTGGCGATCGATGAGCGTGGCTATCCCGTAAGCATACCGACGGTCGACCCTCGAATGTTCGCTCTGCACAAGGCTTGGCTGGCCACGCGGCCTGATCGGTCTGCGGTCAAGGCAGTGAGAGATCGTGAACAGGCGGAAGCGGCTGCACGCATTGCCACGGGCTATCTTGCGCTTCCGCTGGACAGCGAGCATCTCAAAGGGCTTCCGGGGGCACTGCTGGACGCTGCCGCCGCAACGCTCTCTCTGCCTGGCCCGAGCGGCTTTTCCGAAGACTCTCCAATTGAGCCCGACTGGTAGCGGCCGCGCTAGCACGCCATGCTACGAAAATAGCATTCTCGCCTCGCGAAATGTGATGCTACGGTTCCCGGCGCACCCAGGGCGGAGGGGTTGCCAAGAGGAGAAGTGGCGGGCGCTGGCCCGGATTTCAGCGAGAACCGGACGGAACTGTTGAACCATTGCAAGGCCGCCGCGTTTTCCAGCGTCGGCCACAAGGGAGGAACCACCTGTGAAAGCATCCTATCTCGTCTCAGCCGCGCTGCTTGCGGCGACTGCGATGCCGGCGGCGGCCGGCGAAATTTCCGACGGCAAGGTCAAGATCGGCATCCTCAACGACCAGTCGGGCGTCTATGCCGATTTCGGCGGCAAATGGTCGGTCGAGGCCGCCAAGATGGCGGTCGAGGATTTTGGCGGCAAGGTGCAGGGCGCGCCGATCGAGATCGTCAACGCCGATCACCAGAACAAGCCCGACATTGCCTCCAACATTGCGCGCCAGTGGTACGACACCGAGCAGGTCGACGCGATCATGGAACTGACGACATCCTCGGTGGCGCTCGCCGTCCAGGGGTTGTCCAAGGAAAAGAAGAAGATCGACATCGTTACCGGAGCGGCATCGGCCGACCTGACCGGCAAGCAATGCTCGCCCTACGGTTTCCACTGGGCTTACGATACCCACTCGCAGGCGGTCGGCACCGGCGGCGCGCTGGTGCAGCAGGGCGGCGACAGCTGGTATTTCATCACCGTCGACTATGCCTTCGGCTATTCGCTGAAGGAGCAGACCTCAAAGGTTGTTGAGGCAAGCGGCGGCAAAGTGCTGGGCGAGGTGCGTTACCCCCTCGGCTCCACCGACTATTCCTCCTTCCTGCTGCAGGCGCAGTCCTCCGGCGCCAAGGTTATCGGCCTTGCCAATGCCGGCCTCGACACCTCCAATACCATCAAGCAGGCGGCCGAGTTCGGCATTGTCGCCGGCGGCCAGCGGCTGGCAGCCCTTCTGTTCACCCTTGCCGAGGTGCACGGCCTCGGCCTGCAGGCGGCGCAGGGCGTGGTGCTCACCGAAGGGTTTTACTGGGACCGCGACGACAAGAGCCGCGACTTCGCCGGGCGCTTCTTCAAGCGCACCAACCGCATGCCCAACATGATCCAGGCCGGCACCTATTCGGCGGTGCTGCAATATCTCAAGGCCATCGACAAGGCCGGCACCGACGAAACCGAGGCGGTCGCCAAGCAACTCCATGAAATGCCCGTCGACGACATCATCAACGCCAACGGCAAGGTACAGGCCGACGGCTCGATGGTGCACGACATGTATCTCTATCAGGTCAAGAAGCCCGAGGAGTCGAAGAAGGACTGGGACTACTACACCTACCTTGCGACCATTCCGGGCGACAAGGCCTTCATCAAGGCTGAAGACAGCGGCTGCCCGCTCGTCACCAAGTGACGCTGGCGCAAGCCGTGGCCGTCCAGCCGGACGGTGCCGAAATCAAGCCGCGGGTGGTGCTCTCCGCCCGCGGCCTGCGGCGCGACTTTGCCGGTTTCGTCGCCGTCAACAATGTCGACCTCGACGTCCATCACGGCCAGATCCATGCGCTGATCGGGCCGAACGGCGCCGGCAAGACGACAATCTTCAACCTCTTGACCAAGTTCCTGCAGCCGAGCAGCGGCAGGATCGAACTGTTGGGCAACGACATCACCCGCACCGCGCCGGCCAGGGTAGCGCGCATGGGTCTCGTCCGCTCGTTCCAGATATCGGCGATCTTTCCGCATCTGAGCGTCCTCGACAATGTCCGCGTCGCACTCCAGCGGCCAGGCGGGCTCGGCTTCCAGTTCTGGCGCTCGCTGGCCGCGCTTGACCAACTGACTCCACGGGCGCGCGAGCTGCTTGACATCGTCGGGCTCGACGATGTCGCGCATCGTCCGGCCGGCGATCTCTCCTATGGGAGGAAGCGCGTGCTCGAGATCGCCACCACGCTGGCGCTCGACCCGAAAGTGCTGCTGCTCGACGAGCCGATGGCCGGCATGGGGCACGAGGATGTCGGCGTCATTTCCGGCATCATCCGCTCGCTGGCAACGGACCGCGCCGTGCTGATGGTCGAGCACAATCTCACCGTCGTCGCCGACCTTTGCGACTGGATCACCGTCATGCAGCGCGGCCAGGTGCTCGCCGCCGGCGACTACGCAACGGTGAGCAACGATGAGCGCGTCAGGGTCGCCTACATGGGGACCGAGCAGGGGGACCGAGCATGAGTGAGCCGCTGCTTGCCGTGCGCGATCTCCATGCCTGGTATGGCGAGGGCCATGCGCTGCATGGCGTCAACCTCGACGTTTTTCGCGGTGAGACGGTGACGCTGCTCGGCCGCAACGGTGTCGGCAAGACCACAACGCTGCGCGCCATTATGGGGCTGGTCCGCAAGCGCAGCGGCAGTGTCACCTTCGACGGCAGCGACCTGATGCGCCTGCCGCTGCATCGTGTTGCCCATCGCGGCATCGGCTTCGTGCCGGAGGAACGCGGCATCTTCGCCACGCTCACCGTCGACGAAAACCTGATCCTGCCGCCGGTTGTGGCCAAGGGCGGCATGAGCGTCGAGGAAATCTTCGGTCTCTTTCCCAACCTCAAGGAGCGCCGCAACAGCCCCGGCACCAAACTCTCCGGCGGCGAACAGCAGATGCTGGCCATCGCCCGCATCCTGCGGACGGGCGTGCAGATGCTGCTGCTCGACGAGCCGACCGAGGGCCTGGCGCCGGTCATCGTCCAGCGCATCGGCGAACTGCTGGCGACCTTGAAAAAGCGCGGCATGACCATCCTGCTCGTCGAGCAGAATTTCCGCTTCGCCGCCCGCATCGCCGACCGCTTCTACCTGATGGAGCACGGCAAGGTGGTGGAGGGTTTTGCCGCAAGCGAGCTTGCCGCTCACACGCAACAGCTGCACGAGGTGTTGGGGGTATGATGACGACAGCCCACGGCAGTACCCCCACCCCGCTGCTGCGCAGCGACCCTCCCCACAAGGGGGAGGGTGGAGGGCCACCGCCCTTCCTCTCCCTTGTGGGGAGGTCGGACCGAAGGTCCGGGTGGGGGTACGTGCCGCACAGACGCATCCCGCTTGCAACACCCTCGGTGACGCCATGACCATGATCTTCGGCATCCCCGTCCAGGCCTTACTCGGCCAGATGCTGGTCGGGCTGATCAACGGCTCCTTCTACGCCATGCTGAGCCTCGGCCTGGCCGTCATCTTCGGCCTGCTGCGGATCATCAATTTCGCCCATGGCGCACTCTATATGCTCGGCGCCTTCATCGGTTACCTGCTGCTCGTCCATCTCGGCATCGGCTACTGGCCGGCGCTGCTCCTGGTTCCGCTCATCGTTGGCGTCTTCGGCATGGCAGTCGAGCGCGTGGCGCTGTCGCGGCTCTACCGCCTGGATCCGCTCTACGGGCTGCTGTTCACCTTCGGACTGGCGCTGGTCATCGAAGGCGTGTTCCGTTTCTACTACGGCGTGTCGGGCAACCCTTATGCCGTTCCGGCGCAGCTTGCCGGCGGCACCAATCTCGGCTTCATGTTCCTGCCCAACTATCGCGGCTGGGTGGTGGTGGCCTCGCTCATTATCTGCATCGGCACCTGGCTCCTGATCGAAAAGACCAGGCTCGGCTCCTATCTGCGCGCCGCGACCGAAAATCCCGAGCTGGTGCAGGCCTTCGGCGTCAACGTGCCGCTGCTGCTGACGCTCACCTATGGGCTGGGCGCGGCCCTTGCAGGCCTGGCCGGCATTCTTGCAGCACCCGTCTACCAGGTCAGTCCGCTGATGGGCTCCGATATCATCATCGTCGTCTTTGCCGTCGTCGTGGTCGGCGGCATGGGTTCGATTCTCGGGGCCATCGTCACCGGCTATATGCTCGGCCTCGCCGAGGGCCTGACCAAGGTGTTCTATCCCGAGGCGTCGAACCTCGTGGTCTTCGTCATCATGGCGATCGTGCTGCTCCTGCGCCCCGCCGGCCTGTTCGGAAGGGACGCCTGAGATGAGCGAGGCAGCCCTTCACGACCAGCGCACCGCCGCCTCCGTGCGGCTTGAGCGGGTATTGCTGGCATTGGCCATACTGGCGCTGATAGCCGCGCCCTTCTTCGTCTATCCGATCTTCCTGATGAAGATGCTGTGCTTCGCGCTGTTTGCCTGCGCCTTCAACCTGCTGCTCGGCTACACCGGGCTGTTGTCCTTCGGCCACGCCACCTTCTACGGCGCCGCCGCCTATTTCTGCGCCTACGCCGTCAAGGCATGGGGCTGGCCGCCCGAGGCCGGCATCCTGCTCGGCACCGCCGGAGCGGCCGTGCTCGGCCTGGTCATGGGCTTCCTCGCCATCCGCCGGCAAGGCATCTATTTCTCGATGATCACGCTGGCGCTGGCGCAGATGTTTTATTTCTTCTGCGTCCAGGCGCCGTTCACCGAAGGCGAGGACGGCATACAGGGCGTGCCGCGCGGGCATCTGTTCGGCATCGTCGATCTCAACGTCACGCTCAACATGTATTTCGTCGTGCTTGCCGTATTCCTCATCGGCGTCTTCGCCGTCTGGCGCATCGTCAACTCGCCCTTCGGCATGATCCTGCGTTCGATCCGCGAGAACGAGAACCGTGCCATCTCGCTGGGCTATTCGGTCGGCCGCTACAAGCTCGCCGCCTTCGTCATGTCGGCAGCCCTTGCCGGGCTTGCCGGCGCCACCAAGGCGATCGTCTTCCAGTTCGCGACGCTGACCGACGTCACCTGGCAGATGTCGGGCGAGGTGATCCTGATGACGCTGCTCGGCGGCATCGGCACCATGGTCGGTCCTGTCGTCGGCGCCGGCCTCGTCGTCGGGCTGGAAAACACGCTCGCCACCTCCGGCTTCCCGGTGACCATCGCCACCGGCCTGATCTTCATGATCTGCGTGCTGGTCTTTCGCCGCGGCATCGTCGGCGAGATTTACGCGCGCTGGCTGGCGCCGGCCAACGGCGAGGCGGGCCGCGATCAATAGGTGATGGTCACCACCACCGTGTCGGTGTAGACGCCGGCCGAGGGCGTCGTCTGCGGCGGCACGCGGCCATAGACGGTGAGCGCCTGGGCCGTACCGGTTCCGGTGCCGGCCACCGTGCTTCCCGGCGTTCCGGCGTCACCCCAGGGCTGCGAGCGCGCCAGATCCTTGTAGAGGCCGTAGGTGACCCTCTCGGCGCCCTTCGACATTTTGCGGGTGGTCGGCGTGCCCCCTGTCGTGCCGCCATTGAGGGAAACCGTGTACGCGGTAGACGGGGTGCAGGTGACCGTAACCTGGCCGGTGGCGTCGACATTGGCGTCGAGCACCCCCTTGGGGCCGAAATCGATGTTCTGGGTGGCGACCAGGCAGTTTGCCGCGACCGTGGCGTTGATGGTGAAGGTCGGACTGGTGCCCAAGTTGCCCGCGCCGGTGTCGCAGCTGCTGCTCAACAGGGTTGTCCGGGAGCGGAACTCGAGTTGCCCGCCCGAAAATGTCGACACATAGGTGCCCGGCGGGACGGTCGCCTGGCCGCCGGGAACCCGCCCATAGAGCGTCAGGGTGTCGGTTGAGTTGCCGAAGAGATTGGGGCTCAGCAGCAGCGGTGGCGGGCGCGAGGCATAGGCCCAGTTATGGGTGCCCCAGACAACGGTCATTGCGGGGTCCGAATAGAGTTGATAGTTGAGGCTGTTGACGCCGCTCGCCATCTGCCGGGCCGCCGCCGAGGTTGCACCGCCGGTGCCGGCGGCAATATGCGGACAGACCAGGACGGGCAGCAGCAATGGCAAACTGCCGCTGCAAGTCGCGGTGAAGGTGGCTGTCGATGTCGCCGCGGTGCCCGACAGCGTGTCGATGATGCCGAAATTCAAACTGGTGACGGTGTAACTGCAGCTCTGCGCCCGGGCGAGCGACGGGAGCAGCACCAGCAGCAGGGCGATGATTACGGCGCGCAGCATTTTTCCTCCAGCTCTCATTGGCACACCACGTTCCCGATCACCACTTGCCGGCCGCGCGCCGCCTCGAAGGGAAACTCTGCCCGGCATGAACCGCCGTCAGCGCGCTCGACCTGCACTGAATTCTGCTTGCCGAGGCCCTTGATATAGGCCTGCCCGTCATAGCCGACGACGAAGTCTTCGGTGCCGCCATCGACGCGTCCCGACAGTCCGGCTTCGAGCGGCGTTCCGCTCGAGTCGACCAGCGTCACCAGCGCGGCCTGCGCCGCCTCGGACACGCCGAACTTCAGCACGACGCCGTTGCGGTCGGCTGGGACGACGGTCTCCTTGGTAGCCGGGACATCCGCGTCGACTGGTAGATTCTTCGGGTCGATGGAGACCGTGTTCAGCTCATAGGAGTTGAGGCCGGTGACCAGGATGCGGCCTTTGCTGTCGGTCCTGCCTACCGGCCGGTTCTGATGCAAGACCTCGACATCAGGCGTGCCGACATCGACGACGGCAAAGGCATCGTCGATGCGGTTGGTGGCGAACACCCCGCCGCCTGCGACCGCAATGGCGCCGTCCATCTGACCGGTCACGCGAAAGTCCTTGTCGAATTGCTGGGCGCCGGCCTCAAAACGCGCAAACGACGCGCGGTAGCTCACCGCTGCCGAACGGTTGGGAACCTCGCCTTCGGAGGTGCGCAGCCGCCAGCCGATGCTGCCGTCCTCGGCCCGCTCCGATTTGGCGAGGTCGGCCACGACATTGAGGCCGTCAGGCCCATGCTCGACACCCGTCGACGCCATGACGTCGTCATTGAACGGGATCGAAATCCCCGCAAAGATGCCATAACTGTCGCCGTCGTCGAGATCGGCGAAGGCCGTGGCATAGAGCGTGCTGCGCTTGAAGATCTCCTGACTATAGGAGAGGCCGACGATCTGGCTGGTCTCGCCTTCGGCATCCTTGAGGTGGGTATAGGAGAAGTTGAGGCTGGAGAAGTCGATCGGCATCGGCACGCTGAGCGTCACCTGGTCGACCGCCCGCGGCACGCCGGCGCTGAAACGGGTGAAATCATCGGGATCGAGTATGACCGGCTGTGCCGTCACCGAAGCGATATCTTCAAAGCCGCCGAATGACCGCTGCATGCGGGCGTTGATCGCCCAGCCGTCATAACCGAACTCGGCCCTGGCATCGACCAGCGACCCGGTGCGTCCGTCATGATGGCTGCCGGCGACGGCCAGCGAAGCTGCGCCATATGCCCCGAGCGGGAAGGCAGCACCTATGCCGCCATTGATCAGATCGGCGCCGCCCTCGGCATGGGCTTCCAATGTCAGCCGGTCGGTCACGCCGTAACGCGCGCTGGCGACCCCCATGACGCGGCTGTCATAATCGTCGGAGGAGATGCCGAAATTGCGCCGCGCCATCCCTGCCTCGACGGAAAAGTCGAGCAGTCCCTGGCGCAGCAGCATGCTGGAGGCATAGAACGGCAAGGTGGCCGTGGTCTCGCGGCCCAGGCTGTCGCGCAGCACCACCTGCGCCTGTCCTGCGCCCGTGAACACCGGCAGATTGGTGACCTGGAACGGCCCGGGCTGGATGTCGCCGGAATAGGTGCGCACGTTCTGCGTATAGACCTCCAGCGTCGACGGCACTGCCGCGGTGCCGCCGAAGGAGGGCAGGGGTAGCGTCACCAGGTCCGATCGCAGGTGGAAGTTGCGTTGCGCCTGGATGCCGCCGAGATAGACCGGACGCGTCCACGACAATCCACCGGAGATGAAGTCGCCGGCCCGATAGGTCATCAGCCGGTCGGGGTCGGAATAACTCCATGTCGTGTTGAGCCGCGTGAAGCCGCCCAGCCTGCCGTCGGAATAGCCGGCGATGAAGGATTGGCTGAGCGTTCCATAGGGGCTGAACACGCGCGCATCGAAGCCGCCGGAAACGCCCTGGAACAGCTCGACGTCCTTGTCGAACAATGTGTTGGAGCTGGCAAACAGCGAATAGTTGAGAACCGCGCCCAAGCCCGATTGCGGCGCCGGCCGGTCCTGCAAGCGCAAGCCGAGATCGACCATGCGCGCCTCGCGGCTGTCATTGGCGGCGGTGACGTAGAGGCGCTGCGCCGCTTCGTCGATCTGAAACGACACATCCGCCAGCTGGTCGAGCCTGACCAGGCCGTCGGTGTCTACAGCGCCCTGCGGCGGCTTCAGCCCGAGCTCCTTCAGCTCTAGCGGCGTCGATGCCAGGCCGCCATCCGGCATCTGGGTGAAGCTGCCGATCAGTTTGGTCGAGACGTCGTTGATGAACACCTCTAGATAAAGGCTGCGGCCGGCTTGCTGGCCAGGGTCTTCAGGGTTCGTCACGGCCGGCAATTCTTGCGCGTTCACCGCCGAGAAAGGTGTGAAAATCGCGAGCGCGACGACTAGCGCGATCCTATTTGCCCTTGACGGCAACTTTGGCATCGAAGGGTCCAAGATCGCTCTGTGCCTTCAAAAGCACCGAGCCCGCGGACAGTGATTTGCTGCTGCCGATCGGCCACTGCATGGTCGCGCCGCCCAGGACATAACCGACGAGTCCGTTTCGGCTGCCAAGCTTCTTGCCGTTCTGGGTCAGGGATAGGTTGGACAGGCGGAGGCGACTTTCGCCGGTATTGCTGGCTGTCAGCACAAGACTGCCGCCCTTGCGCGAAACACTCCAGGCGACTGCCGGCGCGGCGGCATCGGCGTCGCGGAAAAACACCGGGACCGAATAGCGAAGCGCGAGCGCGACCGTACCGGCCTTCTTGCGTGAGGGGTCCGGCAGTTCGTCGACGATGACGCGGTAGCTTTCCTCGGCCCGCACCGGCGCCTTCGACACGCGCACGACGCGAACCACGTATTGGGCATTGGGTCCGAGTTTGGTCGATGGTGGGCTGGCGACCACGTCCGTGGTCGGCGTCAGCGTTTCGATGCCGCCGGCCTGGCTCCATGCGAAGACCCGGATCTGCACATTGATCGGCCGCTTGGCGTCATCGTTGCTGAGGTTGAGAACCGCCGAGGCGTCGGGCGAGATCAGCTCGAGACCTGTCGGCGCCACCCTGAGCGAAGCGGCTTGTGAGAGACCGGCGCACAGCAACAGAACAGCCGTGGCTCCGATGCATGAAAGCATGGATCGCATGATCGTCCTCGTGTTGGTATCGATTGTCAGTACGTTATGGTGATCGCAACGGTGTCGGTGTAGAGGCCCGCCGCCGGTGTCGTCTGCGGTGGAACACGCCCGTAGACCGTCAGCGGCTGAATGGCGCCGTTGCCGGTTCCGCCGACCGTGTCGGTGGGGATCGTGGTGCCCCAAAGCTGCGTCCGGGTGCTTTCCCTGTAGATGGTGTAGTCGATCGTCGCCGACGCCGGCCCGGTCATCTTGCGAACAGCAACCGTTGCGCCCGCGCCCGCTCCGGCGCTCAGACCAACATTGTAGGACTTGCCGGTCGTGCATTGCACGTTGATGGTGCTGGTCTGGTCGACATTCGCATCAATGACACCGTGCGAGCCGAAATCGAGATCGCTCGCCGTCTGCACCTTGCATTCGTCGGTAATCGTGATGCGGACATTCATGCTGCCCGTCGCGGTCGCGGCGATCGCGGGCAGGATGGGAAGCAGCGACGCTCCCGCCAGCAGCGCATATTTCAGCAATCTCATGCGTGTTTCCTCCGTCGGGCAGACCGTTCCTCGCAACACAGTCTTGACCCGGATTTCACTCCTACAGCTCCTCCGTTGCATGCTTCGCAAGACATCAACGATACAGTAATGTCAGAAGCGAACTGTGCAATGATTATTACAACTTAGATTCGGATTGCGACAGCGAATAACTTCGGTATGTATCGGATAATTTTGGTTAATATTTGGTTAACAGAGATGAAATGGACATTTTTCCGAAGTGAAAGTTCGTCTGTCGAAAATTTATTTTGCTTCTCGTGCCGAAAAGGCGAAAATATCTGGCAAATCATCTTGATTTTGTAGAGTCTCACCTGTCGTCCTTTATTATCGATATTTCGCGGCGTGCACCGGCGCCAAGCAGCCATCGCCATAGCCGCGCCGGTAGCTGTTCGCGCCTGTCCAAGCCTTGCGGCCGTGCTGACAGGGCCGCATCCGCCAAAACCGTGTTCCGCCCGGCCCAAGCATGGCCGTCCCGGCTGAGATAAATCCACCGCCGTCGGATCGCGGCGAAACACATGCGAATCGTTCTTGCCACGCTGGCCCGGATTTCCTTCGGCGGCGCATCGGCCGGACGGGAGATGCGCCTGTTGTCCCTTGGAGCCATGATCCACGGCCGGCAGCCGCGCGGACCGGCTGCCAGACGTCAGAAAAGGAAGAACGATGAAGAAGACCTATGAAAAGCCACAGCTCGAAAAGCGCCAGAAGCTGTCGCGTGTGACCGCTGTCGCCGGCCCGTCAGTGACCAGTGAGAGCTGACGCCGTCGACCGACATCGAACCACCAGCGGACAAGGAGAGCAGTCATGGATCAGCATGCGAACCCGTCACCCGGCTTCAGGCGCAATCCGGGCAAGGTGATCACCGTCGAGCCCTTCAACGGGCGTGTCGTCGTGTTTGCAAACGGCACCATCATCGCTTCCTCGGCAAAAGCCAAAATGGTGACCGAGCCGCCCCATCCCTTCTCCTTCTACATCCCGTTCGAGGACATCGACTTCCGGAAGCTCAGGAAGACGGAGCGGTCGACGCTGTGCCCCTACAAGGGCGACTCCAGCTACTGGAACGTGCTGCCGGCGGGTGAAACCGGCAACGACGCGATGTGGGCCTATGAGCAGCCCTTCGACGAGATGGCCGAGATTCGCGCCCACGGCGCCTTCTATCCCGACCGGGTCACCATCGACGCCACGCCGCGCTGAGCTGAGCGCGTCATGCCTGTCGCCCAAAAGTGCCCAGCGTTTTTGGAGCCGACGACAGGCATGAACAGAGGAATTTTTCAGATCAGCCAAAGCTGTCCTCACCCGGGGGCGCAGCGGTTTTGCGGCAACGGCATGCCGAAACGAAGACAAAAGGTCATGGACGAAAAGCAGAGAGCCATTCTCGACGAAATCCCGCGCCTGCGCCGCTATGCGCGCTCGCTGCTGCGCGACCGCGATTCCGCCGACGATCTCGTCCAGGACTGCCTGGAGCGGGCGCTGCTGCGGCTGGACAACTGGCAGACGGGAGAGAGCCCGCGAAAATGGCTGTTCACGATCATGCATCATCTGTTCATCGACCAGATGCGCAAGGTGAACCGGCGTGGCGAGGCGTCGATGCTGCCGCTGGAAGCGGGAGAGGCGCAAGCCTCTCCCGCCGACCAACTGGAGAACGTCGCCGCGCGCGAGATCATCGACGCGCTGCAGGCGATCAGCCCGGACCGCCGTGCCGCGCTGACCATGGTCGCCATCGAGGGCTTCTCCTATGCCGAGGCCGCCGAGATGCTCGGCGTGCCGGCCGGCACGCTGATGTCGCGCATTGCGCGCGGCCGTGAGGAACTGCGCGGCCTGCTCGAGGACAATGCGCGCCGCCGCGCGATAAGGATCGTCGAGCCCGGGCCGGGCCGGGCGGCTCCAATCAGGGCGCCCATGGCATGAGGAATCCCGATCGCTTGATGGCGCAACACGGCAGGATACGATCCGATTGCAGGCCTTGTCCGCACTGTGGGCGCGGCGCACCCGGTAACGGTTTCTTCTCTGCTTGCGTGCATAGTGGCGGCGACGGAGTGAGCGAAACCAGGGCATGGCTGAAGAGAAAATACGCAACGGCGAATTCTGGGCGCTTGCGCTCGAACGCGCTCATCTCGGCGTATGGGACTGGGATATTTTGAGCGGCGACTGTTTCTATTCGCCAACCTGGTCGCACATGCTGGGTTATGAGGATGGCGAGCTTGCCAACAGCGACGACCTCTGGCTGAAGCTGACGCATCCCGACGACCGCCAGCGGGCGCTGGCCAGCGGAGAGCGGCACATTTCCGGCCTGACCGCCTCGATCGAGACCGAGCTACGCCTCAAGCACAAGGACGGCCACTGGATCTGGGTGCTGGACCGCGGCGGCATTGTCGAGCGTGACGAGACGGGCAGGCCGGTCAGGCTGATGGGCGTGCAGACCGACATCAGCCGGCAGAAAGAGGCGGAAGCCGAACTGGAGCGGGTCAATGTGCGCTTTCGCCTGGCGCTGGCGGCCAGTGGCACCGGCATCTGGCATCACGACATCGACGCCAACAAGAGCTATTGGGACGCCCGCACCAGGGAGATATTCGGCCTGGTCGCCGACACCGACGAGGTGGCTGCCGACCTTTGGCATTCCTATCTGCATCTCGACGACAAGGATGCCGCAGAGCGCGCCCATCTGGCGCCGCTTTCGACCGACGGCGTCGTCGCCGCGCAATACCGCATCGTCAGGCGCGACGGCGAAATCCGCCATGTCGAATCGCTGGTGCGCTTTATCGCGGCGCCCGAGACGGCGGGCCAGATTCTCGGCACCGTGCGCGACATCACCGAGGACAAGAAACGCGAGCGGGAACTCGCCTACGCCGCGCACCACGATGCGCTGACCGGCCTGTTTAACCGCGCCGCCTTCGACCGGCTGCTGGCCGAACACATCGCCATGAAGCGGCTTCTGCCGCTGGCGGTGTTCTATGTCGATCTCGACTACTTCAAGGCGCTCAACGACTTTGCCGGCCACGCCGCCGGCGACCTGGCGCTGAAGGGCGTCGCCGCCGGCATATTGGGTTGCCTGCCGTCAACGGCGCGCGCCGCGCGCCTCGGCGGCGACGAGTTCGCGCTGCTGGTGCCCAATTGCCAATCGGCCAAAGCCGAGGCGCTGGCGGGCGCCATCCTTGCGGCGGTCCGTGACGCCGACCTCGGACTGCCGGCGACCTCGCGAAAGCTCGCGGCCAGCATCGGCATCGCCTTCGTCGAGGACACCACCACCACGGTTGCCGATGCGTTGGCCTGCGCCGACGACGCCTGCTATGCCGCCAAGGCGGCCGGGCGCAATCGCTTCGCGGTGTTTTCGGCCGACGCGGCGTCGGGCTCCGGCGGCCTCAACGCGGCGCGTGTCGCCGCCGACACGGTCGACGCCATGGATGACGGGCAGCTGAAACTGTTCGGCCAGGAGATCCATCTTCTGGGCCAGCCTTGGCAGGAGAGCCGCCATGTCGAGGTGCTGGCGCGGCTTGCCGGGCGCAATGGCAAGCTGATCCCACCCAACGAATTCATTCCCGTCGCCGAGCGCTTCGGCATTGCCTCGCGGCTGGACCGCTGGATCATCAAGACAGCGCTTTCGCAGCATGGCGCGGCGATGCGGTCAGGCGCCATCTTGCTCGGCTTCAACCTGTCGGCGCAGACGCTGAGCGATCCGCTGCTATGGGATTTCGTCGACGCCGTCATCGCCGAGACCGGGGCGCCGCATTCCGGCATCGGTTTCGAGATCACCGAGACCGCGGCCGTCACCAATTTCGACGCCGCCGAGCAGTTCGTGCGCAAGGCGCGCGAGCGGCAATGCCGCGTCAGCCTCGACGATTTCGGCGCCGGCATGAGCTCGTTCGAATATTTGCGGCGCTTTCCGGTCGATCAGATCAAGATCGACGGCTCGTTCATCGAGAATATCGCGGAAAGCCGTTTCGATCGCGAGATCGTCTCGGCCATAGCGGGCATCGCCAAAAGTCTCGGCTGCGCGGTGGTGGCCGAAAAGATCGAGCAGCAGGAAGCGCTCGACATTCTGCGCGGCATGGGCGTGGCCTATGGCCAGGGTTTTCTGCTTCACCGGCCGGAGCCGCTCGAGGCGATCGTCGCGCGGGCCGGCGAACAGTCACCGGCCAGCGGACAGTCGCCGGAAAAGCGCTTCGGCTGACGACTTCTCATCGCCTCGGGCTCGCGCGAGTTGTCCGGCTAACCGGCGTCGGCCTTTTCCTGCTTTCGCTGCGCCGCCTCCTTCTTGCGGCGCAACACCTCATCTGTACCGACAAGGTCCTTCGAGGCGCCGGAAATGGCGGTCGAGACGACGGCGGGCGGATCGCTGGCCGGAAAACTATCTTCGAGCCCTGATTGCAACTGCTCCTCGAGCGTCTGCGGGTTCTCGGAGCGGCCTTCGGCGCGGCGCTCGCCAACGGCTTCGACATCGCTCTTGGTGTCGGGGTGAGCGCGGGCTTCCGATATCGTCGACACCACCAGCTCGATGGCGAACTCTTTCATCGCCTCGGCTTGCGGCCCATCGACATCGGAGTCTTCGATCAAACGGATGAGCGACTTTTCCAGGGCGCCCAGTTCCTTGACGCCCTGACACCGCGCCAGACGCTTGGTGAGCGAACCGATCAGCGCCGGGGCAAAGGTCGAATAGGCAAGCCTGCGTGTGTCGTCGACCTGCTCGGGATGAAGCTTTTGCAAGGACATAGATGCCTCCAGTCAATCAGCCGTGCAGCTTCTGCCGCTGGCCCCTCCTTAGGAAACAGAGGGGAGGGCAAGAGGTTCCATACAGTCCTCGACAGGGTCGACGAGTTCAACTCCACAGCGACGCCATGGTCAGCGACGCTTCGAATATCTGCTCCCTGTTCTCGTTCAGCATCTTGACGGTGATCCGCCGGTGGTCGCCCTCCGGTATCTCGTCGCGCGCCACATCGTGCAATATGCGCAGCGCTTCGGCTCCCGCACGCTCCCGGCTGGGAAAAAGCTGCCCCTCTTCATCAATCTGGGTCTCGGCGTTGTACAAGTCGAAGTAGAACCGTTCCATGTGTGCAAGGATCCCTGCGTGAGAACGCTAAGGCGCATCGCGGTTGAAGGACGCAGGCGACGCGCTTCAGGTCTGTGTTTTTATGCATGTCGTTGTCTCAAAATCGGGGCCATTTTTGAGCGACATGGATTAAATCCCAACCCGCACCCATGGTTCCATGCGACTGTGTCCTGAGCAGATTTCCTGCCAGGAGCCGTCGCCGTGCCGGCCGATTGCAACCGCACCCGATCTCCGGCGTTTGGCTAGGCCACGAATGTCCACGAAATCTCGAACTGGATCCTCGATGCTAGAACCGCTTTATCTCAACCTTGGCCAGCATGACGCTTTGTCCGAGCAGGAAAAGGGGCTGCTGGCCGCCGCCATGACCATCGAGATGGATTTTGCCACCGGTCAGGACATCGTTTCAGAGGGATCGAGGCCAGGCTACAGCACGCTCATCATCGAGGGTCTGGCGGCGCGCTACAAGGTGCTGGAGGATGGCGGCCGCCAGTTCACCTCGTTGCAGGTGCCAGGCGATTTTGTCGATTTGCACGCCTTCCTGCTCAAGACAATGGACCATGGCATTATAGCTTTGTCGCCATGCCGGGTGATCGCCGCCGACCACAGTCGGCTAAGGACGATCACCGAACAGGCGCCTCATCTCAGCCGCTTGCTTTGGCTGGACACGCTCGTCGATGGCGCCATCCATCGGGAATGGATCGTGGCCATGGGCCGGCGGTCCAAGACTTCGCATCTGGCGCATCTTGTGTGCGAGCTGTTCGTGCGGCTCCAGGTCGTCAAGCAGACCAACGGCATGAGTTTCCGGCTTCCCCTGTCGCAGGCGGAACTGGCCGATGTGCTTGGGCTTTCGGTCGTCCACATGAACCGGGTCATCGGCGCGCTGCGCAAGATCGGTGTGATCGGCTGGGCAAATTACATGGTGACCATTCTGGACTGGCAGCAGCTGGTGGAAATCGCCGAGTTCGACCCGACTTATCTCAGCATGAACCGCGAGCCGAGATAGGCTATCCGGCGTTCGCCATGACATCGCAGGCAATCCGTCAGCCGGTCTTTCAACGATGCCCATCCAGCGACGCCAATTCGTCGAGCATGGCAAGGGCGGCACTTGGCTTGGCCGGCTTCAGCAAGCCCTGTTGGGCGGCGGCATTCTGGAAAGCGGCAAAGGCGATGTCCGGGCGGCAAATGCCGTTCAACGCGTCGTCCACCAGCCTGTCGGCCGCCTTGTAGGCCGCCGTCTGCTTGTTCTTCCATGTTCCGCCTAGCGCCCTCCTGGCGTCGGCGATCGACGACACCGTCATCGCGCTTCCGTCCACGAATCTGATCGTCAGGGGCAGAAAACGGCTCATGCGCTCACCATCCAAACCATTCGCGTCTCGCCCGGATCGATCTCATCACTTGCCTCCTTGAAAACGGGATCGCCATAAACGAGGAAATCACAAACTGGTTGCAGCCCGGCGAGCTACATGTTGCTTGCCGGCCAGATCGGCCGATGCGGACGATAAGGCGGCCGCGGCGCCGGCTTCAACGGGATGTCGGCGAGCGAGTTGCGGATCGGCCTGAACAGTATCGGCGAAGACGCGGCGCGGCGGTGCAATACCGCGGCTGACAATTTGGCAATCAGATTTCGAACGTCCATGGGACACCTCGAGCGCGTTGAGAGTCCCCCCATCGCGATCACCTACCACCTCACCCCCACCATCCGCATTTAACTTTGATATAGGCCGGACGAATACGCGCCGCGCGCAATGTCTGCCGCCGAGATTCTGCCGATCCTCGGCGGCGGCTATTGAGCGGCGTCGCCAGGCTGGCGGTCACGCATCCCAGCAGCGGTGTCGCAGACGCTGCTGCAACCGGATGAATTTTCGTGCATTCTTGTGCATGGCCACAATGCTTCGAACCGACACGCCGGCAAAATGCTGCTCCTATTGCGGTTCGCGAGAGCATGACTACGAGGATTGTCCGAAGCGCAAAGCAGACGCCGAGCGGCCTTGGGAAGACCCGGCAAAGCTCGGCGCCGAAGCCCAGGCGACGGCCGAAGCCTAGCTGGGCTCGAACAGCTCGATCACGTTGCCGGACGGGTCTTCACAAAGAATCTGTCGCCCGCCCGGACCTTCGACGATCTGGTTGCGGAACCGCACGCCGGCCTCGCGCATCTCAGTCACGATTGACGGCAATTGCTCGACTTCGAGCACGAACCGGTTCCATCCGCCCGGCTCGGGTGTCCGGCCGTCCGGCATCGGCCTGGCTGCCGACGCCATGGGGCCGGCGAGCCAGAGCGAGAGGTCGCCGCGCGTCAGGATGGCCATCGCCGGACCGAATTGCTGCTTCAGCGCGAAGCCCAGATGGCTTGTATAAAACGCGATGGACAGATCGACATCGCGGACCAGATATCGGACGGACACCATTCGCAGGCTCCCTCACAAAGGCCCCTCCCGAGAGATAGCTGGCGGGACAAGCTGGGGCAAGCCCGCGGCGCACGGTTCGGGCGTCTATGGTGCGATTGCGTGGTCGGCCTGTCTCTCTCTCACGAAGGCCGTCAGCAACTCCATTCCCGCCGGCCAGTCGCCCAGCCCGCTATTGCTGTTGATGTGACCAAGCGGACCGGCGATGTGCAGTTCGCTGCCCCATTGTGCGGCTTTCTCACGGGCATAACCGTTCGGATCATAGGGATCGTCGGTGCTGGCCACGATCAGCGAGGGGAAGCGAAGCGGCCCGCGCGGCGTATCGGCGAAGGGAATTCCGTAAGCGGGATAGACCGGCGAGGCCGGGTCGGGAACCGCAACCAGAAACGCCCCGCCGATCCGACGGCTCGACACCGCCTGCCAATGCGCGACCAGCAGGCAGCTGAGACTGTGGGCGACGAGCACCGGCGGGGTCTGTGCCTGTGACACCGCGACGTCCAGCGCCGCCACCCAGTCGTCCAAATCCGGCAGCTCCCAGCTTGCCGGGCTGAAGCGGCGCATCGCCGGGTCGGCCTGTTGCCAGCGTGTCTGCCAGTGGGCCTCGCCCGATCCGCCGCTGCCCGGCAGAATGATGAAGTCGGTCATGGAAAATCCTGTTTCTTCGCCGCAGATGATGTCCCAATCCTAGGGCTTCTCCTTGTTCGCGGAATGAGAGATCATCGGAAAGCGACGAAGAATTCCGATGGATTGAAGGTGTTCATGGCAAACGGCGATTACCGGCCACGGCTCGACCCCACCGACATGGCAATCATCGAGATCATGCAGGAGGATGGCCGCATCGGCATTTCCGAACTCGGCCGCCGCGTCGGCCTGTCCCAGCCCGCGACGTCGGAGCGGGTGAAGCGGCTGGAGGAGCGCGGCATCATCGCCGGCTACCGGGCCGCGATCGATCCCACCGCCCTCGGTCTCGGCACCATGGCCATGATCCGCCTGCGCACCACGCATGAGCACATCCAGACCTGCCTGAAGAAATTCGCCGCCATGCCGGAAGTGGTCGAGGTGCTGCGGGTGACCGGCGAGGATTGTTTTCTGGTCAAGGTGGTCGTCCCGTCGCCGCCCGACCTCGAAAGCATCGTCGACGCCATCGGCCGCTACGGCGCGGTGACGACCAATGTGGTGCTTCGGGCCGAGCCGCCGAAGCGGCTGGGGCGGGAGCTGATGGCGAAGCTCTGAGCGGCCACGCGCGGCAAGAGGATTGCAAGCGCCTCCTTTTGCGAGGTCCGGCTTTGCCGGGAAAGAATTTCGGGGGCTGGTGTAGGATCGGAGGCGTGGCGCCCGTCCTTGGGACGAACCCGTTGCAAACCTTTGGAGAACATCATGGAAGCCGTTCAATCGCCGTGGCAGACCGCGGCCATTCTCATCGCCCGCCTGACCCTGGCCGCCATGTTCGCGATGGGGGCAGCCTTCAAGTTCATGGATATGGGCATGACCGCCGGCTACATCGCCGCCGCCGGCTTTCCCTTCCCGCTGTTTCTGGCCTGGTGCGCCGCGATCCTCGAAACGCTGCTGGTGATCGCCTTGCTGACCGGAGCGTTCTTCACGCCGGCCGCCCTGATCGCCGCCGTCTACGTGGTCTTCCTCGGCTTTGCCTTCCACGGTCCGTCGCACTGGGCCGGCAACCAGGCCGAGTTCGGCGCCTTCATGTCCCATTTCCCGTTCGCCGCCGGCCTGCTGTTCGCCGCCGTCCATGGACCGGGCAGCGTGCTGGCATCGAAGCTCGGCCGAGGGTGAGGCCCCGCGTCGGCAGACCGCCTCACATCTGGTCGTTGTAGGGTTCCTTCATCTGGCCGACCATGCGGGCCAGTTTCGAGAAGGACGGCATGTCCGCCTCCGGCTGGCATTGATTGGCCAGTTCCAGCAGTCGGATCGGAAAGTTGACGGCGTCTCGGTTGGACTCCGACATGCCGTCGGACCGCTCCTCGCCGGTTTCGATAGCCTCGGCCTTGCGCAGCGCAATGTCGATATCCTCGACCGTGAGCAGGCCCTTGCGCACCAGCACCTGATTGATCGAAGCGACGGCCATCAGCAGGCCTTCGAGTTGCAGATTGGCGACGTTCATGGCTGTTGCTCCCATTTGGCTCACGCTCAACGCATGAGCCGCTGTTACGATCCGGACGCGGATGCAAGCGATAGGCGTCGGCCGATGGCCTGCGCTACTCTTCCATCCAGCGGCGGCCATATTCGGCCCACAGCGCCTTGACCACCCGGCTGCCGAGGCGAGGGGCCGAGCCGTCGCCATAGGCGATCGAAACGCCGCTGATGTCGTAGTGGGGGTGGGCGTCGATGACGAAGCGGATCGCCTCGCCGAGCGGCCTTCTGCCGATGACCGGATCGGCCTGGCCTTGGCCGACGCTGCGAACGCCCGAAACAGTGGCTGGCGCTTGCCGCATCCTGAACACGGATGCCATGGCTGGTTTGTCCATCCCGCTCTCCCCCGAGTTGGAGTGGAATGATTCCATAAGAGCCAGCTAATGACCAGTCGGTCGATGCCTGTAGAAGGCTGCGTCTTGTGATCCGCCGCAAGTGCCGGCGATATGCTGCAGCCGGTTGAAGGACTGTTCAGGCCAGCGGATCCGCCGCCGGCGGCCTGGCGGGAAGGCCGAGCCTTGTCCGCTCGCCGTCGGCAAACTCCTCGGCCGCTTCCTGGGCCATGAACAGATGCTGGGTCACCGTGCCATTCTCGGCAACCAGCACCGCCCATTGGCGGCGGTCGACACGTTCCACGCGAACGTCATTGGGCTCTCCGGCCACCACGATCGTCCTCCAGCAGGCGTACGGCACGGAGGGGGCGTGCCTTTACGCCTTGGTCTTGCTCTTGGCCGGCGCCTTGGCGGCCGGGGCCTCGGGTGTCCTGATGCCGAGCCCGAACTCCTTTGCCAGCTCCGAGCGCTTGGCGGCGTAGCTGGGCGCCGTCATCGGATAGTCACCGGGCAGGTCCCATTTGGCGCGATAGGCTTCCGGCGTCATGCCATGGGCGGAGCCGAGATGACGCCGCAGCGACCTGAACTTCTTGCCATCCTCGAGGCAGTAAATGAAATTCGGCGTTACCGAGCGCTTGCGGTTGACCGCGGGCTCAGGCGCAGGTTGCGGCGGAGCAACGGGATTGTCCACGGCCGCGAGCGCTGCATTGACGCTCTCGATCAACGCCGGCAGGCTATCCGGCGGCACAGAATTGTTGCGCACGAATGCCGCGACGATGTCGGCGGTCAGATTTATATTTCGGATTTTGTCCTCAGACATGGCTTCTTTTGCCCCCTTGATGCCAAAGGGCAAGTTATCAGACAACATCCGCCGACGGCATGGCACTTTAGAACATATGCATATGACTTGACGCCGGATGTGGTAGCGCTAGCATCGCCGAGTCTCCGATCGATGTCGATGTAGGAATTCTTTCCTGACATATCTTGGCCGGTGAGGGCAGCTATGCTATGATTTGTCGATGGTGGTGATTTGCGCCACCAACCCGCCGCCGAGGCGGGTTTTTTGTTTCAGGCCGGCTTGGAAGCGATGATGGCCATTGACGCGAGTTTTCCCTCGCTCAGGCTGGTTATGTAGTTTTTTCGCCGCTGCACGAACTCGGCGCCGAGCACGATCGCATTGGCCTGCTGCTGGGCGGGCGAGGGCACGATGCCGGAATTTGCCCGTTTCAACGCCAGCTCGACGTGATCGCCGGTTTCGTCGATGACGTCGTCGACCTGGAATCCGGCTGAAGCAAACAAGACCTTCAGGGTTTCGCGGTCGACGAGATGGCTGACCGCAGCCGACACCGCCCAAGGCAAGGGATAGTGAGGCTCGCCGTCCGCCAGCACCGCCTCGGTCCAGACAAGCCTGGCCTTCGGCTTCAGCACGCGCCACGCTTGCCCAATGACCGCCGCCTTGTCAGCAATATTCATGCCGACATAGAAGCAGATTGCCGCGTCGAATGTGTCGTCCGCAAAAGGCAGCCTTGTCGCATCGGCCTCATGGAAACGCACTTTGTCGCCGAGGCCGCAGAACTCGGTCAGTCGGCGGGACGCCACGACGAACGCCTGCGTCAGGTCGACGCCGTCGACGCTGCACCCATAGGTCTCGGCAAGGAACCGGGCCGGGCCGCCAATGCCGCTGCCGATGTCCAGAACCCGATCGCCGGCGGAGGGCGCAAGACGCGCGGCATGGTCCTGCGTGGCGATCAGCTCGCGGCCATGAAGCTGATCGAACGGATAGAGTTGTTTGGCTGCGAGGCTGCCGGCCCTGGCGTCCGGCACAGCCGACAGGATGCGCTCGACGATGCCGCCGCTGCCATAGTGACTGGTCACATTGCTCATTGCGCTCTCCGACGAGACGCAGCATCCCATCGATGCTGCCCTTGCGCAATGCGCGGCCGCGCCAAGACGCGGCTTTGACCGAAGTAGGAATTAGTTCCTAATTATATACTTGAGAAAGTATGGGAAAATGTCCTATGATTCGAGCCGACAGGCCGGCACTGATCTGAAAGCGCAAATAGAGGCAGGGACGCGGAGCTAGAAGGTGATATCTTCGCGGACACCGCGAAGCGCATCCTCGACCTCGTTCTCAGTGAACAGACCGAACTTCCTGAACATGAACACAGCCAAAGCCAGCGTTAGTTTGGCGCATGATTCGCTGGTCACATGGATGAAACCCATGGTGACCTCCTTGTGTTCTATGGATTCCATGGCTGGTCGTTCGAAGCGCGACAGATTGAAGGGTTGCTCGAAGAGCGTGCCGCCAATCATGGATGCGGTCCCGTGGATGCACCAGTTTCTATCATCCAGGATTCTGAAGGCAGCGTTCGCAAGCTCCTCAGCCCGTGGAACGGCCCCAGCAAGCTCTGGTATTGCTTTGATCGCCTTTTGGAAGAATCGGATTTTTGCCCGCGCATTCAGGGGCAATGTAGTAACTAGCGAGCTAGCGCCTTTCTCATAAAATAGGATAGAAATGCAGTGGTCGAACCCGTGTTCGGCAGCAGCCCAATTGATGGCTAACTTGCCGATGGCGCGTTCAAAATCTTCTCGCTGGATAGGGTCCAATGAAAGAATCAGCCAACCGTGATAGCGACAAAACCAACGATACACGCTTCAACGAGACGGTACAGCGGATGCTGAAGACGCCGCCCAGATCGCACCATGAAGAAAAGCATAAGACAGACCAGAAGACGCAAAGTCCGAAAATAAGGCCGAAAAGCCTGAATAATTGGACTTTTAGCTTGCACTCCTCATATTGAGGCACCATGCCATATGTTGATTCGCGGGCTATAGCCAATTGGTTCATTAAGCGCGCTAGACGCGATGGCGGTCGCGCGCTTTCAAATATGCAGCTTCAAAAGCTGGTCTATTTTGCCCACGGCTGGAACATGGCTCTTCATCGCCATCCACTTATCCGCGACGAGGTGCAGGCGTGGGAGTTTGGTCCCGTCATCCCCACTCTGTATCGCGCTCTAGCGCCGTGGGGGCCTGATCCGGTTACGCAGCCAATTGACGCCCCACGCGAGAATTTGGAGCCGAACGAGCGAGATGTTTTGGAGCAAGTTTACGCGGCATATGCGGATTATCCGGCGTCAACGCTCTCATCCCTGACCCACCGGCGAGGCACACCTTGGGAGAGGGTCTTTGAGCCCGGCCGTCGCGGCGTTGTAATTCCAGACAATGTGATTGCGGACTATTTCAGTGGACTCGCCGAAAAGCGCTAAGCCAGACGCCGATATGAAGGCCCTGGTAAGGGCCGAGGTGGAGTCGTTGCCCGCAGAGACGGACGAGTCTCAGGCGATTTACGAGCTTGAGAAGGCGCGGCTGGAAAATGAGAAGCTGCGCACGCAAATCGACAGCCTAAAAGAAGGCGTGACTGACCAGCGGGCCGACCGAAATCTCAGGCAGGGGTACGCCGACAAAGCATTCCGCTTCCTAATTGTCTTCTCGGCATTCTCAGGGATTATCCTGATCGCACAGGGAATTCCGAGTTGCCCCTTCAAGCTGGACGATAAGGTCGTCATCACTCTTATTGGATCTACAGCGGTGGCTGTCGTGGGCTTGGTGGGCTGGATCGCTCGGGGCCTGTTCAAAGCCCCGAGCTAGAGCCCTTACTACTTCGAATTGCCATCAACCGGCGCGCCTTCTGCTTAGGCGTGACCGGCTTCACCAATCCGCCGATAGGTAAGGCGCTTGCCTTCGATCATTGCAAGCAACTGGTCGTGGCGTTCGGTGTCAGTCACCTTAAGAGCTGTGCGGCGATTGTAGCGGAAATCAAACTCGGCAAGGTAGCGGTGCAAGTGAGCCTCGCCGCAATGCTGGTAGACGCCAACCATGCCGCGCTTGAACACTGAGAACACGCCTTCAATCGTATTGGAGTGGATCGTCTCTGCGCCTTCGTAGCGTACGTATTCGCCAGCGGCGTGATTGTTCGTCTTGTGCGATGCATGTTCATCGCCAGTGCGCGTGTAGAGCGCGACGAGTCGGTATAGAGCGTCGTGTCGCGAGACACGTTGCGGACCAGCACATCGCGCACGGTAGAGGCCGTGGCGTCGTTCAAATGGAACATACGGGCTTTGCCGCCGCGCTCGACCAGACCAACCACAATGCGCTTATGCGCGCCGCCGCCTTTGCCCTTCTTGGTGAAGGGGCGGCCCTTGCGCTGCTCTGAAACGCGAGGCGTCTCACGCTTGCCGATGTAGGTCTCGTCGGCCTCGACGGTCTTGCCTTCGCCGCCAAGCGGCCCGGAAGACTTCACGTCTTCCTTCCGCGAATGCGGTGCGCCATAAACCAAGCGGTCTTGTAGGTGACGCCGAGCATACGGTGTAGCTGGTGAGCGGACATGCCTTTCTTGGATGAGGCATACAGATGCGAAGCCAGCACCCACTTGTGCAGGCCGATCTTGGAACGCTCGAATACAGTGCCGACCGTGACAGAGAACGGCGCACGGCATTCGTTGCATTTGTAGACACCGGGGCGCGTGGACTTGCCCGCCAGTTTGGCAATGCGCTCAGGATTGGCATTGCCGCAATGAGGGCAGAACGGGCCGTGGGGCCAATGGATAGCCTCCAAATGCTCGCGGGCTTGTCGGCGTCGTGGTAAATGGCGTTGGTCAGATCGAACATTGCGATAACTCCTGGATTCGTTATCGCAAATCCGTCTGGTACGTCCAGTATACAGTTAGGAATTATTTCTTATTGGTATTGACGGGTGAGGGCAGCTTTGCTATGATTTGTCCATGGTGCTGATTTGCGCCACCGACCCGCCCACGAGGCGGGTTTTGTTTTCCTGATGCCCACAACGTGCGGTATCGGATGTCGGCGGGACAGCACCCCCCTCTGGCCTGCCGGACGTTCGTCGTTCGGAAAGCCAAGCAATTGGCTTTCCGTCCGCTGCGCGGACCACTCCTCAACCCCCACACGGGGGGAGATCGGACTGCCGCCTTGCTTTCGCCAATCGTCAGCGCTGCAAATTGGTCGCGACCCCGGAGCTGCCAATCTCCCCCCTTGAGGGGGAGATGTCCGGCAGGACAGAGGGGGGCGTGAAGGAACGCTATCCTCGGTTCATTCTGCCTTATCCGCGAGGCCTCCCTTGTCCAACCGCTATGCCACCATCATCACCGACGATGACGGCCGCGAGGTCGTCAGCGCCATTGGCGTGTTCGAGGGCGCTGCCCCGCAGGCGCGCATCGGCCGCATCGAGCCGGTCGTGCCGGGCGTGCTGATCGGCATGGTTCGCGGTGGCCCTGTCGATGCAGTCGGCGGCTTCGGTTTTCCGCGCGGCGCGCACGACGCAAGGGCGATCGGCCTTGCAAGGGCAAGCCTGAAAGCCGTGCCTGCCGGAAAGCGCCACGCGCCGGCCGCTGATGCAGCCCGCAAGGCCGCCCCAAAACGGTCAGGGCCAAAATCGGCACGGCGCAAGTCCGGCAAGATCAAGCGGGCAAGGCCGGCAAAGCAGGCAGCGACCGCCGAGCCCGCCGGGATCTCGGATCATGGCTGACCGGACGGCGCCGCGTTCTCGTCTTGGCCGCAAGGCGACTGCCGCCGCTGCCAAGCCGAAGCGGACGAAGAAGACGCTTGGCGATGATTTCCTCGACGCGGTTCGCGCCGATTTCCGCGCCCATGGCGCCGGCGTGATTGCCGCGGTCCGGGCCGACAAGCCCGACCAGTATCTGAAGATCGTGCAATCGGTGCTGCCCAAAGATCTGGCCAAGGATTTGCATGTTTCATCTGACAATCTGGAAGCCCTGAGCGATGACGAGATCCGCCGCCGCATCCGTGGCCTCGAAGCCGTCCTCGGGCCGTTTGGCGACCAGCCTGAAGACGCGCCGCCACTATCTGGCGCTGCTGCAGGAACTGGACCGCAGGCGCAGGACTAACCAGCTTGCCGCCTACCGGCCTTATCCCAGGCAGGCGCAGTTTCACGCCGCCGGCGCGCAGAACCGGGAACGTCTGTTCATGGCCGGCAACCAGCTGGGCAAGACCAGGGCCGGCGGCGCCGAATGGGCCATGCATCTCACCGGCCGCTATCCCGCGTGGTGGCAGGGCAAGACCTTCGACACCCCCGTCAGGCTATGGGCTGCCGGCGTGACCGGCGAGGGCACGCGAGACAACCCGCAGCGCGTGCTGGTCGGCCCGCCGCAGCAGCAGGCGGCATGGGGCACCGGCATGATCCCGGCCAACGCCATTTTGCACACGACCATGGGCCGCGGCGCCCCGGGCGCGCTCGACAGCATCGTGGTGCGCTGGGGCGGCGGCGGCGGCGTGCAGGCCGATGAATCGGTGCTGTCGTTCAAGAGCTATGAGAAGGGCCGCGAAAAGTGGCAGGGCGAAACCCTGCACGGCGTCTGGTTCGACGAGGAGCCGCCGCTCGATATCTATTCCGAAGGCCTGACCCGCACCAACGCGACGGGCGGCATCACCATCGTGACGTTCACGCCGCTGCTTGGCATGAGCGATGTGGTGCTGCGGTTTTTGACGGGTGAGGTGCGCGCTCTTCCTCCCCTTGTGGGAGAAGGTGGATCGGCGCGATAGCGCCGAGACGGATGAGGGGTGTTCCAGCGGAGTGAGGCGTCGGCGTTCCCTGGAACACCCCTCATCCGTCACCTTCGGCGACACCTTCTCCCACAAGGGGAGAAGGGAAGACCCGCCGCGCTCCGGCCCAAAAATATCGTGCGCGAACAAAGCCATATCACGGCATCCCGAATCAATCCGGCAGGCCCCATGACCCGTCACGTCACCTTCATGACCATCGATGACGCCGAACATTATTCGCCGGACGAGCGAGCCGCGATCATTGCCGCCTTTCCGACATCGTCTTCGAGGTCATCGTGCGGCGGTTCGGCTCGGCCGGCAACGAGTGATGCACTTGAGATGCTGGAAGAAGCCAGCGACAATGCCTACCTAAGGAGCAATCCAATGGAGGTATGATATGGCGACGTCCACCGAACGTGCAGTCCTTGCCGGCGGCTGTTTCTGGGGCATGCAGGATTTGATCCGGCGCTATCTCGGCGTGATCTCTACCCGCGTCGGCTATAGCGGTGGCGATGTGCCCAACGCCACGTATCGCAACCACGGCAGCCATGCCGAAGCCATCGAGATCGTTTTCGATCCGGCCAGGATCAGCTTTCGCACATTGCTCGAATCCTTTTTCCAGATCCACGATCCGACCACCAGGAACCGCCAGGGCAACGATGTCGGAATGAGCTATCGCTCGGCGATCTTCTACACCAGCGACGAGCAGAAGCGCGTCGCCGAAGACACCATCGCCGATGTCGATGCCTCTGGACTGTGGCCGGGCAAGGTCGTCACCGAGCTTGCGCCGGCGGGCGATTTCTGGGAGGCGGAGCCAGAGCATCAGGACTATCTCGAGAAATACCCCAACGGCTATACCTGCCACTTTGTCAGGCCGGGCTGGAAGCTTCCGGTCCGCGAAAAGGCTGTTTCGTAACGCAGCCGCTATCGTCTGCTTATCTGGCGGTCGAACTATTCTTCCGCGCGATCGGTATGCCGGCCGCCTCGTAGAGGTGGCCGTGCTCGGGCTCCCCATAGACGAACGCGCCGTGGACGGGTTTGCCGTCGACCTCAGAGTCTGAGAACGCGACGGCCTCGATCTTCTTTGTTCCGGTCAGGCTCTGGTTTCGAAGATAGGCGAAGGTTCGCACCGCTTCTCCAACAATTCGATCGAGAAACGGTTTTGGCCGCCTCCCGGGCCGTCGCACTAGGCTTGGAAAGCGCTCTCGTCCCGAAACAAAATGGTGCTGTGCGCAAAGCGCCGGCATGATCTGATAGATTCGGTTGAGCGAGCAGGTCATGAATCCTGGGTGAAAAAGAACGAAGTCGACCTCTCCTCTCAGATGCATGGTCCTGCGCAGCAATCTTTGCGCTGCCGATCTGGAGAGGACATAGCCTGCGGCGCCCGCGTGCAGGCCATAAAGTCTGGCAAGCGAAAACCCATCATCGAGAGCGACTTCCTTGCGTTCGACCCTCACTTTGGCAAAATGCGTTTCCAGCTTGATCACATCGGCATCGCGTGGCACCCATCGATCGGAAGCAAGCAGCGAGCCGGCGCCAGCGCCGAAAACGACGTCGTCTTCGAAAACCGCGCCATATTGATCCGCGCCGTTCGCAACGATCTCCCAACACGAGCGGTGGCTCAGGAAACAGCAAACCTCAGCAGCGCTCAGCGGGCTTTTGGCGACAGAGCAGCAATCGGGGCAATCAATGGCGGAGACACGCTCAAATGGTACTCCGATCCGGCCGAACTCGGACGCGACATGCGCCAGCCGATCGCGACAACGATCAAGATTGATCACCAGACACCTCATCAGCGCCCCCTTTGTCCGGTGATCAGTGAATATCACGTTCCCGTGATTGCAAATTTGCTTACGTGCGGGGCAGTGGGTAGCGGCGTACGTGCCGCCGGTTGATTTCGGAGGTTGGGTGGACATTGACTGCATCCCCGGCGAGGCGCGAGGCTTAACCGTGCGCGGGTAGACGAGTCGAGTCGACCTAGAAGCCGAAGAATTGCCGGCCGATCATGTATCCAAGCGCGACGACCACAAGGGGAAACAGGGCGGGCGCCAGCCGACCAAGAGCGGAGGTCTTTGGCTGTTGCCTGGAGATGGTCGTGGGCGCATTGCCGAGATTCTTGGTCATCCGGCATAGTAGCAAGCGCTGATTAACGATTCCGTAACCCAGTCGAGGCCGCCGAGGCTTTTTGCGTTTCTGGCGCGACCTTGACAATGCCCAGCCCGTGACGCAACTGGGCCGTCTTGAGAGCATTGTGAGGCAAGGTCAATGCGGGTGACGCTCGTTTTGAAGGGCGTAATACCCTGCCGAGGTTACGGTGGGATTCAGCGTCAGGTCGAATGGCTGGCCACGGAGATGGTTCGTCTCGGACACGAAGTCGTGGTGATCGCTGGCCCTGGCTCCAGCCACCCGCTCTTCGAAGTCCGGCACGCTTCGACCGATGCCGAATGCCGGGCAGCCATTCCGCGCGACACGCAAATCGTCCACACCCATAGTTGGCCCGTCGAGGTGCCATTTCCAACGCTGAATACGCAGCGCGGCTTTATGCCGGACCAGCCCATGCCAGTTGCGAACTGGAGCTTTATCAGCGCCAATCATGCCCGCCAGCATGGGCGCGAGACATTCGTCTACAATGGCTTTCCGGTGGACGCCTATCGTTTGTCGGCTGCAAAGGGCGACCGCCTGCTATTTCTCGCCGGCATTGCACGATCAAGCAAAGGCCTCAACCGCGCCGTCGATCTCGCCAAAAAATTCGATTTCGGTCTCGATATCGCCGGTGGCTCGCGTTGGAAACTGCTGGGCCGAAGTCAGACCCGCCGCGAAGGGTTGTTTTTCAAGAGCCTTGGCAGGCGATACCGTTTCCACGGAATCGTTGACGGCGAGCCGAAGCTTCGCCTTCTCGGCGAAGCGCGAGCCTTCCTCAACCCCATCGCCTGGGAGGAGCCGTTCGGCAACGCACCGGTCGAAGCCATGTTGTGCGGCACTCCGGTGCTAACGACGACGCGAGGCGCATTGCCCGAGACGGTCGATGCCGACAGCGGGCGCTTCTTTGAGACCGATGAAGAATTTGCGGCCGCTTTCGAGGCCGTCGCCGACCTTACGCCTCAGCAATGCCGCGAATCGGCCGCGACGAGATTTCCCATCCAAAAAGCGGCGCGCGGCTATCTGGATCTCTATGCCCGCATCCTTGACGGCGAAGCGCTTCCTTGACGACCGGCGATCCAATCCTCTTCGTCGGCTTCCCCGCGGTCGGCGACTTCGTCCGTTGCCATTCCGCCATCCAGATCATTGCCGCGCGATTTCCTGATCGCCCCATAGATGTCGTCACCTCGCCCGTTGCAGCGCCGCTGGCGCGCCTGATGCCGCATGTCAGGAAGGGCTGGGCGCTTGCCAAGCGTCATCAGCGCCCCGGTTTTGGCGAGCGCAGCCGCCTGGTTGGCGAGTTGCGCAAGGAAAATTACCGTACGGCCTATCTGATGACCAGCAGCACCAAGGCGGCGCTGATGGCGTTCATGGCCGGAATAGAGGAGCGCATCGGCTATCCGCAGGAGTTGCAATTCGGCCTCCTCAATCGCTTCCCCGCCGGCTGGTTGGCGCATCTATGGGCCTTCGGACCCCGCAAGACGCGGCTCTTCGAGGAGGTCTGCTCGATTGCCTCGCTTGGCGAAAAGCCGGCTGCGGGCGCAGAGTGGCCGGCGCCCCGGCTTGTGGTCGATCCGGCCGAGTTGGACGATTGGCGCCAGCACAAGAAGATCGATGCCGGGCGACCGGCCCTGGCGCTCTATACTGCCGACATTGAGAATTTCCGCTCATGGCCCGTCGAGCGCTTCATTTCGATCGCCAGAGACCATCATGATCGCGGCTGGGCAATCTGGATTGTAGGCGGACCGCGCGAGCACGCCGGTGCCGCAAAAATCCGCGCCGCCATTCCTGAGGCAATCGACTTCACCTCGACCCCGTCGATTGCTGACGCGATGTGCCAGATCGCTGCGTCAACCATGTTCCTCGGGGTTGATGGCGGGATTTCCCACGCCGCCGCTGCCCTGAACGTCCCATGCGCGCTCATCTACGGGCTGAATCGCCCCTATGTGCATGGGCCCGTAAACAACCATGTTCGCTTTATCGAACCGCCGCTTTCGACGCCCAGCTGGGTCAAGGACACGCGCGGCGTCAGCGAAACTCGGGTGAGGGAGGTTCTGGCTGACCTCTCAGCCGGTATTGCCAACTGACCGGTGGCCTCGCCGGCCCCAAGCGTCTGATCAAACGCTCCGTGGGGGCAACCATCGCCCCGTTTCGGGTTTACCCCTTGGCACTACCCCTTGGCCCTGCGGTTTTCGGGCTTGTGATTGCCGACCCAGTGGGCACGGATGCGGTCGCTGGCTTCAAGGTAGGCCATGTCGATGAGGTAGGTCAGAAGCTTCTCGCCGTCGCCTTCGGCTTTCTGCCGAAGCTCCCGCAGTATCCCTTGCGCGAACTGCAGGTTCTCCATTTTGCTCGGCTGGTCCATCGGTGCCCCCCAATGTCTGCGCATGAACTTTGTGCTGACTATGCTTGCATGAAGATTGCCGTGAAGTGGATATTGCACGTGCGGACCGCGATCCTGCGAAGGCGCTGGCTGCATGAAAGCCGCCCCATCCGGATTCAAGATTCGCTACACTATGTGACGGAAAGAAAATAAACAAAGCGTTCTTTTGTACAAGACAGGAAGATTCCTTCAGTTCACACCACGACATACTTGGACAGCATAGTTGACGTAACGATATTGCGTGGTCTTAAGCTCTCGTTTCCAAACAAAACGTAGCATCGTTGCAACCACAAGACGAATTCCAGCTGACCGGGGACGCTCCGTAGTCAATCGCCGGTTACAAACGGCATGGGTCTCAGCCCAGGGCTTTGGCCAATCCATCGTTCCACGGCAGCGCAGGCCGGATGATCTACCGCCCGCCTTGGCTTGACGCCAAGGCGGGCTTTTTTGCGTTTGGCTTCTACCGGGTGAAATGTTGTCGGACCCGGTCCTGTCGGCATCGGGCGGTTTCGAGAATGAATTTCCTGCCTGCCGGCTGTCTGCGCCGCTCGCGCTAGGCCGACTTGCGTTGCGGCAAGCTAGACGGCGTCTCGACACCGTCAGAAATCGGTTCGGCTGTCCGGTTTGTCGGCTCGTCATCGACTCGGTCGTGCTCGAATTGCCGGGCGGCAGGCAAGCGTTGCAACCAGTGCTCACGGCGATTGACCCAGAGTTCATAGCTGGGCTCCAGCCCTTCGGTGGGCACCTCATCGAGGCTGCCAATCGTCACTTCCACCTCATTCTCACGAACCAAAGGGACCCGGCCGCCGCAGGTGGGACAAAAACTTCTGTCGCCGTAGCTGCTGACGATACCCGTCGTTTCGAACGCCTCGAGCGGCCACACTGCAAACGCCGAAAAAGCCGACCCGCTAGCCTTGCGGCAGTCCTTGCAATGGCAAAGGCCAATCCGAAAGGGATCTCCCGTCACCGAAAACTGGATGCCGCCGCACAGGCAGCTGCCGCTCCGCCTTGTATCATTGGGCATGACCGCTCCTCCATCTGGTTGGGCATCACACCGCTACATCTTGCAGCGCCATGCGCACAATCAATTCACCCGCAGCGCAAGGGTTCCATGTCGCCTCGCGCAATGCATTGTCTGGACCCGGCAGCGCCTGGCTACGACCGCCGCAAGGCTGCTGGATGTGTCAGTTCGGGAAATCGAACACCGGTTCCCGGCACCAATAGACACGGCACTGGCCATCACGTGTCGGAACGGAGGCAGCGACCGGCACCTCCGGCCAGTCGCACTCGTTGCCGTATTGGCGGACATAGCGATCGTAAGTATTCCGGCCGGTCGTCAACACCGCCGAGTGATGGCTCTGGATCAGGCGCTGCGTCTCCTCGCAGGTCATCGAACGCGTGTCGGGTCGGGCGTAGGCCGTGCTTGTTGCTGCAAACAACGCCGTTCCGATGATCCATGCCATTGTTTGGGATGTCATGGCGACCCTTATCCTAAAATATGGCCAGGTATTTCAACAGCGAAATAATGCCGATAATGATGACAACGATCTGCGCGATCTGCCTCGTGCGGCCATCGAGCGGCAGACGCTGGATGAGATAGAGCACCAGGATGATCACCAGGAAGGTGATCAGAATGCCGATAAGTGCCGATGAAGCCATGTCCCTCACTCCGATTGGCCATGTCTGAAAAGAGTACGCAGCGGCAAACGCTCTGACCGTTGATTGGTTCCTGTCGATGCGAAGCCGCCGGCGCAACGTAAAGGCTCCGAAACAGCGTTCCGCGGCCTTTGAAGCTGAACGCCGATCAGGGCCTGTTTGCCGCAATGGTTGTCGTTTGCCATCGGCGACACAGTTCCAGGCAACTTGTTGCTGGCGTCAGGCGGGCTAACGGGAGAACGCCTCGGGTTGACGAGCTTCCGACAAAGACGGCCTGAGTTGCGCTTCGTTGTCGACATTTGCGCGAGCCCTGAGATCCGGCGCCGCCCGGCGGGTGATCGCCTTTTCGCAGGAGAACAATTGCCGTCCCAAGGGGACGACGGGAACCGAAACCTCGCACGTGCATCTCAGCTACCGCGGAACGGGCAAATCGAGCAGGTGGGGAATTTGGGGTAGGGGAATACGTCATCCAAACATGCGGGGATTGGAATCCCTGGAATTTGGGGAACAAGGCGTTGTCTGGACGCTCAAGGCGCCGCTGCGCTCGGTCCAAATCTCTCTCGCGGATTTTTGTCGATTGAAAGAGCGGGTCGCGCCTTAGGACAATCCCAGCAGGGGAGCGGTTTGGCCGCCTGTGGTGTCGGAATTGCCGATGCCAGGCAGTTCGTGCTTATCGTCGGCAAGCGAAGTCAATCTCCCCGCCTCGACGGAGGTCAGTCCGTCCAACTCCATCACCGCGCCGTAGAGTTGGGCCGTCTGCATCACAAGCCGCTCGACATCTTCAAGGGCGACGTTCTCGTCCAGGTTACGCAATCGTATGTCCTCGGCAACCACCGCAATATTGACCATTCCGCGCGAGCGCAGCGCGCCCAGGACCCGTGAATTGAGATCCTCCCGTAGCCGAGCCGAATATCCGTAGCGCATGGAAACCTTCCTTTCAGGAGCCGGTTGTCCCGTCGTGGTCAAGATGCGCCAACGACCTTCAGATGGCAAGAAGAAAATAAAGTATTCTCAAGTAAATCAAGTAGTTAGCAGACTGCGCGGGTTGTGCTATCGGCGTGTCTTCCTCATCGTTGGTCTTGTATGTGAGTCACCCATCAGCCTCTCTTGACGCGCTGCACGGGGACCCCTAGCTATACTGCAATTGAGACACATACTAACTCACCATATTTTTTGGTCTTGACGGTTGGAGGCGCGAATGGCCGAGCTGGAACGACCCGAGCGACTGCAGATCATGCTGACAGCCGAGGAATTGGCTGCCTTGGAAAACTGGCGCTTCGAAAAGCGCATGCCAAGCCGGTCCGCGGCGGTGCGGGAACTGCTGCGGCGCGGCCTGGATGCGGATGGATTCCTGACTGCGGGACAAGGAACTAAGTCTCAGGACTTTGGAATTCTGGGCAGCAGTGTGACTGGCGACGGCCAGTCGGGCGAGTAATTCGACGGCGGTTAGCCAACAATCGCTTTTCTGGAGTGCCGCTACCAATTTATTGCGGTGGCGGAAACGCAAAGCGGGTCTGCTCTCGGCAGGGTACTGGTCTCAGCAGGGTACTCTTGGCGTATGGTTGCAAAGCCCGCTCCGGTTCGCCGGAGCGGGCTTTTTGCGTTTTCCGAACAGGAAATAGTCGCGATCGCTTTCAGATAGGCTCAAGGTTCTCTTCGCACTCCATGCACGCGACGCTGTGACCGGGGCAACTGAGCCGGTGTGTTCCTCCGGGGCAGCAATGGCCGTTCGAGCTCGCCCACCGGGCACAGACAAACACCTTGCGGGTTCCGTGGCATTGTGGACATTCCATCGGGCGGGCCAGCAGAGCCTCGTTTTCCGAGACACGGCATTCCCTCTCAAGAACCTGGACCATCTGAAACCCCACGGCCGAAATATAGCTAAGCTATCCATACCCGGAAAGCTTAAATTAGAATTTAATTACATAAGCCACGAGCCTCCCGAGGGGGAAGTTTCGCGGATGGCAATCTCAGGCCACCGGCAGTCCGCCGCGCGTCTCTCATTCCCAATTTCGGCCGTCTCAAGATCAAGCTCCGGTTGCTCCCGGCATCGGTCGACCCGCGATTTTGCCCACCGATTTTCGCATTCGGATCGTTATAGGCTTTCGCTTTGCTGGAGCGGCGTTAAAGCTGCCCGGCAAATGCCTGAGCGGGAACAGTCCGTTCCTGCGTCGGTTCGTTTGGACAAGGATGTCTGCCAATGACATTGATGGGCGCAGCGGCACTTTTGATCCTTGTCCTGACTTATGCCGGCGTCGCAATCGGGCGTATTCCAGGCCTCCGTCTCGACCGGGCAGGGATCGCCTTGCTGGGGGGTGCGGCGATGATCGCCATCGGCGCACTCAGTATGGAAGATGCCTATCGCGCCATCAATTTCGACACCATTACGCTGCTGCTCGGCATGATGATCGTGGTGGCGCATCTGAAGGTGTCCGGCGCCTTCCGGGCGCTTGGCGCCTACGCTATCGAGCATGCACACGCGCCTTTCGTGCTGCTGGTCATGGTGACGCTGTTGACCGGCGTGCTGTCGGCGTTCCTGGTCAACGACGCCATCTGCCTGGTCATGGCGCCGATCGTCGTCCACGTTACCCGTGTCATCAACCGCAATCCCATTCCCTATCTGATCGCCACCGCCACCGCGTCCAACTGCGGCAGCGTCGCCACCATCACCGGCAACCCGCAGAACATGGTCATCGGCGCGCTGTCGGGAATTTCCTACCCAGCCTTTTCGGCCGCCCTGGCGCCGGTTGCCCTCTTCGGCCTCGTCGCGGTCGTCGTCATCGTGCGCATCGTCTACCGCGCCGAATTCGCCCGCACCGCCGATCTCAACCCGGAAGTCTATCGCGGCCGCATGCTGCCGGGACAGGTGCTGAAGGCGGTGGTTGTCTGCATTGGCCTGGCCATCGCCTTCTTCGCCGGCGTTCCGGTTGCCAAGGCAGCGCTCATCGGCGGCGCCATCCTGCTGCTCACCCGCGCCATCAAGCCGGCACGCATTTACCGCGAGATCGACGGCCCGCTGCTGTTCATGTTCGCCGGCCTGTTCATCGTTGTCGCCGGCGCCGAAAAGACGCTGCTGACGCCCGACATCATCGCCTCGGCCAAGAACCTCGGGCTGGACGACGTCTGGCGTCTATCGGGCTTCACCGCGGTGCTCTCCAACTTCATGAGCAATGTTCCGGCCGTGCTGGCGCTGCGGCCATTCATACCCGGCCTTGAAAACCCCGGGCGTGCCTGGCTGGTGGTGGCGATGAGTTCGACGCTGGCCGGCAACTTCACCTTGCTTGGCTCGGTCGCCAACCTGATCATCGCCGAACAGGCGCGGGCGGCCGGCACGCAGCTGTCCTTCTCAGCCTTCTTCAAGGTCGGCCTGCCGCTGACGCTGCTGACCCTTGCCGTCGGCACGGCATGGCTGGCGGCTGGATTCTAGAGCAATTCCAGGAAAAAGTGTGAAGCGGTTTTTCGGTCCGGAATTGCGTCAAAACAAAGAGATAGCGTGTTTCGCCGTCTCCATTAAACGGTGAACGCTCTAGCGGATAGTCGCCGACCCTGACCTTGCCCGAACCAGCGTTGCAGCTGCATGTCCGGCGGCCTCGACATAGTCGGGGTTGCGGTGGATCAGCATGATCGAGAACGCGCCGTCCATCAAAAGCACGATTTCGCGCGCCAGGGTCCGCGGCTCGTCGACACCGTGGCCTGAGAGTTCGCCGGCCAGCCAGGTCTCGAAATTCTGCTTATGCCGCGCCCCCGCTTTAACGGCCGGGTGTCCGGGCATGGAAGCGAGTTCGGCTGCCGTGCGCAGGAAGCCGCAGCCTCTCCATTTCGGGTGCTTCGCCACGCGTGCCAGATTGGTGAAAATCGCCTCGACCTTGCGCTCGACACCGCCTTCGGCCATCTCGAACCAGCCGGCCATCTGCTTGAGGTTCGGCTGGTCGCGACCGTCGAGATAGGCGGCGATCAGATCGTCCTTGCTCTTGAAGTGATAGTAGAGCGTGCGCTTGGTCAGCCCGGCTTTTTCCGCCACTGCATCGACGCTGACGCGGCCGATCCCCTCGGCATAGAACAGCTTCGTTGCGGCATCGACAATGCGTTTGCGGGTGGGGTTCGGTGCTTCGCTCATAGGGCAAGTATACCGACTAGTGAATATACATACAACCGAAAGCCTGATCCTCTCCGGTCGACAAACACAGGGAAGGAAAAGACATGACCGAGCTTGTGCTCACCGAGGCCCGCGACGGGATCGCCATCCTCACACTTAATCGGCCGGAAAAGCTCAACGCCTTGAACTATGCGCTGATTGATCGCCTGCTTGCGCTCCTCGATGCCGCCGAGACCGACGATGCCATCCGCGCCATCATCCTCACTGGAGCAGGAGCGCGCGCCTTCTCCGCCGGCGCCGACATCCTTGAATTCTCAGGCAGCGTGGCCATCGGCGTCGACGTTGCCCTGCGCGACTTCGTCATGCGCGGACAGCGGCTGACTGCAAGGCTGGAGGCATTCCGCAAGCCCGTCATCGCCGCCGTCAACGGCATCGCCTTCGGCGGCGGCTGCGAGATCACCGAAGCCGTGCCGCTCGCTATCGCCAGCGACCGCGCCTTGTTCGCCAAGCCTGAGATCAACCTTGCAATGCCGCCTGCTTTCGGCGGCACGCAGCGGCTTCCGAGGCTGGCAGGGCGCAAGCGGGCGCTCGAGCTGCTGTTGACCGGCGATTGGTTCCCGCCGCCGCGCGCCCTCGAACTCGGCCTCGTCAATCAGGTGGTGCCGCATGAGGAGCTGATGCCCGCCGCAATTGATCTCGCCCGGCGCGTGACCAGGCATTCTCCTGCAGCAATTGCCTCGATCCTCACAGCAGTGGCGCGCGGCCTGAACCAGAGCATCGCGGATGGCTTGGCTGTCGAGGCCGAGCAGTTCGCCCGCATGGCTCCGACCGCTGATCTGCGCGAAGGGCTGGATGCCTGGATCGCACGCCGCCAGCCGGGCTGTCACGGCTCGTGGACGCACATCACCCGGCCGGATGAAGCCAGGCGAGCCTCAACGCAGCAGGACGGGCTTGCGGACCGCGATCAAGGCGCCGTCACGGCCAGATGACCTTTCATGTTGGGGTGGAAGCGGCAGAAATAGTCGACCGCTTCCGCCTTCTGCAGGGTCAGGCTCGCTGTTGACTTCGGCGGGATCATCACTTCCCAGCCGCCCTTGACGGTAGCCGTGTGGGCGAACACGTCATTGTTCACCCACTTGATCGTGTCGCCGACCTTCGCCTCGACGGTGGTCGGCGAAAAGACAAGCTTGTCGATGGTGACCTGGATGGTTTCGGCCTGCACGGGTGAGGTCCCGAAGACCAGCGCCAGTGCAATCCATAGCAGCCGTTTCGACATGGCCTGGTCCTTACTTCAGCATACCTGCAACATGCTCGGCGTGCTGTTCATGGCCCTGGAAAATCTTCAGGCCGGTCTGCAGCAGGCTCTTCAACTCGGCATTGCTGGCCGATGGGATCAAAAGGGTTTCAAGCGCGCCGTCGACCTGTTTGTGGTAGGCGATCTCGTTGTCGACATAGGCTTTGTCAAAGGCTGCGCCGTCGAGTTTGGCGAGCTTCGCCCGCTCCTCGGCCGCAGCCTTGGTCAGCGCCTGGCTGGTTGCGTTGTCTTCCGGCGTCACCTTCAGCTTCTTTACCAGTTCCAGTGCCTGCGCGTTGACCGCTTCGTGGTCGCGCACCATGTCGTTGGCGAAATCCACGACCTCCTTGGTCTTCGATTTCTTGATCGCCTGCTTGGCGGCTTCCACATCGATGACGCCTGCCGTGTAGGCGATGTGGGCGATCTGCGGGTCCGTCGGCTTGTCGGCGGCTTGTGCGAGCGGGGCAGCGCCAAGCAGCAGCAAGGCAGCGAGGGCGGCGGTGTGTCGGGTAAGCATGGCATCTCCTTCGCCCGGACGCGGGATCGCGCCGGGCCATGTTTTTCAGTTGACGGTCATTGGATGCGCAGCGGCGGCAAACGTTCCCGGGGAAATCGGCCAAATCAGCCGATGATCAGCTCTCCAGGCCGAGCCGCTGCATGACGGCGCTGGTCAGCCTGTCGCAGCGCCGGCCGGCAAACGGGAAGGCGTCGAGCAGCACCGGCCCGATCTGGTCGTCGAGTGCCTTGCGTACCAGGGCGCGGGCGCGGTGTAGCCTTGTCTTGACGGTTTCCGGCCGCACGCCAAGCAGCTCGGCGGTCTCCTCGATACTGAGCCCCTCGATAACCCGCGCCACGAACACCGTCCGATAAACATCGGGCAGGCTGTCGGTCGCCCGTTCCACCAACTCGAGGATCTGCCGCTGCGCCATCGTCCGCTCCGGATCGTCGCTGGGATTGAGGGGGAACTGGATGATTTCGGCTTGCGGGTTTTTCGCCACCGTCCGCCGCCTTTTGCGCAGACGGCCGAGCGCCTCGTTGATGACGATGCGCGACAGCCAGGTGGCCAATGAGGACTCCCCGCGAAAGGCATCGAGATGGGCAAAGGCTCTGACATAGGCCTCCTGGACGATGTCCTCGGCTTCGGCATCGTTGCGCACCACCCCGCGAGCGATGCGATAGAGCCGCTGATTATGGGTCTTCATGATGATGCAGAAGGCGTTGCCTTCGCGTGCCAGCGCGCGGCGCACGAGAAGCATCTCGCTTGAAGCAGCCGTGGGCATTGGTACAGATATAGCAGGCATGGCCAGTTCCTCGATCCAATCCCCGTCCGAAACCTCGATCAAGACATTGGATGACATCGCCGGCAAAAGGTTCCCGGCCATTTTCGCCCGGCTCCGACGGCGCCTAGAATACTGCTTCCGCCAGCGGCTTGTCAGCAGCCTGCACTCGCGCCGTGGCCGCAAGCAGGTCGGTCTGCGTGATCAGGCCAAGGATGCGGCTGTCCCCGTCCACGATGATGACTGCATGGGTGCGGCCGTCGGTGAGCACCGGTAGCAGGGCCATGGCGGGCGTACCGGCGGCGGCGGTCGACGCTGTCGACGTAACGCTTCCGACGGCTTCGTCGGCTCGCGCCAATTCCCTCAATCCAACGGTGCCGACCAGCCTGGCGTCCTTGTCGACAACCGGCAGCGTGCGGATATTGTGGTCGAGCAGCAGATGACGCGCCCGATCGGCGGACGCGTGTTCATCGACCGAAATCACGTCGCGGGACATGATGTCCTCGCACAACATGGTTCGGTGTGCGCGCATCGTCGCTTGCAGTTCGACCTGTCGCAGCAGCTGTTCGAGATCGTTGCGGTCGATGTCGAAGGTCTCGTCGAGCGCAGCCAGCGCGGCATCGATGTCCTCGGCCCGGAAGCCGATGCGCTCCTGAGCCGGCGGATCGATGGTTCCGTGCGTGCTTTTCGGGGCAGGGGCCGGCACATGCGGGTAGCTGCGTCGCGACAGCCTGTGGAAAGCATAGCCGAGCGCGACCAGCATCATGGAGTTCAGCGCCACCGGCACGAACGGAAACAGGAAGCCCGCACCGATCACGGCCGGCCCGCCGAGCACGGCGGTCAGTGCGGCGGCTCCGCCCGGCGGATGCAGGCAGCGCGAGAACGACATGGCGGCGATCGCCATCGCCACGGCAATGCCCGTGGCGAGAACGGGCTGATGGACGAAATGGGCCACGATCACGCCGACCAGCGCCGATATTGTATTGCCGCCGATGATCGACCATGGCTGCGCCAGCGGGCTTGCAGGCACCGCAAACAGCAGCACCGCCGACGCCCCCATCGGCGCCACCAGCAGCGGCACATGCGGGCCATTGCCAAGCACCAGCGCGCCGATCGCGCCGGTCAGCGCAATGCCGATCATCGCCCCGATGCAGGCGATGAGGCGCTCGCGCAGCGTCGCGCCGGCGAGAATGGGGACAAAGAGACGAAAGGCCATGGCAAGCTCAGTCCGGCTGGAATTGTGCGCGCAGCGCCTGCAATGGCGTTGGACCGACGATTTTGAAAGTCAAACCGATCCGAAAAAGCGCGCATTGGGGAAATAACATTGCGCTTGGTCGACCCATGAGCGGCTTTGCGACGTCGATCGCCTGCGAAAGTCGCTCGCCAATCCTTTCAACGGGTTGGGCGGACCAGCGGAATCAGCTTCGCAAGTTTGCTGGTGTCATGCCGCAGCGGCCGCTTCCAGCCCGCGCAGGATATCGGCCTTGAGGTCCTCGACATCCTCGAGTCCGATCTGCAGCCGGATCAGCGGGCCGTCATAGGGGCCCTTGGCGACGGTACGGTCGCCGAGGAAGACCGGCACGGCGAGGCTCTCATAGCCGCCCCAGGAATAGCCGAGACCGAAGATTTTCAACGCATCGAGGAAGGCATGCTGCTGTCTCTGGCCGCCGCCTTTGAGCACGATGGAAAAGATGCCGCTAGAGCCGGAAAAATCGCGCTTCCACACCGCGTGGTCGGGGTGGCTGGGAAGCGCCGGGTGCAGCACGCGGGCCACGCCGGGCTGGCCTTCAAGCCAGACGGCAATGGCAAGCGCGCTCTTTTGATGGTGATCCAGCCGAACGCCCATCGTGCGCAGGCCGCGCAGGACTTGGTAGACGTCGTCGGGGCCGGCGCAGCAGCCCATCGTGTAGAACGTCTCGCAAAGCTGCTTCCAGCAGTTGGCATTGGCAGACACTGTGCCCAGCAGCACGTCCGAATGCCCGGCCGGATATTTCGTCGCCGCATGGATCGAGATATCGACGCCGTGGTCGAGCGGACGGAAATAGAGCGGCGTTGCCCAGGTGTTGTCCATCATGACGATGGCGCCCGTTTCATGCGCGGCCTTGGCGATCGCCGGAACGTCCTGCACCTCGAAGGTGTTGGAGGCCGGTGATTCCGTAAACACGACTTTGGTGTTCGGCTTGATTAAGCTGGCGATGCCGGCGCCGGCATGCGGAGCGTAATACTCGACCTCGACACCCAGCCGCTTCAGCATCGTGTCGGCGAAATTGCGGGTCGGATGGTAGACGGAATCGACAATCAGGATGTGATCGCCTGCCGAGAGAAACGCCAGCAACGGGACGGTCACCGCCGCCAGGCCCGACGGCACGATTATGGTGCCGGCGGAGCCTTCCAGCGCGTCGATCGCATGCGCCAACGCATCGGTGGTCGGCGTGCCGCGTGTGCCATAGGTGTATTTCTGGCTGCGCGCCGCCATCGCCGACGCATTGGGATAGAGCACGGTCGAGGCATGCACGATTGGCGGATTGACGAAGCCGAAATAGTCGTGCGGATTGTTGCCCGAATGGGCAAGCCGCGTGTTGATACCCATTTCGTTGCCGTCAGTCGCCATTGCTCTTCGCCTTGTGGTGAAAGCGCTAGCCATAGAGCGGCGGCATTGGCCGTGCAACAGCGGGCGCCCGCCAGGCGGTGCCCTTTGCATAGGCCAATTCCCCCATGAATAGTCTGGAATGCGCGGCGATCCAGAGCCGCGGATTTCATGAGTGGATGTGGATTAGCGTCGACGGACTTTGCCGGTTTTATTTGCGGGGCTTGCTGCTTTCCTGATGCTGTTGTCTGCAATTCAGGCATTTGCGGCAATTGGTTTTCAAAGCTGTCGTGAAACGGTCATTTCCCTTGACCTCACAGAGATAATCGCCTTCGATGCAGTTCGTGAATGGGAGGGGCCGGGCGTCGGTTACGACGCGGGGTTCCGGGAATGAGCCGGATGGGAGCCGGGTTCACGCGGGAAAAGATCAGGATTTGCCTGAGGATCAGGGTTTACCTGAAAACAGAAAAGGGTCTGTGGGTTATGAAACACATTGCAATTGGCATTCTCGGCGCCGCTGCGCTTGGATGGATGGCTTCGGCCGCGTCGGCGAGCACGCTCGACGACGTCAAGGCGAAAGGCTTCATCCAGTGCGGTACCAACACAGGTCTTGCCGGCTTCGCTGCGCCTGACGACAAGGGTGAATGGAAAGGCATCGATGTGGATTTCTGCCGCGCGGTCGCGGCCGCCGTCTTCGGCGACGGCACCAAGGTCAAGTTCACGCCGCTCAGCGCCAAGGAGCGCTTCACCGCACTGCAGTCGGGCGAAGTCGACATCCTGTCGCGCAACACCACCTGGACCATCAATCGCGATACGGCACTTGGCCTGAACTTTGTCGGCGTCACCTATTATGACGGCCAGGGCTTCATGATCAACGCCAAGAAGCTGCCGGGCGTCAATTCGGCGCTGCAGCTTTCGGGTGCGGCAGTCTGCGTGCAGAGCGGCACCACGACCGAGCTCAACCTCGCCGACTACTTCAAGGCGAACAAGATGGAGTACAACCCGGTCGTCTTCGAAAAGCTTGAAGAGGTCAACGCCGCCTACGACGCGGGCCGTTGCGATGTCTACACCACCGACCAGTCGGGTCTCTACGGCATCCGCCTGACGCTCAGCGCGCCGGCAGACCATGTCGTGTTGCCCGAGATCATCTCCAAGGAACCGCTCGGCCCGGCCGTGCGCCAGGGGGACGACCAGTGGTACCACATTGTCAAGTGGACCTATTTCGCGCTGCTGCAGGCAGAGGAACTGGGCATCACCCAGGCCAATGTCGACGAGATGAAGACCTCGGACAACCCGGAGATCAAGCGCGTGCTCGGCCAGGAACCCGAAACCAAGATCGGCACCGATCTCGGCGTTAGCAATGACTGGGTCGTCAACATCGTCAAGGCAGTCGGCAATTACGGTGAGATGTTCGAGCGCAATGTCGGCACCGGCAGCCCGCTGAAGATCGCGCGCGGCATCAATGCGCTGTGGACCAAGGGCGGCCTGCAATACGCGCCACCGATCCGCTGATCGAAATGCGATCCGGAAGGCAGATTGTCTGCCTTCCGGTTTCTCTTTGCAGGGGATGGGCAATGGCGTCGCAGGAAGTCCTACGCGAGGAGCCGAGCCGCGGTTCCTTCATCAACGATCCAAAAGTCCGTGGAGTTGTCTTCCAGGCGGTGGTTGTCGTCTTGCTGGTGGCGAGCGTCTGGTGGATTGTCCACAACGTCATCGACAATCTGCAGCGCCTGCACATTTCTTCCGGGTTCGGCTACCTGAAAAGCCGTGCCGGCTTCGATATCTCAGTCAGCGCCATCCCCTACAACTCGGACGATACCTATGGCAAAGCCATTGTCGTCGGGCTGATCAACACCCTCATCGTCGCCGTTGCCGGCATCATCACCGCAACCATCATCGGCTTCATCGTCGGCATCGGCCGCTTGTCGCACAACTGGCTGATCCGCAAGATCTGCACGGTCTATGTCGAGATTTTCCGCAACATCCCGCCGCTGCTGGTGATCTTCTTCTGGTATTCGGGCGTGCTGGCGGTCTTGCCCGTGGTGCGTGAAAGCATCAACCTGCCATTCGGCTCGTTTCTCAACCAGCGCGGCTTCTATCTTCCTCGTGCAATCTGGGGTGATGGCTCCTGGCTGATCTTTGTCGCCTTGCTTGTCGGCATCGCCATGGCATGGTTCGTCGCCCGCACGGCGCGCCAGCGGCAGATGGCGACCGGTCAGCAGTTTCCCGTATTCTGGACGTCCCTGGCGCTGATCGTCGGCCTGCCGATTCTGGCCTATGCGCTGAGCGGCTTTCCCCTGACCTTCGATTTTCCGAAGCAATCGACCTTCAACCTGGCCGGCGGTTTCCACATCGGGCCGGAATTCCTGTCGCTCTATCTGGCGCTGTCCTGCTACACAGCCTCCTTCATCGCCGAGATCGTGCGTGCCGGCATTCTCGGCGTCTCGAAGGGCCAGTCGGAAGCGGCTGGCGCTCTGGGGCTGCGGCCGGGATCGATCCTGCGGCTAGTCGTCGTGCCGCAAGCCATGCGCATCGTCATCCCGCCGCTGACCAGCCAGTATTTGAACCTGACCAAGAACTCGTCGCTGGCCATCGCTATTGCTTACCCGGACCTGACGGCGACCGCCGGCACAGTGCTCAACCAGACGGGGCAGGCGGTCGAAAACGTGCTGATCATGATGGTCGTCTATCTCGTCATCAGCCTGGTGACGTCGGCGGTCATGAATGTGGTCAACGCCAGGATGGCGCTGGTGGAGAGGTAAGGCCATGCAGGAACATGATACCGCTTGGGTGCGGACCGAAATGGCACTGGCGCAACAGGCGCCGGCCGGCGTGCGGGGGCCTATCGCCTGGGTCCGCAAGAACCTGATCGGTTCGGTGGGCGACACCATCCTGACCGTACTGGGCATCGCACTGGTGGTGATGATCCTGCCGCCAATCATCAACTGGGCCTTCATCAGCGCCCAGTGGGTAGGGTCCGATCGCTCGGTATGCGCCACGGCGGCGCAAGGCGGGGTTCAGCCGGATGGCTGGTCCGGCGCTTGCTGGGCGTTCGTCAACGCCAAGTTCGGCCAATTCATGCTCGGCCGCTATCCTATTGAGGAGCGCTGGCGGCCGATCCTGGTCGCCATACTGTTCGTGGCGCTGCTGGTGCCGCTGCTGATCCCGCGCGTGCCGCGCAAGGGGCTGAACGCGATCCTGCTTTTCCTGGTGCTGCCGATCGTCGCTTTCGTGCTGCTGGTCGGCGGCATGTTCGGCCTGCCGCATGTCGAGACGCAGCTATGGGGCGGCCTGCTGGTGACGCTCAGCCTGGCCTTTGTCGGCATTGCAGTGTCGCTGCCGTTCGGCATCGTGCTGGCGCTTGGTCGGCGCTCGAAGATGCCGATAGTCAAGATGCTGTGCGTCATCTTCATCGAATTCGTTCGCGGCATCCCGCTGATCACCGTTCTGTTCTTTGCCAGCGTCATGCTGCCGCTGTTCCTGCCCCCCGGCGTTTCCTTCGACAAGTTCCTCAGGGCGCTGATCGGCTTCTCGTTGTTTGCCGCCGCCTACATGGCGGAGGTGGTGCGCGGCGGTCTGCAGGCGATCCCCAAGGGCCAGTATGAGGGGGCGGATTCGCTTGGTCTCGGTTACTGGCAGAAGATGAACCTGATCGTGCTGCCGCAAGCGCTGAAGCTGGTCATACCCGGCATCGTCAACACCTTCATCGGCATGTTGAAAGACACAAGCCTGGTTATCATCATCTCGATGTTCGACCTACTCGGTGTCGTCAAGCAGAACTTCTCCGATCCCAACTGGGCGACGCCGCAGACCACCAAGTCCGGCCTGATTTTCGCTGCCTTCGTCTTCTGGCTGTTCTGCTTCGGCATGTCGCGCTATTCGATGTATACGGAACGCCGGCTCGACACCGGCCACAAACGTTGATGCATGTCGCCCAAAAGTGTTTAGCGGTTTTGGGACAACGACATGCATCATAGCTAAAAGACAGAACAAAAAGGGGAACCTGCCATGGTCATAGAAAACGCCGTCAGCGCCGAAGAGATCAAGGTCGATGCCAAGAAGATGCACATCTCGACCACCGATGTCGCAATCGACATCATCGGCATGCACAAATGGTATGGCGAGTTCCATGTGCTGAAGGACATCAACCTCAAAGTGATGCGCGGCGAGCGCATCGTCATCTGCGGTCCTTCGGGCTCGGGCAAATCGACCATGATCCGCTGCATCAACCGGCTGGAAGAGCACCAGAAGGGCAAGATCATCGTCGACGGCAAGGAACTCACCAACGATCTCAAGAAGATCGACGAGGTGCGCCGCGAGGTCGGCATGGTGTTCCAGCACTTCAACCTGTTCCCGCATCTGACCATCCTGGAGAACTGCACGCTGGCGCCGATCTGGGTGCGCAAGACGCCGAAGAAGCAGGCCGAGGAAATCGCCATGCACTTCCTCAAGCGCGTCAAGATCCCCGAACAGGCCAACAAATATCCGGGCCAGCTGTCGGGCGGCCAGCAGCAGCGCGTGGCGATAGCGCGTTCGCTGTGCATGAACCCGCGCATCATGCTGTTCGATGAGCCGACCTCGGCGCTCGATCCCGAAATGATCAAGGAAGTGCTGGAGACGATGGTGGGCCTGGCCGAGGAAGGCATGACCATGCTGTGCGTCACTCACGAAATGGGCTTTGCCCGCAAAGTCGCCAACCGGGTGATCTTCATGGATCAGGGCCAGATCGTCGAACAGAACACGCCGGCCGAGTTCTTCGACCATCCGCGCCACGAGCGCACGAAGCTGTTTCTGTCGCAGATCCTGCACTGAGCATTTTCATGCGAAGCAAAAGAGCCCTGCCGTAATGCGGCCGGGCTCTTTTGCTATCTGGGGTCGGGGTTGATCTTCTCCATTGAAACACAAAGCCGCCGCCGCATGAGAAAAGCCCTGCGTTTCGTGGCCATGCTGATTATCGTGGTCGCGCTCGCTGCCACGCTCGGCACGCTGGTGCCGCGTCCGCTGTGGCCGGCGTCAGCGGCGGGTGAGGGCACGCGCCATATTCTGGTGCTGGAGAATCCGATCCACACCGACATCGCCATTCCCGTCGATGACGAGGTGCGCCGGCGCTTCCATTTCCTGGTCGCTGCCGGCATCCCTGTCGACGCCCCGGAAGTGCGCTACATCGTCTTTGGCTGGGGCGGCCGGGCCTTCTATCTGGAGACGCCTCGCTGGTCGCAGCTGAAGACAGTGCCCGTCCTCAAGGCGCTGACACTGGACGCCTCGGTCATGCATGTCGATATCGCCGGGGCCATCGCCGAGCCGCACCCTGCTGTCACCGGTTTCGACATCGATGAGGAACGTTTTGCAGCGCTGCTCGACTATATCGACGCGAGTTTCCAGCAAGGGCCGAATGGTCCGATCGTCATCGAGAACGCCGCCTATTCCAGCTTCGACCGCTTCTTCGAGGCGAACGGCCATTTCAACGCGCTTGTCGGCTGCAACACCTGGACAGCCGCCGGCCTGCGCACCGCCGGCCTGCGCACCGGCTGGTGGAACCCGCTGCCGGCCTCGCTGGGCTTGTCGATGCGGTTTTATAACTAGCAGTCCTTCATCGCACCGCGACAGTGTTGGATCTTTTGAAGTCAGCGGGACAGCACTCCCCTCTGGCCTGCCGGCCATCTCCCCCGCAAGAGGGAGATCAGCCGTTTTGCCCGCGCTCCTGCTGCAACGCCGGCGATTTTGGCGAAGGCGACGGCGACATCCAATCTCCCCCCTTGCGTGGGAGATGTCCGGCAGGACAGAGGGGAGTGGGAAGGATCGCTACGTCGACGATCTAGACTGCCGAGTGTCCGCTCGCCATCCATAGAGCCAGTCGAGGTCGGCGGCGAGCTTGTCGGGCGAGCGCATGGCCAGGAACAGATTGCGGGCGATCGCCACCGGGCCGGCAGCATGCCAGGCGAGGCGGTTTACGGCCCCACGACGCGCGGCCTTGGCGACACGCGGCCGCCGAAGATTTTCCCAGATTCGAAAACTTCTGGGCAGATCGCCAGGGAAATCGGCGATAGCGTCGGCAAGCGTGATGGCATCCTCGATCGCCATTGCCGCGCCCTGCGCGGCAAACGGCGTCATCGCGTGCGCGGCGTCGCCGATCAGCGCGACGCCCTGCGGGCTCGTCCACCGCTTCTGTTCGACGGTGTGGATCGGAAAGGCCGTCCATGGGCCGGCCAGTGCCACAAGCTTCGTCAGGCCCGGCGCGGTGCCGCGCAGGGCAGCCGTGAGGATCGCGGGATCGGCATGGCCCGACCAACCTTCGGCCATGCGCTCACCCTTGGTGAAGGCGGCGAGATTGAAGGCCTGGCCTTTGCTGACGGGGTAGGCGACCATGTGGAAGCCAGGATGCAGGAACGTGGTGACGCAGTCGGCGGCGCCGATCGCGGCAAAGGCTTCTCCGGCCGCACCGTCGGCTGCGATTGTAGCCCGCCAGGCGAGTTCGCCCGAAAAACGGCTTTTGACGAAGTCCTCGCCTGCGAGTTGCGCCCGGACCGCCGACCAGACGCCGTCGGCGCCGACCAGCAGTTTGCCGCGTGCCTCGATCTCGCGGCCGTCCACTTCGGCGGTCACGGCGACATATTGCGCGTCTTTGACGATGCCGGTCACGCGGGCGCCGGTGATGAGCTCAATCTCTGGCCGTTCGGCCATTTGCCCCAGCAGCGCTGCCTGCAGATCTGCGCGATGGGCGACAAGATAGGGCGACTGCCAGCGCGCTTCGGCGGCGTGCCCGAGCGGTACCCGCGCCAGTTCGCGCAGCGTCCCGGCGTCCTTGAGCACGACCGCTTCCGGCCGCAACGCTGCGGGCAGCAGTCGGTCGAGCACGCCGAGTTTTCCAAGAATGCGTGTTGCGTTGGGCGAAAGCTGGATGCCGGCGCCGGCCGCTTCGAGGTGCTGTGCCTGTTCGATAAGCTTTACCGGATAACCCCGTCCAGCGAAGGCAAGGGCAGCGGTCAGCCCGGCGATGCCGGCCCCGGCGATTATGACCTGCCGGGACCTGATGTCTTCCATCGGGCTTGTCGCGGAAGGATCAGGCGGCCTGGTCGATATAAAGGCAACCAGCCGGCAGCGTTTCCGTCGCCCTCAGCTTCGCCGAATAGCGGTAGAGCGTCGAGCAATACGGGCAGACCTTTTCATTGTCGTCGCCCATGTCGAGGAACACATGTGGGTGGTCGAAGGGCGGGTTGGCGCCGGTGCACATGAATTCCTTGACGCCGATGTCGATTGCCGGATGGCCCGCATCGTTCTGGAAATGGGGAATGGAACCGCCTGCCATCGTCGTCTCCTTGATCTCGTCGAAAAGCATCTGGAACATAACAGGCCTGTTTGCAAGATCGATGAAATGAAACTGTCGCAAAAGCCTGTCAGAGGATACGGTGAGCCGGTTAAGTGCATGTCCCTGAAATCGGAATGGTTTTCGCCGAAGGGCCATGCGTCACAAAAGCGTGTTAGAGGCATGGCACGTCCAGCGGCGCTCCAAGGGACGGTTGGCGGGGAAGAGCAGGAACCATGAACGAACTGAAGCCGGTGCAGAGCGAATTCATCAATGTCGAGGTGGCGAGCCCCGAGGGCGGCAACCCCGATCGGTTCGTCAACCGTGAGTTCTCCTGGCTGCAGTTCAACCGGCGTGTGCTCGAGGAATCACAGAACGAGCACCATCCGCTGCTCGAACGCGTCCGTTTCCTGTCGATTTCGGCCGCCAATCTCGATGAATTCTTCATGGTCCGCGTCGCCGGCCTTGCGGGCCAGGTGCGCGAAGGCATTGCGCTCAAGAGCCCCGACGGCCGCACGCCGGAGCAGCAGCTGGAACAATTGCTGCGCGAGGTCGAGCGGCTGCAGGAGGACCAGCAGAACAGCCTTTCGGCGCTGATGTTGCTGCTCAACAAGGAAGGCATTGAGAGCATCACCCGCGATGCACTGACCAAGGATGAAAAAGTCTGGCTGGAAGACCATTTCCAGGACCAGGTTTTCCCGGTGCTGACTCCACTGTCGATCGACCCGGCGCATCCGTTTCCGTTCATTCCCAATCTCGGCTTCTCGATGGCGCTGCAATTGCGCCATCGCAAGAATGGCGAGGAGATGAGCGCGCTTCTGCGCCTGCCGGTGGCGCTGAAGCGCTTCATCCGTCTGCCCGACCGCAAGCAGCACGTTCGCTTCATTCCGTTGGAGGAGGCTGTCGGCCTCTATATCGGCAAGCTGTTCCCCGGCTATGAGGTCAAGGGTTCAGGCACCTTCCGCATCATCCGGGACAGCGATATCGAGGTCGAGGAGGAGTCGGAAGATCTCGTGCGCCTGTTCGAGACGGCGCTGAAGCGGCGCCGCCGCGGTTCGGTCATCCGCATCGAATTCGACAAGTCGATGCCCGGCGAGTTGCGCGAGTTCGTCGCCGGCGAGCTTGGCGTCTCTTCGAGCCGCATCAGCGTTCTGACCGGCCCGCTGGCGCTCAGCCAGATTTCCGAGATCGTCGCCGTGCCGCGCGACGACCTGAAGTTCACCCCCTACAATCCGCGCTTTCCCGAGCGCATCCGCGAGCATGGCGGCGATTGTTTCGCGGCCATCCGCGAGAAGGACATCGTCGTCCACCACCCCTATGAATCCTTCGACGTGGTGGTCCAGTTCCTGCGCCAGGCAATGGCCGACCCGGAGGTGGTGGCAATCAAGCAGACGCTCTACCGCACCTCCAACGACAGCCCGATCGTGCGCGCCTTGGTCGACGCGGCCGAGGCCGGCAAGTCGGTGACCGCCCTGGTCGAGCTCAAGGCGCGCTTCGACGAGGAAGCCAACATCCGCTGGGCGCGCGACCTCGAACGCGCCGGCGTCCAGGTCGTGTTCGGCTTCCTCGAACTGAAAACCCATGCGAAAATGTCGCTCGTGGTGCGGCGTGAGGACGGCAAGCTGCGCAACTATGTACATCTCGGCACCGGCAACTACCATCCGGTGACCGCGCGCATCTACACCGACCTGTCCTTCTTCACCACCGATCCGACGATCGCGCGCGATGTCGCCCAGCTGTTCAACTTCATCACCGGCTACGCCGAGCCGACCGATGAGATGCGGATCGCCATCTCGCCGTTTACGCTGCGCAGCCGTATCCTCAAGCACATTGCCGACGAGGTCGCCTACGCGCTGGCTGGCCGTCCGGCGCGCATCTGGATGAAGATGAACGCGCTCGTCGATCCCAACATCATCGACGCGCTCTATGACGCCAGCCGTGCCGGCGTCGAGATCGATCTCGTCGTGCGGGGCATCTGCTGCCTGCGGCCGCAGGTGCCCGGCCTGTCGGAAAACATCAGGGTCAAGTCGATCGTCGGCCGCTTCCTCGAACACAGCCGCATCTACTGCTTCGGCAACGGCCATGGCCTGCCGTCGGACGAGGCGATCGTCTACATCGCCTCGGCCGACTTGATGCCACGCAATCTCGACCGCCGCGTCGAGACTATGGTGCCGATCACTAATCCGACGGTGCATGAACAGATCCTTGGCCAGATCATGCTGGGCAACATCATGGACAACCAGCAAAGTTTCGACGTATTGGCTGACGGAACCTCCCGGCGCGTCGTGCTGGAGGAGGGTGAGGAACCGTTCAACGCGCAGGAATATTTCATGACCAATCCGAGCCTGTCGGGACGGGGTGACGCGCTGAAGTCGCATGCGCCCAAGCGCATCGCGCAGTTCAAGCGTCGCAAGAAGAACACCGGCTGATGATTTCAACGTCCCAAGGCCGGCTGCAGGATCGCCGGCCGCTGTCCATCATCGACATCGGCTCGAACTCGATCCGCCTTGTCGTCTATGAAGGGCTGGCGCGCTCGCCTACCTTGCTGTTTAACGAAAAGATGCTGGCCGGTCTCGGCCGCGGCATCGTTTCGACCGGCAAGCTCGATCCCGAGGCGGTGACGCGCTCGATGGAGGAGTTCCGCCGTTTCCGCGCGCTCTCCGACCAGGCGGGTGCGGAGCACATGTTTGTGCTGGCAACGGCCGCGGCCCGCGAAGCGATCAACGGACCCGACTTCATCCACCGCGCCCAGGATGTGCTCAAGACCGAGATCCGCGTGCTCACTGGCCGGCAGGAGGCGCATTATTCAGCGCTTGGCGTCATTTCGGGCTTCCACCCCGCCAATGGCATTGCCGGCGATCTTGGCGGCGGCAGCCTGGAGCTTATCGACATCAATGGCGAGGCGATCGGCGACGGCATCACGCTGCCGCTGGGTGGCCTGCGGCTGCAGGACATGGCCAGGAATTCGCTCGCCCAGGCGGCAAAGATCACCCGCGACGAACTGGCGCGCGCCAAATTGTTGAAGGGCGGGCTGGGACGGCCCTTTTACGCCGTTGGCGGCACCTGGCGAAACCTTGCCCGGCTGCACATGGAAATGACCAACTACCCGCTTGGCGTCATGCACCACTATGAGATCGGTGTCGAAAGCGCCGCCAATTTCCTGAAGCAGGTGGCGAAAGGCGAGATCGAGAAGGTCAAGGGCATCGAAGGTGTGTCGAAGAACCGCCGTTCGCTGCTGCCCTATGGCGCGGTCGTGCTGCAGGAGATCATGGCGGCGATGCAGCCGTCGAAGATCATCGTCTCGGCATTGGGCGTGCGCGAAGGGTTTCTCTATTCGCTGCTCGACCCTGCCGAGCAGAAGGCCGATCCGCTGGTCTCCGCTTCGGAGGAACTGGCGCGGCTGCGGTCGCGCTCGGTCACCCATGCGCATGAGCTTGTCGAATGGACGGACAAGACCTTTGCCGCCTTCGGCATCGACGAGACGGAGGATGAGGCGCGCTACCGCCACGCTGCCTGTCTGCTGGCCGATATAGGCTGGCGCGCGCACCCGGAATATCGCGGCAAGCAGTCGCTCAACATCATTGCCCACGCCTCCTTCATTGGCGTCGATCACCCCGGCCGTGCCTTCCTGGCGCTGGTCGGCCTGTTCCGCCACGAAGGCGTGTTCAACGATGCGGCGCCGGAAATCCGCGGCCTGGCGACGCCGCGCTATCTCGAGCGCGCCCGCATCCTGGCGGCGGTGCTGCGCGTCGTCTATCTGCTGACTGCGGCCATGCCCGGCGTCATGCCGCGGCTGAAATGGGAAAACCGCGGCAATGGCACGTTGGCGCTGGTGCTGCCGGCCTCACTTTCCGATCTTTACGGCGAACGCCCGGCCGGACGGCTGGCGCAACTGGCGCGGATCACCAACCGCCGGCTGGTGCTGGCGGTCGAGGGTGGGCAGAGCGTGTCGGTGAAGTAGGCGCGGCCTGACAGCAAAACCATGTCGTCGTCGGCCTCGCGTTCGAGGACCGGCTTCCTCAATCCGTCGCTGCTTCGCACCGCCACCTTCCCCCTCCGGAGGGAAAGGAAGGGAGCCTCGTTGGAAAGCGTTGGCGGCAATAGGCTCGCGCACTTCCTCTACCCCGTCGATCGGGGGAGAGGTGGCTCGACGAAGCCGAGACGGAGTGGGGGTCGACCTGGCACGGATGGTTCAACCGGGACGATATTTGACGATATCAGACCGCGGCGCGGCGCCCGTCGATCGACCAGGCCCCGGCGCCGGCCATGGCTAGCGCCAGGAATCCACCGGCGATGGCAATATCCTTCATCAGCATCTGCTGGTGCAGGAAGGTGAGCATCGGGTCATCGCCGCCCTGGCCGTAGTGGCCGATGGAGCCTGCAACGATGCAGAAAGCGGCAAGAAGTATCGCAACGACCGGCGTCTGAAAGCCGACCAGTATCAAGAGACCGGCAATCAACTCGAACAGCCCGGTGCCCCAGGCGGCAAGCGTCGGCAATGGCATGCCGAGGCCGGCGAAATAGCCGGTCGTCCCGGCAATGTCGGCGAGCGCGTGGTAGCCGGAGGGAACGAGCAGGACGGCGAGCAGCAGCCGGGAAATCAGAAGCAATGCATCGCGGGGCATGGTCATCTCCGATGTCTGTCCGCCGGCTGTTTCGAGACCGATCCTAGCAGGGAGGGGTCGAGCGTGCGCTTGGGCAGACAACGAAAAAGCGGCGTGGAAAATTCCACGCCGCTTTTTTCAGGCTTGGGAAGGGAAAGCTCAGCCGCGCTTGGCGTCGATCGAGTAGGTGCCAGGGCCTGAGGAAGCCAGCAGCAGGAAGCCGCCGGTGATGGCGACGTTCTTCAGGAAATGGATCATCTGGTTCTGGTCGGCCCAGCCGGTATGGGCGACAAAGGCCGAGGCGATGGTGAAGACCGCGAGCACCCAGGCGGCGATGCGGGTCTGAAAGCCAACGAGCACGGCAAGGCCGCCGAGCAATTCGATCAGGCCGACGACAATGGCCGTTACGGTCGGCACCGGCAGGCCCATGGCGCCGAAATAGCCGGCGGTGCCGGAAATGGCGGTGAGCTTGCCGAAGCCGGAAAGCAGGAAGATGGCGGCGAGCAGGATGCGGCCGAGCAGGATGGTGGTGGAGCTGTTGGACGCGATGCCGGCGCCGGCAGCGGAAGTGTTGATGGACATGGTGGCTCTCCGAAAAGGGTTGATGTCCCGTCAGATAGACCAAGCCGACTGTTCACCAAAGCCGCCAGTCCGGCGACACATTGTTCACAGGACGTACATTTCGGGATCGTTCGACCGACGCAAAATTCTTGTCGCGGCCAGCAGCGGCGGGAGCAAATTGTCCCGCCACAAAATTCGGATTTCTAGTTGACGCAATCCCCAAGAAGAGGGCTGCGCGCTTCCCGAGGAAACGCAAGGCACTTTCCCTGGAATCGCTTAACCCGGATGCGTCATGTCCTCCGGCCGCACCAGCCGGTCGTAGTCTGCCTCGCTGACCAGCCCAGTGGCCAGTGCTTCCTCGCGCAAGGTGGTGCCCTTCTTGTGCGCGGTCTTGGCGATCTTGGCGGCATTGTCGTACCCGATCGTCGGCGCCAGCGCGGTCACCAGCATCAGCGAGCGGTCGAGCGCGGCTTTGATGTTGTCTTCGCGAGCCTCGATGCCGACGACGCAATTGTCGGTGAAGGAGATCGAGGCGTCGGCCAACAACTGCACCGACTGCAGGAAGTTGTAGGCCATCAGCGGGTTGTAGACGTTGAGCTCGAAATGGCCCTGGCTGCCGGCGAAGGTCAGCGAGGCGTTGTTGCCGAACACCTGCACGCAGACCTGCGTCAGAGCCTCGCATTGGGTCGGGTTGACCTTGCCCGGCATGATCGAGGAACCCGGCTCGTTTTCCGGCAGCGACAGTTCGCCGAGGCCCGAGCGCGGGCCGGAGCCGAGGAAGCGGATGTCGTTGGCGATCTTGAAGAGGGCGGCGGCCGCCGCGTTGATGGCGCCATGCGAGAACACCATGGAATCATGCGCGGCGAGCGCCTCGAACTTGTTCGGCGCGGTGACGAAGGCGATGCCGGTGATTTCGGCGATGCGCGCCGCCACCGTTTCGGCAAAGCCCACCGGCGCGTTGAGGCCGGTGCCGACGGCGGTGCCGCCCTGCGCCAGTTCCTGCAGGCCGGGCAGCGTCATCTCGATGCGCTTGATCGAAGAGGCCACCTGCGCGGCGTAGCCGGAAAATTCCTGGCCCAGCGTGAGGGGTGTCGCGTCCTGCGTATGGGTGCGGCCGATCTTGATGATGTGGGCGAAGGCCTTCGTCTTGACCTCGAGCGCCGCGTGGAGATGCTTCAGCGCCGGCAGCAGATCGTGCACGATGCGCTCGGCGCACGCGATGTGCATGGCTGTCGGGTAGGTGTCGTTCGACGACTGGCTCATATTGACGTGGTCGTTAGGGTGCACCGGCTTCTTCGAGCCCATGACGCCGCCCAGAAGTTCGATCGCCCGGTTGGAGATCACCTCGTTGGCGTTCATGTTGGACTGCGTGCCCGAGCCGGTCTGCCAGACGACCAGCGGGAAATGATCGTTCAGCTTGCCGTCGATCACCTCTTGCGCCGCCTCGATGATCGCCTTGCCGACTGCCGGATCGAGCCGCTTCAACTCCATATTGGCTTCCGCCGCCGCTCGCTTGACGATGCCGAGCGCACGCACGATCGAGGCCGGCTGCTTTTCCCAGCCTATCCTGAAATTGCCGAGGGAACGCTGCGCCTGCGCGCCCCAGTAACGGTCGGCGGCAACCTCGATGGGGCCGAACGTGTCGGTTTCGGTTCTGGTCCTGGCAGCGGTCACTTGTCTCTCCGACGATCGAATTCGGCAACGGCGTATCGCGTTGCACAATGGCCTTCAAGCAGAGATTGCGGCCGGCAGGCAGTAAATCGGTTGAAGCGGTAGCGCCGGCCTTCGGGATCCTGCACCCTCCACTTTCGTGTGAAGGAAATTGCTCCTCAGTGCGGCTTGATCCCATAAAGTGGACGGAAACTTGCGGATTTAGCTCGATGAGATCATGTCGAGCTGGCGGATTGCTCTACGCAAACTTCCGCCAGGATCAGCAATGCGCAATTCACGTCTACCTACGAGCGACTCTGCCACACAAACTACCATCCGTGCCGGCGTCTCACTGGCAACAGCAGCGATGAGGTAGCTTATGCACTTGTCCTTCTGTTCAGTTTCCGTCCAAAATCCGGCATCGCATCCGGATCGAGCTTCGGATCGCGAAGCCGAGAATTTCAAGTCCACCCTGGGAGCGCCTCCACATGGCCTCGGAGTTTTCCAAGATGCATGGCGGCAAGGTCGAAGCCGTCTCGACGTCGCAAGTGACGCTCTTTGTCCTCCGTATTTTGCTGAAAGCGCGCCTGATCGCGGACCGTCAGCTCGGAACCTTTTTCCTCCAACGGCGCAGCTTTGTCCTGAGATAGGATCTATAGCCGAACGGAAGTGTTCGCCGTCCGGAAGGCGTGCTTGTCCGCGCCTCCAGACGCTGGCGCACGACGCTCATCAGTCTGCTGAACGCGGGTGTTTCCAATGATTGCACCCGTTTGACGAGATTGTCGGGCAATGGCTTTGAGCGCCAGTCGAAATAAGCCTCGTAGTCTTGCGGCGTTGCGATCAGGTGCTGGAGATAGGCTGCAAGATCGCTGGCGCTGGCGAAGGCACTGGCGTCAATAAAGGAGTGCTCCGGAACGAACTCGTCCACATTGGGAGCGCCAAGGTAGATCGGCACCGTGCCCGCCATGAACGCGTCATAGATTTTCTCGGTGACATAGTCGGCCTCGATCGAGTTCTCCATGGCCAGGCAGAATTTGTGCCGCGCAATGGTTTCGATCTTGGTCTTCGAGCCCAGATCGGGGCCAGAGACCGATCGGTTGTTGCGATATCGGCCATAAGAATCGATCTTGATGTGGCGCGCCAGTTCGTTCGCCAAATCGACACGGCCGCTATAATTCAGGCCGGCCGACTGGAAGAGTGCGACCGGCGCTTCTTCCGTTTTCGGCACGATTGGTCTGGCCAGCGCATCTTTCCACCACACCGCACGCGGAAGGTAGGGTACCCAGACATCGGACCGGGATTCATGCGTCATGATGATATCGAAGTGCCGCATGATTTTGGGGTCGGCAAGTCGCTTGTAGTTTTGGCCGCATTCCATCGACCAGGCGACCCAATATTGACCAGGGTATTTGTAGGCATCGCCAACTTCGCGAAAGTTCGGAATATGGAAGACCACTGCCGCGGCCTCGGAAATCCGTCGTTTGTCCAGTGTCCACCGCCCGGGCATTTCGCACTGTATCGACGCGATATCGACGGGTTTGCTGAAGAACGTTGTGTAGAAGAGGATCAGTGGATCGATAGACGGCATGGCACCACGAATGTCTGAAGCATTGCTCAATCTGCAGACAGACGCGGTATCGGAAGTTTGGTCAAGTGCTCCGCTTGTTCGAGGCAGAGGGCCGTCCAAACGGTCACCCCGCCGTATACCCGCCATCGATCGCGAAAATGCCGCCGCTGGTCCACGCCGCCTCGTCGCTGGCCAGATAGACGGCGATGCCGGCAAGATCGCTGGTCTGGCCGATGCGGCCGAGCGGGTAGCTGCGCTCGACATAGGTTTTCAGCTCGGCCTGCGCTGCCGCCGGCAGGTTGTCGATCGACTTGCGCCGCATGGCGGTGTCGACCGTGCCGGGCGCAATCGCATTGACCCTGATGCCGCGCGGACCAAGCTCGAAGGCCAGCGACTTGGTCAGCGAATTCAGCGCGCCCTTGGACAAGGAATACAGGCTCGACGGCCGCTTCGGGATCATCTTGTCGGCGAAGTAGGACGAGATGTTGATGACGGAGGTGTTGGCGCCGAGATGCGGCAGCAGCCGCTGGGTAAGGAAGAACGCCGCCGTCACATTGAGCGCGAAGGATTGCTGGAATTGGTGCTCGGTGACGGTCTCGAAAGGCACCAGATAAGCGACGCCGGCATTGTTGACGAGGATGTCGAGTGGGCCGGTTGCTTTCGCGCGATCGACCACGGCATCGATGCCGGAAGAGGTCGAGAGATCGGCCGACTGGGTGCCGACGTTGCCCGCCGCCGCAAGTGTCTCGCGGGCGGTCTCGAGCTTGCTGGTGTCGCGGCCGATGATCAGCACGTCGGCGCCCTCGCGCAAGAAAGCTTCCGATATGGCCAGGCCGATGCCGTCCGAGCCGCCGGTCACCAGTGCTCGCTTGCCAGAAAGTCTCATTGAAGGCCAAGTCGCATCGAATGCTCTCGCTGTTGCCCGCGTCACGAAGCAATGCCGATCGGCGAGGGCGGTCAAGCCGCCGGCCTATCGCTCAGTATGAACTTCGGTTGGCCGCGTGCCGATCCGGTTACCGCAGCAGCGACTGCGACGTCGGCGTCAGGCGCAAGGTTTCGGTCCGCCACGTCACATCGGCCGCTTGCCATTGGGGCGAAGCGGCAACTGCGGCTTCGTAACTGGCATGCGCCTCGGGACTGTCGAAACCCGTCACCGCGATAAAGACGTTTTCGCTCAAGCGCACCGGCAGGCGGGGAAAGCTGTTTTCGGCGTGCTCGGTGATGAAGGCGCCAAGCAACCGTCCGCCGGCGCCGATAAGGACCGGAACGGCGTCCGTTTCGAAATTGCCGGCGAAATCGGCTTCGGCGCCAGACCGCAGATGATGAATCTGGATGACAACAACACCGGTCAAGCGGTTGTCTGCGCTCAACTTTCCATCCGCCGGCATGGCGCCTCGCTGCGAGCCTGACAGATCGAAGCCGGCGCCTGGCGATGCCGGCTTCAAGAGCAGTACATCGTCGGAATCGATCATCGTCGCATTGGCGGCGTCGCGGTGCGCCGTCCACACCGGCCCGTCATAGAAGGCGGTGAGCGCCTGCTTCCGCGCTTCCATGCCATCGAAGCCGCGCAGCCAGACGAACATGTCGGGGCGGTCGAGGTCGCGGAACTGTCCGATGATGGTCATGCCGGCGTGTTCCTGGCCTTCGATGAACCGACTGTCGAAGATGTCGATCAGCGTCTCGCGCCGGCCCGGCTTCAGCGTGTACTGCCGCAACTCGACGACAGGCGAAGCGAGCAGTTTTGCCGCCGCAGGCGCATTCAGGGGTACGGTCATTGTGTCGTCTCCAAAAAACAGGATGATCATCCGGTTTATAAAACAGACCGGTTGTCCTGTTTTGTCAATCTGCTATCGTTGGCAAATGTCAGCAGAGATTGCTCGGGCTCCGAAAGGGCCGCCGCGAAAACGCACCAACGATCCCGAAGGGCTGCGCAACAAGGTGCTCGATATCGCCGAAGCGTCGTTCCAGGCGCGTGGCTATCATGCATCCGCCCTTGGCGAGCTGATGACGACCGCAGGCGTCAGCGGCGGCGCGCTGCATCATCATTTCCCGACGAAGAAGGCGCTCGCTCTGGCGGTGATCGAGGAGCGCGTGGCAGCGGCCCTCGATCAAACCTGGATCAACCCTGTACGGGCGGCAGGCTCGGCGCGCGAAGGCGTGCGCGCGGTGTTCGAGGCGGTGGCGACCGAGCTTGAGCAGCAAGGCTTCGTGCGCGGCTGTCCGCTCAACAATCTGGCGCATGAACTGTCGCTCGCTGACCCGGATTTCCGCGCCGCTCTGGACGATATCTTTGCCGGATGGCGTCAGGCGGTTGCCGACAAGGTGCGAGCCGACCAGCAGTCGGGGAGGGAGCAGGGCACCGACCCCGAGCGCTTTGCGGCACTCGCCATCGCCGCCTATTCCGGCGCCATGTCGATGGCCAAGGCGGCACAGGATGCCAGCGTGCTGCGCGATTGCCTGGCCGAACTTCAGGGCAGCTCAACGCCGCCATTCCCGAGCAGAGCGAAGCGGCGTCGCAGGATCCTGCTGCGGCCGGGAAAACCTTGAGGCCGGAACTGCGCTGTTCTAGTTGGAAAGCGGCTTGATCGTCTCGTAACCGTTCACCGCTTCCGCGCTGGTCCCTTCGTCGTAGCGCCGGGCGAGAGACGCTTGCAGATCGGGAGCATAAAGCGCGGTGAATGTGTCCAGCGTCTCGCCGGCGCCGTTCTTGAAGGTCTCCGTGACGGCCAGCACGTTGTATTTGCAGCCGCCGACGCTGAACGTCTCCTTGCCCTTGACGACCAGGCTCAGTGTCTTGGTGCTCTTCGGCTGCTTGTTCGGCGACAACTCGACGAATTCGATCGTGCTCTTGGCTCCCGTCTTCAGCGGAAACAGTTTTCGCAGATCGGAAAACGGGATCGTCGCCACCCGTCCGGTATCGCTGTCGCGAAACACTTCGACCAGGCCGGCAAACAGGAACTGTGTCTGCGGCGATTGCGATTCGTAGGTGTTGGCAACGGAGACCATGCCGCCGGCCACCGGCCGAAACTCGCTGCGGACGCCGGGCATTTCCAGAACGAAGCCGGCCTTGGCCGATTTTGCGTCGACACAATCGGCGGCATGCACCGCAGCCGCCGGCAGCAACCCAGCCAGCACCACGCCTATCGAAACGGCTCTCATGAAATCCTCCCCTCTGCTTGTATTTGCTGCGCGCCAGCATGACCCAAGAAATGCCAGAGCCTCAGTGCCGTGTCGACCTGCCATTCCTGGCAACTGGACGGTGGGGCGCCGGCTGTGCTGAATTTCAGGTCATGAATCGCAAGCTCGTCCTCTCCCGTCGCAATTTCCTCGCACAGGCAGCCGGCCTTGCCATGGCTGGCATGCTGCCGCGCGCCGCGCTTGGCCAGACCGGCAAGCGCATCCAGCCCATCGACGCCACCTTTCTGTTCATCGCCGATGTCCATGCCTGCCGCATGTCGAGCGGCCTCAGCCCCAACTGCCTGGAGGAAGGCAAGACCGATGCCGCGCTGTTGCGCAATGTCGCTGTCCTCAATGGCTTGGCCGGCCGGCAATGGCCAGTCGAGATCGATGGCGTTGCAACCCGCCTGCGTTCGGCCGGCGGCCGCATCGATGCGCCGCTCGGCCTCGTTGTCGGCGGCGACATCACCGACGATGGCGGCGGCCAGATCACCGAGCCCAGCGAAGGCACGCAACTGTTGCAGTTCAGCCAGCCCTATCAACAGGGCGTCGGTCCCGATCGCGTGCACATGCCGGTCTATGTCGGCCTCGGCAATCACGATCTCGACCAGAACGGCTCGCCGCCGCACGTCAACTGGTACCGGCGCGAATTGCGCGACTATGTCGAGGTCAACCATCGCCCCGGCGTGTTCTTCAAGCCCCCGGTGCCGGCCACCGAATACGATATCGACACCGACTGCTATTCCTGGGACTGGGGCGGCCTGCATCTCGTCCAGACCCACCGGTTTGCCGGCGACACCGGCCACGGCGCGGTGAGCAGCCTGCCGTGGCTGAAGCAGGATCTGACGACCTACGCTGCGGATGGCCGTCCCGTCATCCTGTTCCAGCACTATGGCTGGGACACTTTCTCGGTCGAGCGCTGGGACCCGGCCAAGCGCACCTATGACGATGACGGCGCAGGCGCGCCGCACTGGTGGAGCGAGGCCGACCGCCAGGCGCTGCTGGCGGCGCTGAAGGGCTACAATGTCATCGCCATCTTCCATGGCCATCAGCACGAAGTGCCTATGATCTACGAAAGCGATGGCCTCGACCTGTTCAAGCCGAAGGCTGCCTATATGGGTGGCTTCGCGCTGGTGAGGGTAACCGGGGACGGCATGGACGTGGTGCTGGGCGAGGCGGCGGGCGACCGGGGCGGGGTCAAGTTCACCAGCGCCTTCAGCAAGAGCCTCAGCCTCTGACAAGAAAAAGGCGGCCTTGAGCCGCCTTCCTCATTGCCTGCAAGATCGAATCAGAGCGCCTTTTTGATCTTGTCCTTCACGTCGCCATAGACCTTCTGCACCTTGCCGGCGGTCTTGTCGGCCGTGCCTTCGGCCTGGGTCTGCCTGTTGCCGGTCGCCTTGCCGCCGGCCTCCTTGACCGAGCCCTTGACCTGCTTGGCCACGCCGGCAACCTGATCCTTGTTCACCATCTTTGCATCTCCTGGGATTCCGGGGATTCATTCGCAGGAGGCAAACGGGCCGGCTTGGCTTAGGTTCCCTGGGCGGCGATCATCGTCGCATCTGGTCGCTTATATGGTCGCCGAAACGCTTTGCCGCGTCGTATCGTGTGACTAGTGTGACGAAATTTTGGGGAGACCGCCTTGGCTGAATTTACGCTCATCATCGCCAACAAGTGCTTTTCGTCCTGGTCGCTGAGGCCATGGGTGGCGATGAAGCATCTGGAGATCCCGTTCGAGGAAGGTTTCGTGCGCCTGCGCACGCCCGAGACTTTTGCCAATCTGGCGAAAGTGTCGCCGACCGGCCTGGTGCCAGTGTTGAATCACAATGGCAGGATCGTCTGGGAAACCCTTGCCATCCTTGAATATCTGGCCGACCTGTTTCCTGAGAAAAAACTTTGGCCGCACGATATCGGCGCCCGCGCCTTGGCTCGCTCGGTGGCGACCGAGATGCATTCCGGCTTTCGCGAGGTGCGCTATGGCTGGCCGATGAATTTGCGCCGGCCGAAGGCCCACAAGCCGCTCGACGCCGAAGGCGAAATGCAGCGCGCGCGCATCGAAACGATCTGGCGCCAGTGCCGGGAAGAATACGGCAAGGGCGGCCCCTTCCTGTTCGGTCATTTCACCGCGGCCGATGCCATGTATGCACCTGTCGTCACCCGCTTCGACACATATGGCGGCGAACTGGCGCCCGACACGCGCGCCTATGTCGACGCCGTGTTGGCAACGCCGGCGATGCGGCACTGGTATGCGGAAGCGGCGAAGGAGACTTGGCCGGAACCCGGCCCGGACGAATAGGACCACCAATGACATCACGGTGAGTGACCGATGGCCGGCAATGATGGACCGCGTTAGACTACCGCGCCAACAATCTTCCACTGCCGGCTGATCCCGCCTCGGCCGGACTTCGCCTTCACCCTGACGGAGGAGGAGAGGGAGTTGATGGGCCGGCATGCCGACTATCTGCGCGGCAAGCTTGCCGAGGGCACCATGATCCTGGCCGGGCCGGTCGCCGACCCGGCCGGCCCTTGGGGTCTGCTGATCCTGCGTGTCGGCAGCGAAGCCGAGGCAAGAGCGGTCACCGACGGCGATCCGGTGTCGAACTCCGGCCGTGGTTTCCGCTACGAAATCCTGCCGCTGATCAGCGCGATCCTGTAGGCGAGCGTAAGTTTAAGGAAAAGTGTGAAACGGTTTTCCCTTGGGAATTGTGTCAGACAACGGCACATACAAGAACGCCTCTCGCACCGTTTAATGTGCGGGAAGCGTCCTTTTGCCAGCATTACCGAGATTGCTCTCTGAATTGCTGACACCACGGAAATGCGCCGGCTTGCGATTGGTTCCGGGGCTGGAATATTTTTTTGGGAACGCCTTGCGCTCCGCCACCTCGTCAGTTGAGGCTTATGCCTCAGGCATCCTGAGGTTGAATTTGGGCTGCGGCCAAACCAGACATTGACTCGGCGCTAAAAGAAGTCTATAAGAAACATGTCGATATTTGTTTGACCGACTTTTGTTATCCGCGCATGCATGCGCGCCTTTGACGAACTTCCCCATCAAAAATCGAGACAAAACGCTGTTGTGCAGTCGCACGATGGTGAACGAATATTTGCCAGGGAAAGGGTTCTTCATGGCCACCGGCACAGTGAAATGGTTCAACGCCACCAAAGGTTTTGGTTTTATTCAGCCTGACGACGGCTCCGCCGACGTTTTTGTCCACATCTCGGCCGTAGAGCGCGCCGGCATGCGTGACATCGTCGAGGGTCAGAAGCTCGGCTACGAGATGACCCGCGACAACAAGTCGGGCAAGATGTCCGCCGACCAGTTGAAGGCGGCCTGATAAGGAATTCGGCCTTCCGGTGACCACGGATGTACTGGCACCGATGAAAGGCTGAAAGGAGCGCCTTGCGCATCCAACTGGATGCGCGGCGCTTTCATGGAAGGTCAGGCGGTGCCTGGCCTTTTTCATTTTGTGCGTCATGCCGCTAAAAGTGCGCCGCACGCCGGCCGGAACGTGCTAAGGGACGATCCAGCAATCTGAACCGCCCATATTGCCCCGCTGCCGTATCGCATTGGTCGTGACCGAAGACCGCTCTCGCTCTATCGGCACCAGGCTCCCGACAGGAGAAAGTTTTGACCACTCAATCCAAGACCGCCGACCAGGCCGGCTCGCTGTTCAGCAAGACGCAAACCCAGTCGATGTCACTCAACCGCATCCTGTCCGAGCGTGATGCCGTCAGCGAGGCGCGCGAAGCCAAGACCGCGCGCTTGCGCGAACTGCGCAAGGAAAAGGAAGCCGACGACATGGCAGCGGCCGCAGTCCTTGCGGCGCTGCCAAAGCGGGCAGGCAAACGCTGATGGCCACCAAGCGCGTACCGCCCACGCCGATCGATGCCGATGCGACCATCGCGTCCATGGTCCCGGGCCTGGACAAGCCGGTCGAATATGTCCGCCGTGTGCTGGAAAAGCTCGAGCGCTGCAAGCGCGCGCATGGCGATGCCCAGGTGCGCGTCGGCGTGCGCGGCCGTGCCGAAGCTCCGAACTATCTGGTCGAATATGTCCGCGAGGACAAAAAGACCCAGGAGCGCGTGACCTACCAGGATGCCGCCTATAGCGGCAGCACGCATCGCGAACTGGCGGCGCACCACATTGCCGAGGCGAGGAACTGGTCGCCCGAGGAAATGAACATCACAGCGGTCTCGGCGCTGATCGGCCGCTTGCGCAATCCGCGCGCACCATCATCCCGCTTTTCCGACGAGGACTGACATGGCCATAAAGTTTTCCACCAAGGACCAGCCGGCAGCGCCGGCTGCTGCCACTGCAAAGCAGGCCAAGCCCGCTGCCGCGCCGAAGGCCGCCGAACCGTCGGCAACCGATCTGTTCGAGGCGCCAGCCGCCACGCCCAAGGGCAAGGCAGGCAAGAAGAAATAGCGCCTTGCCGCACCAAGCCGATCGCAATCTCGCAGCACCTGGGCTGGTCGCGTTGGCCGCCAGGGATATCCGGTCGTCAAAACAGGACGACCAGCCGGTTTTCGATTGCCAGAGCTGCGGCGCCTGCTGTTCCTACTCGGCCGAATGGCCGCGCTTCTCGACCGAGGACGATGCGCAACTTGACCGGATTCCGGAAAAGTTCGTGTCCGCCGACCTGTCCGGGATGCGCTGCGAGGGCGTGCGCTGTTCGGCGCTTACGGGCGAGATCGGCAAGCACACAGCCTGCGGCATCTACGAGATCCGCCCGGACGTCTGCCACGCCTGCATGCCTGGCGGCGACGATTGCCTGATGGCGCGCAAGGCGCACGGGATGCCAACGATCTAGCCGACGCCCACCTTGCCTGATCCCACATCCCCCGATAGCTTCCACCACGGGCAGGGCGTTGGAGGAACCATGAGCATCGAATTCCTGTTGACGTCGCTGATCGTCGTGGCTTCGCCCGGCACCGGCGTTCTCTACACGCTGAGCGCCGGGCTTTCGCGAGGCGCGCGCGCCTCGATCACTGCTGCATTCGGCTGCACGCTTGGCATCATCCCGCATATGGCCGCCGCCATCACCGGCCTGGCGGCGCTGCTGCACACAAGTGCTGTCGCCTTCGAGACGCTGAAATATCTCGGCGTCGCCTATCTCCTCTACATGGCCTGGAACACGCTGAAGGAGAAGGGCGGCCTGAGCGTCGATGAAAACGCGGCACCCCGCTCGGCAGCCAAGGTCATCACCTCCGGTATCCTGATCAACATCCTGAACCCGAAGCTGTCGATCTTCTTCTTTGCCTTCCTGCCGCAATTCGTCAGCACGACCGAACCGAACGCATTTGCCAAGATGCTCGAACTCTCGAGCGTCTTCATGCTGCTGACCTTCGTCGTCTTCGTCGCTTACGGCATCTTTGCGGCCTCGATCCGCAGCCATGTCGTGTCGCGGCCGATGGTGCTGACCTGGATGCGCCGCACCTTCGCCGGCGCCTTTGTCATGCTCGGCGCCAAGCTGGCGCTGGCTGATCGATAGAACAGGAGCTGCCAGGCCTCGGCCTACTCTTCGTCGGTTCCGGATCCGGTCCGGATGCCTAGACGCCAGGCCGAGGGCGGAAGGCCGATCATCTTCTTGAAGGCGCGGCTGAACGCTGCCTCGGATTCGTAGCCGATTTCAGCGGCGATGCTGGCCATGTTGCTGGAGCCGGCGCTGAGCAGCTCCGAGGCGATCTGCATGCGCCATTTGGCGAGATAATGCATTGGCGGCATGCCGACCAGCCTGGTGAAGCGTTCGGCGAGCACGCTGCGCGACAGCGCGGAGTCCTTCGCCAGCGCCTCGACCGTCCAGTTATGTGCCGGCCGGTCGCTGGATCAGCGCCAGTGCCCTCGCCAGGTGCGGATCGCGCAGGCCAGCCAGCCATCCCGTGGTTTGTGGCGGCAGCGATTCCAAGTAACGGCGCAACACGTCGACAAACATCAGTTCGCTCAGTTTGGTGAGCACCGTTTCACTGCCTGCGCGCTTTTGCGCCACCTCCGTGACAGCCAGGTTGATGAACTGGCTGAGCCAGCCGCCATCGCCTTTGGCATCTCCGGCCTTGATCACCGGCGGCAAAGCCTCGAGCAGGGGATTGAATGGCTGTGCATCACAGGCGAGATAGCCGCAAACCAGCCTGGCCGAGGTCGCGCCGTCGCCGGCGCAGTTGATGTAAAACGGCATCCGGCCGGCTGTTGCGATGTCGAGAACGTCGGCTTTCGGCGGATCGGCGCGCAGCGCCGGATTGCTGGACCTAATGTGCGGGTCGCTCCTGGTGAAGACGACGACTTCGCCGGCCTCCAGCGCGATCGCTTCCTGGCCGACGATGCGCGCGAAGCAGCGACCGGCCGTTACCACATGGTAGGAGATCAGATGGTCCGCACCGGGCAGGATCTTTGGCAGGATGGACGATGGCGCCGGCGAGCAGACGGCCCACGGCTCGTGGCCCTCAATGTCAAAAAACGTCGCGCCGGTAAGGCGTACCGTCCTCAACAGGTCAGACAGAGCATCCCCGGCCATTCCGTTTCGTCCCGCACCCGGCTAGCCGGTGAGCCATCCCTTTCGAGTTCCGGACGCGCTGTCAAGCGAGGCGGACGCCGTATCATTCAGTTCGCGGCCAGAACTCCTAAACCTGCACCTGTGCTCAAGCGCTGCCGAGAGTGGGCGCTGAGTGCTGTCGAAACCAACCAGGGACAAAAGTCATGACGGTACATAAGGGCGGGTGTTTTTGCGGCGCAGTGGAAATCGAAGTGCACGGAGCCGCCGAGGCAATGGGCTATTGCCATTGCGGTTCTTGTCGATCGTGGTCGGCGTCTCCCGTGAACGCATTCACGCTGTGGAAGCCTCAGAACGTCAAGGTCACCGGGGGCGCGGAGTTCCTGTCCGGGTTCGAGAAGACCGAAATGAGCGATCGCCAGTTCTGCACGAAATGCGGTGGTCATCTGATGACCGTTCATCCGCCGCTCGGCCTGGTCGATGTCTATGCGGCAACGATACCAGGCGTGAAATTCACGCCTGGGGTTCACGTCAACTACGCTGAGACCGTGCTGCCGATGAAGGACGGGCTGCCCAAGCTGAGGGACTTTCCGGCTGAACTCGGCGGCTCCGGCATCGCGGTGCCGGAATAAGGCCCGGCCACTGCTCGCCATTTTTGACAACGACAATTCAAGACGGGAGATTGTTCATGGAAATCGCAACATTTCGCGCCACGCAGGAGCCGATCAAGGATCTCTATCGCAGGGATGCAAAGGCCGCGTTCCTCACCTTGAAAGCCAAGGGTGTCGCCGACGCGTCCACCGTGACGTGCAAGGTCGAGACCGGACGCGGACTGGCGCTTGCCGGCATCCACCGATGGCCGGGGGCAGCGGCCAGGAACTGTGCTCCGGCGACATGCTGCTGGAGGCGCTGATCGCATGCGCCGGTGTCTCGATGCGCGCGGCCGCGGCCGTGCTCGAAATTCCGATCAGGTCCGCCGAAGTTTCCGCGGAAGGTGACGTCGATCTTCGCGGCACGCTCGGCGTGACTGCGGGTGTTCCAGTCGGCTTCAAGGAAATCCGCTTGCGGTTCGACATCGACACCGACGCTCCCCAAAGTCAGCTCGACCAACTGCTCGAACTCACGGATCGCTATTGCGTTATCTTCCAGACCATCCAGAACAGTCCCAGCACCACGGTGAAGCTGCACCGCGTCATCAAGTGACCAGAAAACCGGCCCGGAAACTCGACTTGAGCGAGATTCCGGGCTGGGAACGGGAGTGCCGTATCGGGCAACGCTTCTATCCCTTGACGTAACCCATCGCCTCGACGATCAGCCCGTCCGCGACACGCATCAGGTTGACGCCGCGGATGGAGTTGCCGTCGGCCATGAAGTAGCGCCAGCGGATCGTCGCCCGTTCGCCGGCGACGAATGTCTCCTCGAGGTCGAAGCGCGTGCCAGGCTGGGTGGCGATCGCCGACCATAGGTCAATGCATGCCTCTTTGCCGGCATGGCGGGCGCCGTCCGGCGCCGGCACGGTGTTTTCGATAACGCAATCCCGGGCCACCAACTCGGCAAGCGCGGACGGATCGTGCAACTGGAACACATCGTTGAAGCGACGCATGATCTCGGCCGTCTGCCGGGACAAATCATTCCCGGCTGCGTCCATGATAAGCTCCTGTTTCATCATATTCTCCCGGTTTCATTGATCTTTGACGGCTTTGACCAGCACGGCCTTCAGGGTGATCTGAGGCACGCCGGCCAAGGCGCGCGAGACGAGGCAAGTCGCCTTGGCCGACTGCGCCAGGCGTTCGAACTCGTCTTCGGCGAGATCCGTGACCTCCGCCTCCGTTTCGAGCTCGATGCGGGTGATCGTCGGCCCGGCGGCGGTCGCGCCGAGATGCACCTTGGCGACGGTGCGGATGGTGCGGGCGACGTGGCCTTCCTGGCCGAGGATGAAGGTCAGCGCCATCGAGAAGCAGCCGGCATGTGCTGCCCCGATCAGCTCTTCGGGATTGGTGCCCGGACCGTTCTCGAACCGCGACGGAAAGGAATAGGCGCCTTCGAAGACGCCGCTGCCAAGCCGCAGACGGCCGCCGCCTTCCTTCAGCGTGCCTTGCCATTCTGCGGAAGCTTCACGGATGGTCATGGTCGTTCTCCTGGTTCGGGGTTGAAAAGCGGGCAATTGGGTCAGGCGCAGTCGATGACAACCTTCCCGAACACGTCGCCCTGCCGGAAGTGGCGGTACGCTTCGGGGGCTTCGGCAAAGGGGAAGACCCTGTCGATAACGGGCTTGAGGCGATGCTGCGACACGGCGCGCAGCATGGCCTCGAGATTGCTGCGGCTGCCGACGAACAGGCGGCTGATGGTGGCGAGGCTGCGCTGATAAAGCGCTGCCGGCATCTCGATCGATCTGCCACTGGCGTCCTGCAGCGTCAGCAGCACGATGTGTCCATAAAGCGTGCTGGCAATCAGCGACTGCGCGAAGGTGGCCGGGCCGCCGGTTTCGACGACGAGGTCGATGCCGCCTGTCTGCTCGCGCGCCCAGCCGCCCCATTCCGGTATGTCGGTGCTGGAGACAACGAGGTCGGCGCCCAGCGCCCGCAGCCTGTCGGCCTTCTCCGCGCGCGATGTGATGGCGACAACCCGGCAGCCGAGCAACTTGGCGAACTGCAGAGCAAACAGCGAAACGCCACCCGAACCGATGGTGAGAACCCATTGACCAGGCTTCGGAATCCGGGTCCCGGTCACCGCGTTCCAGGCCGTCACGCCGGCGCAGGTCAGCGTCGCCGCTTCGTGCCAGCTCAGATGATCGGGCAGTCGCGCCGCCCATTGTTCGTCGAGCACGGCAAACTCAGTCAGCATGCCGTCCAGCGTACAGCCGAGCTGGTCGATCAGACCGGCATTGATGCGGCCATCGATCCAGCGGGCGAAGTAGCTGCCGGTGACGCGGTCGCCGACGGCAAAACGGGTGACGGCATCGCCGATTGCGACGACGTCACCGGCGCCGTCGCTCAGCGGCACGATGCCTTGCCGCGCCGGCAACGGATAGGTGCCGCCAAGGATCATCGTGTCGCGCCGATTGAGCGAGGCGGCGCGGACTCGCACCACGATCTCATGCGGTTTCGGTTCCGTCCGCGCCTCGTCGCGCATCGCCAGGGATTCGGTTCCACCAAACCCTTCGAGCCGGTAGCTGCGCATGTCACTCTCCTTAATAGTATATAGACTGATCCACATATTATATAGACCGATTGTCATATTCTTGGCGAGGCCTATAATGCGTCACTGCTGACAGAGGTTGACATGGCCAACGACACCCGCACCCGCATACTCGAGACCACAGGCCTGTTGCTCAGGCAGCGCGGCTATCACGGCACCTCGCTCAACGACATTCTGGGCGCCAGCGGGGCGCCGCGCGGCTCGCTCTATTTTCATTTCCCGGGCGGCAAGGACCAACTGGTCATCGAGGTGACGCGCAACAGCGTTGCCGACGTCACGAAAAGGCTGGGCGAAGCACTGGCAGCCGAAAGCGATCCTGCAGTGGCCGTCCATCACATCTACCAGTCGGTCGGGCGCATGCTGGAGGACAATGATTTTTCGCTGGGTTGCCCCATCGCGCCGGTGGTGCTGGATTCACCCACCGATGTGCCGGAACTGGCGGAACTCTGCCGATCGGCTTTCGAGCAATGGATCGGCTTGCTGCGACAGGCCTTCGTCAGGGCAGGGGTGCCCGAACGCCGCGCGCACGCTTTGGCGCTGCTGATCGAATCGTCGCTGGAAGGGCTTATGGTGATTGCGCGGGCCACCCGCGACCGTGCACCGGTGCTGGTGGTGGCCGACGAGGTGGCGGCACTTGTCGAGCAGGCGGTGCTTGCAGGCAAGGTTGCGCGGCAGGCGGACAGCGCCGCCTAACCATCCGCTTTCCAAAACAAAAAAGGGCGCCTCTCGGCGCCCTTTCCGTATGCATAAGCCGGATAGCTTGGATTAGAAATCCATGCCGCCCATGCCGCCCATGCCGCCGCCGCCCATGCCGCCAGGCATGCCGCCGCCAGCCGACTCCTTCTTGGGAGCCTCCGCGATCATGGCTTCGGTGGTGACGAGCAGGCCGGCGACCGAAGCCGCGTCCTGGAGAGCGGTGCGAACGACCTTGACCGGGTCGACGATGCCCATGGCGATCATGTCGCCATACTCGCCGGTCTGGGCGTTGTAGCCGTAGGTCGCGCCCTTGTTGTCGAGGATCTTGCCGGCAACGATCGAAGCTTCAGCACCTGCGTTCGAAGCGATCTGACGGGCCGGAGCCTGCAGTGCACGGCGAACGATGTTGATTCCGGCAGCCTGGTCGGCATTGACGCCGGTGACCTTGATGTTGGCCGAAGCGCGCAGCAGTGCGACGCCGCCGCCTGCAACGATGCCTTCTTCCACGGCCGCGCGGGTCGCGTTGAGGGCGTCATCGACGCGGTCCTTCTTTTCCTTGACTTCGACTTCCGTCGCGCCGCCGACACGGATCACCGCAACGCCGCCGGCGAGCTTCGCCAGACGTTCCTGCAGCTTCTCCTTGTCGTAGTCCGACGTGGTCTCTTCGATCTGCTGCTTGATCTGGGCAACGCGGCCCTGGATCTCGGCCTTCTTGCCGGCGCCGTCGACGATGGTGGTGTTCTCCTTGGAGATCGACACCTTCTTGGCGCGGCCGAGCATGTTGAGGCCGACATTCTCGAGCTTGATGCCGAGGTCTTCCGAGATGACCTGGCCACCGGTGAGGATGGCGATGTCTTCCAGCATGGCCTTGCGGCGATCACCGAAGCCCGGCGCCTTGACGGCGGCGATCTTCAGGCCGCCGCGCAGCTTGTTGACGACCAGCGTGGCCAGAGCCTCGCCTTCGACGTCTTCCGAGATGATAAGAAGCGGCTTGGAGGTCTGCACGACGGCTTCGAGAACCGGCAGCATGGCCTGGAGGTTGGACAGCTTCTTCTCGTGCAGGAGGATGTAGACGTCCTCGAGCTCGGCAACCATCTTGTCGGCGTTGGTGACGAAGTAGGGCGAGAGATAGCCCCGGTCGAACTGCATGCCTTCGACGACTTCCAGCTCGGTCTCGGCGGTCTTGGCTTCCTCAACCGTGATGACGCCTTCATTGCCGACCTTCTGCATCGCTTCGGCGATCATGGCGCCGACCGACTCGTCGCCATTGGCCGAGATCGTGCCGACCTGGGCAACTTCCTCGGAGGTCTTGATCTTCTTGGCAGCCTTGCCGAGAGCCGCGACGACTTCGGTGACGGCCAGATCGATGCCGCGCTTCAGATCCATCGGGTTCATGCCGGCGGCAACGGCCTTGTGGCCTTCCTGGACGATCGACTGCGCCAGAACGGTCGCGGTCGTGGTGCCGTCGCCGGCGATGTCGTTGGTCTTCGAAGCAACTTCGCGGACCATCTGCGCGCCCATGTTTTCGAACTTGTCTTCAAGCTCGATTTCCTTGGCGACGGTGACGCCGTCCTTGGTGATGCGCGGTGCGCCGAACGACTTGTCGATGACGACGTTGCGGCCTTTGGGGCCGAGCGTGACCTTCACTGCGTCGGCGAGGATGTTGACGCCGCGCAGCATGCGCTCGCGGGCGTCGCGGGAGAATTTTACGTCTTTAGCAGCCATTTTTTAGCTCCTGGCAGGGGGCTTGCGATCAAGCCCGAAATTAGTTGACGGTGAGGCCGATGATCAGCCGATGATGCCCATAATGTCGGATTCCTTCATGATCAGAAGGTCTTCGCCATTGAGCTTGACTTCGGTGCCCGACCACTTGCCGAACAGGATGCGGTCGCCGGCCTTGACGTCCAGCGGGACCAGCTTGCCGGCTTCGTCGCGAGCGCCGGAGCCGACGGCGATGATCTCGCCTTCCTGCGGCTTTTCCTTTGCCGTATCCGGGATGATGATCCCGCCGGCGGTCTTGGATTCGGATTCGACCCGGCGTACGACCACGCGGTCATGAAGCGGGCGGAACTTCGACTTTGCCATTTTTTCTTCCTCGAATGAGAACGGTGAGAGCTGTTCCTCGATCCGGCGGTGCCGGATGTGCGTTAGCACTCACCTGGGGAGAGTGCTAACGTGCGCTGAAATAAGCGCGTGGCTTTCGAGAGTCAAGGCGAACGGTGAGCACAATTGTGCCAATTGGAGCCGTGCCGCGATCCGACGGCAGACCCTACCGGCGCCGCGGCGATTTAAGCACCAGAAGCGGGCATCGTTCCGCCAGCCCATAACCCCCTGTCGGTGCGAGGCGGACACGGCCAAAAAACCGGCTCGCCTCTTCGACCAGCGTCGCCGCCGGGGCGAAACTGTAGACAGTCTGCGAATTCGCATAGACATCGATGGTGCCGATGACCGGCACCTCCCATCCGGTCGTCGCGGCAAGGGCCTCCCGGTCGGCAAACAGCGCATCGAAGGCATCGAGGATCGCCCGCACCGGAATGGCGCGGTTGGGATCGCTGCCTGCACAAGCCATGGCAATGCGCCATTTGAGTTCGTGGAAGGTCGCGACACCACCGGAAAGCGTCAGCGCCCGGACCTCCTGCAGATCATCCTGTAGCTGAGGACTTGCATAGGCGCGCAATGCAGCCCGCCCACCGGACTTCAGCACACGCGCGATCTCGGCAAGCAGCGCCTGCCGTGCAACCGAGGAGTCCAGCGCCGACAGGCAGCCGTCGCCGATCACCGCCCCGGCGCTTTCGTCGCCCAGCGGCAACTCCAGCCAGTTGCCGATCACCGCCTTGCGTGAGGCGGTATCGCCCGGCCAGATGCCCGATATCATGGCAGTGGACTCGTCGATCGCGAGCATGGTCCTTCCGAGGCCGGCAAGCTCCGGCGTGACCCCGAGCAGCACCACATCGACTGATTGCAGGCTAAGTTCGCGCTCATAGGCGGCGACAGCTTCCGGGGGCGGACACAGCGGCGACCCGAGAAGCCGCCAGTGACGGCGAATTGCGTCCCAATGCTCAGTCATGCGGAACGGTTTGGGGAAAGGCTGGACATATTTCCTTCCAGGCTGTTGGTTGCCTTGCGAGTTGCCTCATGCATGGAAAGGCCATGGCCCGCATTGCCGTCATAACGCATGAATTTGACCGCTTCCAGAGCCGGCGGGGCCTCCTGCTGCGCCAGGACAGCCCCTACATGCTGTTCGACGTCCTGGCGGAGTTGAAACGGCGCGGTCACTCCGTGCAGATCATGCGTGGACCCTCGGCAAGTCATAACGCCGATATTGCCGTCCTGCATGTCGACGCGACAGTGACGCCATCGGACTATGTCGACTACGCGCGCGGATTTCCGATTTGTCTCAATCTTGGTGCGACCGACATTTCCAAGCGCCGCATCAGCGGTGCGATCCTCGAGGAGGGTGCCAACTGGAGCGGCCAGGTCATCGTCAAGAGCAACCTCAATCATTGGGGGACGCCCGAGGAGCAGCTCAACCGAAAATCCGTTCGCGCCGGCAAGGCAGTGCCTTTCCCGGGCGCGCAGACCTTCGACCGTTATCAGGTGCATGCCTCGCTGGCCGATGTGGCGCCGGAGATTTTCAGGCGTGCCGACCTGATCGTGGAAAAATTCATTCCCGAAATCGAGCCCGACGGGTTTGCGGCGCGGTTCTGGATATTCTGCGGCGATCGGGAGCGCTGCACCCGCTATGTCTCGCCGCAGCGCCTGGTCAAGGGCGACGACACCGTCCGCCGGGAGCCGGTTGCGGTTCCCGACGAACTGCGCGCCTTGCGTCGGAAGCTGGGCTTCGACTATGGCAAATTCGACTTTGTCGTGCATGAGGGCAGGGCCGTGCTGCTCGATGCCAACAAGACCCCAGGTCGCGCCAGGAACCTGTCGAAGATTGTTGCCGCCGGCACAGCCAACCTGGCCGACGGCTTCGAAAACCTCATCCACCAGACCGGACGGGGTCGAATCGGGCGCTAGAGAAACAGTCCCAACTGCGTATGGATGATCGACCGGTAGTCCTCGATGGTGTGGCGGCTTTCCTCCTGGTCCTGGGTCAGCGCCATGCGCACGACGCCGCCGGCCAGCTGGAAGATCAGGAAAACCATACGGCCGAACTCATTGCGTCGCTCTGGCGCGAGAAAGGGGCCGACATGGTCGCAGAACATCGTCGCCTGGCGCCGGGTTTCGGCGATGTCGAGATTCTTCAGCGCCTTGTCAGCCTGGATGGCGTTTTGCAGGTCCTGAATGGCGGGGTCGCCGGCGACGCGCTCATAGTAGTCGTCGAGCAGCCGGTCGGCCGCAGCGATAACGTCGCTCAGCCCGCCGACGTCGGCAACGATCGCGGCAAGCCGGGCGCGGCTCACTTCGGAGAATCGCTCGTAGAGCATCGCCAGGATCGCCGACTTGTTGGGGAAGTAATGATAGACGGTGGCGATCGGCCCGCCGGCCTGTGCGCCGACTTCCTTCATGGTGACGGCGTCGATGCCTTTCTCTCCGATCAGCCGCATGGTCGTCGACAGGATGGCGTCGATGCGCTCGCGGCTGCGCTCCTGTTTGGGCCTGCGCCTCGGTTCGGTCGTCATCTGCACTGCTTCGTTCATGCCGCCATCCTCTCGATCGCCCAGACCATTCGATCGCCAAGACCATCCCCAGCCTTGTTGGTGCCAAGTCCCGCTACTGATTGACAAACGAACATGATCGAGTATCAGTTTCTAAATGCTGACAGACTGTCAGTTTTTTTGCCGTCAGGCAAGGACGTTGGGAGGCGACCGTGACTTCTGCTGGTAACGCGGATGCCGGGAACGGCGACTGGCTGGTCGGCAACCCCACTGGGGCGCAACTCGCCTCGGCATTGTGGATCGGCTCGGTCGGCCTGCTCATTCTCGGGCTGCAACCGGTGCTTCTCGGCGCGCTCTACACCGAAGGGCATGTCAGCGGTGACGAACTCGCGCTGGTCGCCACGGCGGAGATGATCGCCATCGGCATCGGATCGGCGGCCATCGCCATGATGCTGTCCGCCCACAATATGCGCTTGAAAAGTGCCGTCCTTCTGCTCTTGCTGGCGCTGGCGAACGGGGCGACCGCCTATGCGCTGACCTCGACCTCGCTGATTGCCGCCCGCGCGGTGGCAGGCCTCGCCGAGGGTGGGCTGGTGGCGGTCGCCACGGAACTGATCGCCCGTTCACGCCGGGCCGAGCGCATCGGCGGCTTCTTCGTCACCCTTCAGACCCTGGCGCAATGCGCCCTTGCCCTGCTGCTGGCGCTTTACGTCATCCCCGCCGCCGGATCGGCGGGCGGCTTCATCGTTCTTGCCGTCGTCTGCATCGCCTCGGTGGCCGTCGCCTTCATCGTCCCGGATAGCTATGCCGACCTGCCCAAGGAGGAACAGTTCAGCAATGTGCTGACCGTTCCTTCGCTTGCCGCTTTGCTGAGCGTCTTCTGCTACTTCATGTTCTTCGGCTCGGTCTGGGCGTTTCTCGAGCCACTTGGCGCACAATACGGCATCGATGGCCGCACCGTCGGCCTGATCGTCTCGGCCAACCTCGCATTGCAGGTGCTGGGCGCAATGACGGCTACCGTCTTCGAGGCGCGTATCGACTACCGCTTCGCCATCGTGGCGATCGGCGTGGTCGCCGTCGCCAGTTCCGTGGTGCTCGCCGGCAGCCCCGGCCTGACGGTTTTCTGGGTCGCGGCCTTGATCATGGGCTTCATCCTTCTGTTCATCGTGCCCTATCAGATCCGGCTGGCGATCACCGCCGACGAGACGCGCACGGCCGTGCTTCTGGTGCCGGCGGCCCAGCTTTTCGGTCTGGCGATCGGCCCGGTCGCGGCATCGCTGCTGATCGACGGCAAGGATTTTCGCCCGGTGCCGGAATTTGCCGCCGCCAGTGCGGCGGCCAGCGTCGTGCTGCTCGGCCTGTTCGTCCTGATCGCACGGCGCCGCCGCGCCATCGCCTGAGACACGACCGGGGGAGCATCTCCTCGATACTTGACTAAGTCAAATAAATGACCGATCGTTGATGGGCAGGAGGCTTCCCATGACGATCCATCATCAACCCGGCAAGGAACGCATCGACGCGGTGCGGGCTTTCAACCGCTTCTACACCCGCCAGATAGGTCTGCTCGACGAAGGCCTGCTGAAAAGCGCCTTCTCGCTGACCGAGGCGCGGGTGCTCTACGAACTGGCGCATCGCGATGGCCTGACCGCCAGCGATCTCATCCGCGATCTCGGCCTCGACGCCGGTTATGTCAGCCGGCTCCTGAAGAAGTTCGAGCACCTGCAGCTGATTGCGCGCGCGCCGCTGGCGTCGGATGCGCGGCAGTCGTCGATCACGCTGACGCCGGTGGGGCGGCAGGCCTTCGCGCCGCTGAACCGGGCTTCGCACGACCAGGTCGCGGCCTTGCTGGAGCGGCTTCCTGCTGCCGAACAGGACCGGCTGGTCAAGGCCATGCAGACGGTGCAGCAACTCCTGGGCGACAGCCCGGAGTCCAAAGTGCCGTATATGCTGCGCCCCTTGCAGGTCGGCGACATCGGCTGGGTGGTGCGCCGCCAAGGACAGATCTACGCACAGGACTATGGCTGGGACGAAACCTACGAGGCGCTGGTCGCCGAAATCCTCGGCGCCTTCGTAAAATCCTTCGATCCAGAATGGGAACGCAGCTGGATTGCCGAACGGCAAGGGGAGGTGGTCGGCTCGGTATTCGTCGTGCGCAAATCCGACGCGGTGGCGAAGCTGCGCCTGCTCTATGTCGAACCATCGGAGCGCGGCCTCGGCATCGGCAAGCGGCTGGTTCAGGAGTGCATCGGCTTTGCTCGTGCTAAGGGCTACAAGACGCTGACCCTATGGACCAACGACATCCTGACCGCCGCCCGCCACATCTACGAGAGTGCCGGCTTCAGGCTGGTGGACGAAGAGCGCCATCACGCCTTCGGCAAGGATCTGGTCGGCCAGAACTGGAACCTGGAGTTGTAGCGGCGTTCAGGCCACCGGGACCCATATCTCCAGCCCGCCATTGCCGCTGCGCGGATCGAACTCCGGGCCGTAGCGCTCGAATTCGGGGCCGTCGGCTATATCGTGCCCCGAGGCCGGCAGCCATTTGTTCCAGATCGTGTTGACGGTGCGGCGGATGGTGGAGATGTGCTCGGCATGGGTGAACACAGCGTATTTCTGCGCCGGCACCCGCACCCGCGAAAGCTCCTTCGGCAGGTCCGAGAAATCCGAAACTTCGACCCCGGCGATATAGTCGAAATTGCCGGCATCGTCGCCATTGACGCAGACGCCATAGGCGACGTCGCCGGTCTCGCCCGGGATGTTGCCGATAAAGGGACCGAAGCGCTGCCACTGCATCGGAATGGCCGCGCTGGTCTCGCAGCTGTAGCGCTCGCCGAGGCCGGCAATGAGGAAGGGACGGCCGGTCTCGAAGCGCGGCGGCGGCAGTGAGGCGAGGAAGGACTGGTCCATCAGGATCGGCTCCACCAGGTCGAGATTGCTGAGGCTGCCCTGCGCGCGCACCAGTTCCGGCGTCGTGCCGAACTGATCGCGGAAGGCGCGGGTGAAGGCTTCGTGCGAGGCGTAGCCGGCATCGAGCGCGACAGCGAGGATGTCGGGCGCGCCGGAAGCCAGCTTGCGCGCCGCTTCGGTCAGCCGGCGCGCGCGCATATAGCCCATCACCGAACGGCCGGTGGCGGCGCCAAAGGCGCGCGTCACATGAAAGCGCGAGACGCCGCTGCTTTGCGCGACATCCTCAAGCGAGATCGCTTCCGGCAAATGGCTCTCGACAAACCACAGCGCTTTCTCGGTCGGGTTCATGAGTCTCCTCTCATTTGGCCACTCCATGCTGCCGGCTTTTTGCGAGGCCAGTTTGATCGAAATTGCGCCTGTCGTAAAATCGAAGGGCGCTGGTCGACTGTGGCAGGTCACCATCGTGGAAAGCCGCTGCTGGGCGGCCTCGGCCTGGCTCGCTGGGACAATATCCAGGCGCGCTGGGTGCGGGCACCATCCTTGCCTATGCCCTGTGGAACCACCGCCGGCTCGATGCCTTCCCCGCCGGCGAAAATGCCGCCGAAAGCCTAGGTGTGCCGGTGGCGAGGACGCGCAAGACGACCTTTCTCCTCGCGGCGTTCTCGACGGCAATTCACGTCACGGTCGGGAGGTCATCCGCAACCGTCATTGACTGTGCCATGACCGCATCTGCATGGCTGCCATCCCTCTTTTTCGGCTCTGGTGCAATGCGGCGCCTTGAATGGTAAGCACGCTTATAATATATACCGCTCATGGTTTCCGACGGCATAGATAGATTGGGCTTTTTGATCCACGACGTGCAGCGCCTTATGCGCAAGCGCTTCGAGGCGCGCGCCAGCGGACTTGGCCTTTCCTCGGCGCAATGGCGGCTTCTGGTTCGCGTTGCCAAGGAGGCGGGCGTCGCCCAGGCTCGCCTCGCCGAACTTCTCGAAATCGAGCCGATCAGCGTTTCACGCCTCGTCGACCGGATGGAGGAGGGCGGCTGGATCGAGCGGCGCTCCGACGCAACTGACCGGCGCGTGCGTATGATCTTCCCGACAGCCAAGGCGAACGCGGCCTATGCCGAGGTCAAAAGCCTTGCTGGCGAAGTTTATGAGGAATCGCTGGTCGGCGTTTCGCCGGACGACCGCCGCGTCCTTATCCGGGCGCTGGACACCATCGTGCAAAACCTGGCGGACGGCGAGACGTCGTCCTTGAAGAGTACGGAAGGGGCAGCAGCATGAACGCGGCAGCCAAGCTAGACGAGAATGTAACCAAGATCGAGACGCCGGCAAAGCCGGCCGCCGAAGCGCCTGCACAGCCGGCCGCAGCACCTGTCGCGGTGGCTCCCCCGGTACAACCCGCTCCGGCTCCGGTCAAGAAGCGCCGCCTCGGCCGCTTGCTGCTGATAGTCGCCCTGCCGGCCGCGCTGGCCATTGGTGGCGGTTATGTCTGGGTGACCGGCGGCCGCTATCAGGAAACCGAGAACGCCAATTTGCAGCAGGCCAAGGTGTCGATCGCCTCGGACACCGCCGGCCGCATCGTTCAGGTCGGCATCTCGGACAATCAGCAGGTCAAGCAGGGCGATGTGCTGTTTGCCATCGACCCCGAGCCCTACCGGATCGCGTTAGCCCAGGCCGACGCGGCGGTCGCAGTCGCACGCGTCGGAATCGAACAGCTGCGCGCCGCCTACAGCCAGGCACTGGCGCAGGAAAAGTCTGATGCCAGCCAGGTCGACTACGCGCAGTCGCAGTATGACCGCGCCGCCGACCTTGCCCAGAAGGGCATCAACGCCAAATCGTCGCTGGACGAGGCCAAGAACGATCTCGACAAGGCAAGGCAGCAACTGGCCGTTGCCGAGCAAGGCATCATCAGCGCCAAGGCGGCTCTCGCCGGCAATCCCGATATCGAGACCGACAAGCATCCGACGGTGATGGCCGCACTCGCCGCGCGCGACAAGGCCGCCTACGATCTGGCGCAGACCACGGTCAAGGCGCCGGCCGACGGCGTCATCAGCCAGGCCTCCTCGTTCAAGGTCGGCCAGTATGTCGGTTCCGGCACGCCGCTGTTTGCGTTGGTCGAGACCGGCGACACCTGGATCGATGCCAATTTCAAGGAAACCCAGCTTACCCACATGAAGCCTGGCCAGAAGGCCGAGGTCGTCGTCGACACCTATCCGGGCAGAACTTTCGAGGCCACCGTCAAGGCGATCGGCGCCGGCACCGGCGCGGAGTTTTCGCTGCTGCCAGCTCAAAACGCGACCGGCAACTGGGTCAAGGTCACGCAGCGCATTCCGGTGCGCCTGGAGCTGACCGATGCCGACGCCAAAATGGCGCTGCGCACCGGCATGAGCGCCTCGGTTACGGTGGATACCGGCGTTGCCCGCGGCTTCCCCGCTATCTTCGGCCACGCCACCGCAGGCGAAGCACAATAGACTGTGAATGGACCGTGATCTCGAAAAGCAGGAACACGGCCCGGCAGAACGCCCGCCGCAGGCGAGGTGAAGTTGAGATGACAGGATCGGTCCGACGGCAGGTTGAACGAGGGGTGGATTGGACCGGGCCGCATCGCGGCCTGCCCAGAACCTGGACCACTTCGGCGCCGTCTTCGGACCTTGGATTTCCGGGCGGCAAGCGCCTGATGTGTCGAGACCTTCGATCGATGTAACCCCCACATCGATAGATCGCGTCCCACCGCGATGAGGGTCTCTTCACCAGAGAAGGCCTCGCCGCCCGGAAACCTAGTGTACACGTTTTTGTTACCTGTCGGAAGTTCCGCATCATGACCACACCAGAACCTTTCAAGGAAGTGCCGCATCGCGGCTTGATCACCGTGGCGCTGATGCTGGCGACCGTCATGCAGGCGCTCGACACCACGATCGCCAATGTCGCGCTGCCGACCATGACCGGCGACCTCGGCGCCTCGCCCGACAACATCAATTGGGTGTTGACCTCCTACATCGTTGCCGCTGCCATCATGACGCCGGTGACCGGCTGGCTGGCCGACCGCTTCGGCCGCAAGGAACTGTTCCTGGCGGCGGTTGTCGGCTTCACCGTGTTCTCGATGCTGTGCGGTATTGCCTGGAGCCTGGAGAGCATAGTGTTCTTCCGGCTGATGCAGGGCGTGTTCGGCGCCGCCATCGTGCCGCTGTCGCAGACCTTCCTGCTCGACATCAACCCCAGGGAACGCCACGGCCAGGCGATGGCCATCTGGGGCGCCGGCATCATGCTGGGGCCGATCCTGGGTCCGACGCTGGGCGGTTGGCTGACCGAGAATTTCAACTGGCGCTGGGTGTTCTTCATCAATTTGCCGGTCGGCATCATCGCCTTCCTCGGCATGGCAGCCTATTTGCCGGTCGTTGCCCGGCGGATCCGCAGCTTCGATTTCTTCGGTTTCGCCATGATTTCGCTCGGCGTCGGCGCACTGCAGCTGCTGCTCGACCGCGGCGGCGAGGTCGACTGGTTTTCCTCGGTCGAAATCTGGATCGAGCTTGCTCTTTCGATCACCGGCTTCTGGGTTTTCATCATCCATACACTGACGGCGGAACGTCCTTTCATCGACCCCAAGATCTTCCTCGACCGCAATTTCGTCACCGGCCTGGCCTTCATCTTCGTCATGGGCGTGCTGATCCTGGCCTCGATGTCGCTGCTGCCGCCGATGCTGTCGACCATCTTCGGCTATCCGACCGTCACCATCGGCGTCGTCCTGGGGCCGCGCGGTGTCGGCACGATGATTTCGATGCTTGTCGTTGGACGGCTCATGAGCAGGATCGACGCCCGCATCCTCGTCGTCATCGGCTTTCTGCTCACCGCGCAGTCGCTCTACACCATGTCCTCCTTCACGCCGCAGATGGACAATTGGCTGATCCTCAGCTCCGGCGTCATCCAGGGCCTGGGCATGGGCATGGTGTTCGTGCCGCTGTCCACGGTGGCCTTCGCCACGCTCGACGTGCGCTTCCGCACCGACGCCACGGCCCTGTTCAGCCTGGTTCGAAATCTCGGTTCGTCGATCGGTGTGTCGGTGGTGACGGTTCTCATGGTGCGCAACACGCAGGTCAATCACACCGAACTGTCGGCTTTCATCAACCCGTTCAACCCCAATTTGTGGGCGGCCTCGCCGGCGGCAGCAGGCGGCGATCCGACGGCACTTTCGCAGGTGGACCGCATGGTCAACATCCAGGCGATGATGATCTCCTACGTCAACGACTTCAAACTGCTGATGGTGATGACGCTGGTTGCCATTCCGTTTGTCTTCCTGCTGCGCAAGCCGAAGACCGCTCCGGCCGGCGCGGCCGCTCCTGCCGCGCATATGGATTGAGGCGGGCGCCGGTAGCGCTGGCAGCAAGCTGGTTGCCCCTGATGATTTGTTGCTCGGATGATCGTCAAAGCCCGCGTGTGCAAAAGAATATCGATAATGAGCCGTTGGAAGTTGATTTGAAATGACATTTGCACCTTTGGTATCTGGTTGCTGACGCCTCCAATTCCGTTACAGTTCATCTTGAATTAGCACATCTGTAACATTGTCAGTCGACTTTCGTCTGGCACGACAGAGGCCCTTTCTTGTTTCAGGTGCCAAACCGGAGGAGGTCTGTTTGGTCACGAAGTCATCCAGAAGATCCGTCGGGGCGCGCGGGCCGGTGGGCGTAGCCGCATTGGCAAGACTGGCTGACGTTTCCTACGATACGCTCGAGGGAGAACTTCGCACGACCATTGCGGGTCTCGAAGGGCAGACCCTGCGCTTCGAGACTGCGATCGAGAATATTTCGCAAGGCATCTGCTTTTTCGATGCCGATGAACGGCTGATCCTGAGCAACCGGCGCTATGCGGAAATCTACCGCATTGCGCCCGAGGAATTGCGGCCTGGCGTGACACTGAGCGAAATAGTCGAACGCCGCGTCGCCGCCGGCACGGCGGCGACGGCCGCCGACACCTATCTCGCAACGGCTCGCTCGATCAATTCGGGCAAGGCTTCGCGGCTCTGGACCGCCAAACTTGTCGATGGTCGCACAATCCAGATCCGTAACCAGCCCATGCCCGATGGCAGTTGGATCGCCACGCATGAGGACATCACTGAACTCCTCGCCAATCGGCAGATCGTCGACGAGCGCATTTCGCTGCAGGCGCTGATCGACTGGGTGCCCGATTATCTCTGGGTCAAGGATACGCAAAGCCGTTTCGTCGTGGTCAACAGCGCCCTTGCGACCGATAGTGGCCGCAACAAGACCAGCGACATGATCGGTTTGACCGATTTTGATCTCCACCCCCCGGAAGTTGCGCGGAAATTTCGCCTGGTCGAGCAGCGCCTGCTCAAGAGCGGACAACCGATGATCGACGCGGAAGAGTTTGTCGTCGATGCGTCGGGGAACGGCAAATGGCTTTCGTCGACGAAGGTGCCGTTGCGCAATCGCCAAAATGAAATCTTCGGCCTGGTTGGCATCGCCCACGACATCACCGCACGCAAACAGGCGGATGTCCTTCGCAGCGGGCAGGCGCAGATCCTCGAAATGATTGCCACGAGCGCGCCGCTGGAGGACGTGCTCGACCGCCTCATGCGCTTCGTCGAGGCTCAGTTGGAGGGGATATTCGGTTCCGTCCTGCTGCTCGACAAGGACGGCATTCATTTGCGTCACGGTGCGGCGCCGGGCCTGGCGAAAGCCTATACGAGCGCCATCGATGGGGCGGCCATCGGTCCCAAGGTGGGATCCTGCGGAACCGCCATCTACCGGCGGGAACCGGTCATTGTTACCGATATTCTGCAGGATCCGCTTTGGGACGATTACCGCGAACTGGCGGCACCCCATGGCTATCGTTCGTGCTGGTCCACCCCGATCCTGTCGCATCGGGGCGTCGTGTTGGGCGCCTTTGCCATGTATTCGATGACCGTGCGCGAGCCCACCCATGCCGAGACCCGCCTGATCGAATTCACCACACACATTGCCGGCATCGCGATCGAGCGCAAACTGGCGGAAGACCAGATCCACTTCATGGCCAACCATGATGCGTTGACCGGGCTGCCCAATCGCGCTTTGCTGGAGGATCGGCTTTCCCAGGCGGTCCTCTACGCGCAGCGATACAATCGCTGGATGACGGTGGTGTTCATCGATCTCGACAATTTCAAACTGGTGAACGATACGCTTGGCCACAATGCCGGCGACGAACTCCTCAAGACCGTCGCCAGCCGTTTGGTTGGATGCGTGAAGGCCACCGACACCGTCGTGCGGCTTGGCGGCGACGAATTTGTCATCGTCCTGTTCGACCAAACCACCAATGTCGATGTGGTCTCGGAAACCCTGCAGACGATCAGGGATGCGATCGCGGAACCGGTTCTTGTCGGAGAGCATCGGCTGAGAACGACGGCCAGCATCGGCATCGCAAATTACCCGAAGGACGGGACCAGCCCGGATACGCTGTTGGCCAATGCCGACGCCGCCATGTATCGCGCCAAGGAATTCGGCCGCGACAATTTCCAGTTCTATGCCCCGGAGTTCAACTCAACGGCACATGAAAAATTCCTGCTTCAGGAGGAATTGCGAAACGCGCTCGCCCGGTCGGAATTCGCTCTGCACTATCAGCCACAGGTGGATCTGCGATCGGGGCAGGTTTTCGCCGTCGAAGCGCTGGTGCGCTGGAACCACCCGACGCGAGGCCTGGTTTCGCCGGCGATGTTCATCCCGACCGCCGAGGAGACCGGGCTGATCGTGCCGCTCGGCGACTGGATCCTGCACGAAGCCTGCCGGCAGAACAAAGCCTGGCAGCGCGCCGGTCTGTCGCCCGTAACCGTCTGCGTCAACGTGTCGGCGCGGCAGTTCCGGGAGAAGAACCTGATCGACCGCGTCGTCAACGCGTTGAAGGAAAGCGGCCTGGAGGCGAGGTATCTCGAGCTCGAAGTGACGGAAAGCCTGATCATGCAGGATTTCGAGCTGGCGGTCGCAACGATGAACGGACTGCAAAAGCTCGGCGTGCAGATATCGATCGACGATTTCGGAACAGGCTATTCCAGTCTCAGCGCCCTCAAGACGTTTCCGGTGGCGCGGCTGAAGATCGACAAGTCCTTCATCAACGATCTCGCGACCGACGAGAACGATCAGGCGGTCACTGGCGCCGTGATTTCCCTGGGGCAGAAGTTGAACCTTCGGGTGCTGGCCGAAGGTGTCGAAACGGAAGACCAGGTCGCCTTCCTGCGCAAGAACAATTGTGACGAGGTGCAGGGCAATTATTTCAGCAAACCCCTGTCGGCTGGGGATATCGGCGAGCTGATCGCGAAAGGCTGACGGCTGGCTCGCGCCGTAACCGCTGGCTGCTATTTTCCGAGCACCAGGCTCCAGTAGCGGATGGCGCTGTCGCGTCCGTCGCGTACATAGGCGAGGCCGAAGCGGCTGAAATCCGGATCGAGCATGTTGCGGCGGTGGCCGGCCGAATGCATCCAGATGTCGAACAGTTTCTGCTGGTCGAAGCGGCCCTCCGCGATGTTCTCGGCGGCGGCGCCCCGCACGCCATTGTCCTTCATCCGCGACGCGAAATCCTTTCCCCAGCCAGTCGTGTGGCTCATGCGTTCGCGTGAGGCCATATAGCCGGCCTGCTGCCGAGCGGCCTGCTCGAGCTGGGCGTCCGGCACCAGCGCCGGCAGTCCGGCCGAAGCTCGGATGCCGGCCAGCGTCGCGGTGGCGGAGGACGAGACACCGGCGCCTTCGCCGGTCGGCACCGAGACCGTGCTGCAAGCAGCGAGGCCGGCCATGGCTGCAAGGCCGATCAGCAGTAGGCGCCTGTTTGGTTTTGGACTTGCTGCGCCAGAGCGGGTTTGCGCGAGCGGGTGATTGGTGGTGCAGATCATTGTCATGCCTGCCTGACTTAGCGGCGATCATGGCTTTTGCCGGGCAGGGCCGCGAAAATCTCAATCGCGGGCCTCCGTGCAGGTTCGGCCGGCCGATTCGAATGGGAAGGTTGGCGGCCGATGTAGTCTCGGCGCGTTGCGTCCGATCAGCGTTGCGCGTCGGTCGCCATTTTAAGCGCCAGCGCGGCAAGCACCGTGCCCATCATCCAGCGCTGGATGACCATCCATAGCGGCCGTCCGGCAAGAAAGGTGGCGATCGAACCGGCCGTTACCGCGATGATGGCATTGGCGGTCAGGCTGATCGAGATCTGCGTGGCGCCGAGCACCAGAAGCTGCGACAGCACATGGCCGTTGCCCAGCGAGATGAACTGCGGCAGCAGCGACAGATAAAGCACCGCCACCTTGGGATTGAGGAGATTGGTCATTAGACCCATGGCGAACAGCTTGCGGGGCCTGTCCTTCGGCAGTTCGCGCACCTGGAATGGTGAGCGCCCGCCGGGCCGCACCGCTTGCCAGGCGAGCCATAGCAGATAGAGCGCGCCGGCAATGCGCAGTGCGTCATAGGCAAACGGCACGGCAAGCAGCAGCGCGGTGATGCCCAGCGCAGCCGACACGACATAGAACAGAAAGCCGACCGCCACGCCGCCGAGCGAGATCAGCCCGGCCTTGGGGCCTTGCGACAGCGAGCGCGAGATCAGGTAGATCATGTTTGGCCCGGGCGTCAGCACCATGCCCAGGCAGACCAGCGCGAAGGCGAGATGGTTGGCGGTTTCGGGCACGGGGCAATCTCCGGGAAGCGGTGACGATACCCACCACGCGTTTTGACTCACCGCAAGAGCATGATGGCCGGAGACTTTGCCCCAGCGTCGAAAATTGGCGAAAGCGGCGAAGCCGCCAATTTCCCCCGCAAGGTGGGGAAGATCAGCAGCTTCAACCCTCAGCTCACCACGCGCAGGTTCGAGAGCTCGTTGGCGATTTCCTTGAAATTGTCGGACAGCGTGGCGCCGGTCGCGTTCCAGAACAGTTTTGCAGGCTTGCTCGGGTCGGTCGGATCCTTGCGGAAGCGAGAGTCCGACGAGCACGTCTTCAGTGCCTCCATCGCGCTCTTGTCGCCGGCGTCGGTCGTCGACATGTCGAGCGCCACCGTCATCACCATGATGTTGGCCGCCTTGGCGTTGTTGCACAGCGTCGCCATCTGCTCGTTGAGCGCGGCGGTGTAGTTGCTCGACGAATAGTTGAGCTGGCCGATGGCGCTCGACGTGCCGCCGAACAGGCGGGTGACCGCAGTGCCGTTGTAGCCGACGCCGGTATAGCCATAACCGGCATAGGTCGACTTGTTGCCGGCGGGGTCGGAACTCACCGTCGAATAGGTGTTCTCGCCGTCGGTGAGCACGATGACCACCTTGTCATTGCCTCGTTCCGTCTCAGGACGTCCTCCTGTGAAAGGCTCCGTGCTGGAGACGGTGCGCCAGCCCCAGGCCATGCCTTCCGGCACATTGGTGTTGCCGTTGGGCGCCATCAGGTCGATCGCAGCCTTGATCTTGGTCAGCCCGGCGGCGTTGGCGACGTCGGTCAGCGGTGTGATCGGCGTGGTGGTGCAGCTGTAATTCGGACCGGCACCCGTCCCCAGCACCGGCGCGTTCATCGGCCGTGGCTGGAAATACTTGGCCATGTTGGACTGCCTAGTCTTGCCGGTGGTGCTCGCCGGATCGTCGTTCCACCAGCTGTTGGCCGCGCCATAGGTCTTGGGGGCCACCTCGTCGGGGTCCTGCGTTATGTACCAATGATTGCCCGGCTCGTCCGGCGCGAACATCGGCACGAACATGGTCGCGGGATCGCCGACGCCGGTGCCGGTGTTGTTCGGTCCGCCGGAGGCCGGCGCGTCGGTGACATTATAGGGGTAGGGACGGACCTCGACGCAGCCCTGCCAGCTGGCGAACGGTCCGTATGTGTCGTTGTAGTCGTATTCGTTGTGGCTGTCCGAGCATGTATGATTGGCACGATATTTGTCGCAGACCACGCGTTTGCTGCCGACGATGCGCTCGTGGCTGGTGACCACCTTCATGTCGCGGTAGAGCGAGAAGCGGGTCAGCATCTGCCCCTCCTGCTCACCCCAGCCAGTGCCTTTCTTGTACCAGATGCCGCCGATCTTCTGGGCATATTTGTCGGCTGCGTTAAGCGTCGACCAGGCGAAATTCTCGTTGTGGATGGGCGACAGCCCGTAGGCGTCGATCCATGACGCGTTGTCGTTGCTGGCGCCGACATTGACCGAGGCGGCGAACGGCACAAGGCTGAACTGGACCGGCTTGTCGATCTGCTTGATCATCGCGGCCTGCAAGGCAAGCGTGTCGACGAGCTGCTTGGCGGCTTGCTTGAGAAGGTCGATGCGCTTTTGTCCGGCACCCGTGCCCGTGTTCGACATCGACCCCGAATTGTCGAGCACCATGGCCACTTCCAGCGTGTTCTTCAGCCGGACTTGCGAACACACGGAGTACGTGACGTTTTCCGACGTCCTGCCGATCAGCATCGCCGCTGCCGGCAGAAAATAGGGCTTGTAGACCAGGCTGGCGCACAGCTTGACGATGCCGCCGCCGGTCGTGCTGCTGGGCAGCGTAACGCTGAGCGTCGTATCGGCGGGATTGACGTCGTTGAGGTTTGCCTTGAAGAAGTCGAGCGCATAGGCCCGCAACTGGTCGTCGGTGGCGCCTTCCACCAGCCGGCGCGCTGTGGCGAAGTTGGCGGCGTCGAGCGCGTTGACCACCCTCTGCTTCTCGCTGACCACGCCGGTGTAGTCGACAGCCATTGCCACTCCGCCCATCAGTGGCACCATCGCCACAACGGTCATCAGAGCGTAATTGCCGCGGCGGTCACGCCAGAAGTCACGCCGGAATGTGCGCCAGAGTTCACGCATGTGATGTAAGCGGCCCCGCCTGCGGATTCTTCAATGCCGCCACAGTTTCACAAAACGTTGAAGGATGGGTTTGGGAAACTGCTCGATTGCGCGGATAGCGCTTCACCAGGCGCTAACCAAATGCACGGACACGTGAGCAACGCCGCAACAAAACGCCCCGCCGAGGCGGAGCGCCGTGTTCGAAAGATCGCGCCGATCAGCTGACGATGCGCAGGTTCGACAGTTCGTCGGCGATTTCCTTGAAACTTTGCGACAAGGTGGCGCCGGTCGCGTTCCAATACAGCTTCGCCGGTTTGCTCGGGTCGGTCGGATCCTTGCGGAAGCGCGAATCCGAGGAGCATTTCTTGAGCGCGTCTATGGCGGTCTTTTCCGCCGGCTTGGTGGTAACCAGGTCAAGCGAGACCGTCATCAAGAGAATGTTCGAATTCTTCGCATTGGTGCAAAGCGTTTGCATCTGCTGGTCAAGCGCGGTTGTGTAGTTGGCCGCCGTATAAGTTGTCTTGGGGACGGTCGTGTTGACGAAAAGGCGGGTCGCGGTTTCCCCCGTTTTCGGGCCGGTATAACCATAGGCGGCGTAGGTCGATCCGTCCTTAGCATAGCTGCTGGTCATGTCGTTTGTGGGGCCGATGCTGTAGGTGTTGGCGCCGTCGGTCAGCACGATGACGACTTTGTCGTTGCCCCTTTCAGTGTTCGGCCGGCCTTCTGTGAATGGCTCGTTGCTCGACACCGTCCGCCAGCCCCAGGCCAGCCCTTCCGGCACGTTGGTGTTGCCCGTCGGGGCCATGGCATTGATGGCATCCGTCAGGATTTTCTTGCCGTCGGTGGTGGTTATGTCCTGCAACGGCGTGATCGCGGCGGTCGTGCATGCCGAATTGGGCCCATCATCGGCCGCAGTACTCGATGCGTCCCAGGGCTTTGTCAGAAAATACTTTCGCATATCCGCCTGGCGTTTGGTGACAGTCAGCGTGTCGGAATAATCGATCCACCAATTGTTGGCGTAACCCCAGGTCGATGTGCTGGTGCGAGTGGTGTCGGTCCAGAAATTGCCAGCTTCGTCCGGCGCGAACATCGGCACGAACATGGTGGCGGGCGTGCCAGTGGTCGGCGACGTGTCGTCGTCATTATAGGGATACGGCCTCGCCTCCACGCAGCCCTTCCAGGCTTCGTATTGGGCGGTCACAGAGGTCTTGCAACTGCCGTTCGAGTTCTTTTTCGTACAGGTCGTGGCCTTCATGTCGTTTGCAAAGAGACTGAACCGCGTCGCCGTGGTATTTTGGCCGTATTGCCCGGTGCCCCAGCCACTGCCGCGCTTCCAGTAAGCACTGCCGACCTTTTCAATGTATTTATTCGAGTCATAACCAGACGACGCGTTCTTGTACATGAACTGCCAATCAAAGTTCTCGTGATGGATTGGCGAAATGCCGGTCGTATCCATCCAGGTTGCGTCCTTGTTGGCTGGGCCAACATTGACCGAGGCGGAAAACGGGACCAGCGAGAACTGCACCGGCCTGGTGACCTGCCTCATTTGTGCGGCCTGGAGCGCCATCGTATTGACAAGCTCGGTAGCGGCCTTTTTGAGCAAATCTATTCGCGGCTGGCCGGTGCCGGAGCCGTTGATGCTCATGGAGCCGGAATTGTCGAGCACGAGAGACACTTCCAGCGTGTTCTTGAGGCGGATCTCGGAGCACGCGGAGGTTTTGGCATCGGTGGACGTTCTTCCGATCAGCATGGCCGCCACCGGCAGGAAATAGGGGTGGAACGTCAAACTGGCGCACAGCTTCAGCGTGCCGCCACCTGCGTTGTTGTTGGGCAGCGTCACCGTCAGGGCCGTATTGGCCGAGCTGACCTTTCCGAGATTGGCTTCGAAGAAATCCTTCGCATAGGCCTTGACTGCCGTGTCGGTCGCCCCGGTGACGATCTGCTGTGCCGTGGCAATCCCGGCGGCATCCAGCGCGTTCAGCATGTTCTGCTTCTGGCGCAGGAGATCGGTGTAGTCGATTGCAAGCGCCAGCGCGCCCATCAAGGGCACCATGGTGATCACTGTCATCAAGGCATAGTTGCCGCGTCTGTCGTTCAGAAATCTGCGGATCATGCCTTCAGCACCCCTGCCAGGACCCAATATCGGTCCGAAGATGCCCACAAAATCGTTAAATTTCAGGTTGCTGAAATACATTCAACATCGGCCCATCTTTTCAAGGCTCGTTAACCACTCGGCCCTGGTGATCAGCGGTGCGACATTGTTTCGATCGACCGAAGCTCGGAGAAGGGTGGTTCCTGCCTGTTGCAACCTTCGATCAGCCCGTTGCGCAACAGCCTCGCAAGTGCCGAAAAGCTGGTGACAGGATGAAACGCTTCGGTTAATGCGGGGCCGGTTGCGGCGGACCGTCGCTGCAGCTCTCGCAATGATCGTCACAGCAGGAAAACGGCATGGCGGATTCGCCTGAGATCATCGGCTCGCTCGCGGATTTGTCGGGCGCCTACTCGGCCATCCTGTGCGATGTCTGGGGGGTGATCCACAATGGCGAATGGCATTTTCCGGCGGCTGCCGAAGCGCTCGCCGCCGCGCGTGCGGCGAAGGTCCCGGTCGTCCTGATCACCAATTCGCCGCGCCGCAATGCCGATGTGGTGGCGCAGATGAATGCGATCGGCGTTCCCGCTGCCGCCTACGATCGCGTGGTCACCTCGGGCGATGTGACCCGAGACCTTATCGCCGAAGGCCCGCGAACAGTCTTCCATATCGGCGCCGACCGCGACTTCACCCTCTATGACGGTCTCGACGTCGAGCTCGTCGAGGAGTTCGAGGCTTCCGGCGTGGTCTGCACCGGGCTGTTCGACGACGAGGTGGAAACGCCTGAGGATTACGCCGATCTGCTGCGCCGACTGCGCGCCAGGAACTTGCCTTTCATCTGCGCCAATCCCGACATCGTGGTCGAACGCGGCGAGCGCATGATCTGGTGCGCCGGCGCCTTGGCGCGCGACTATGCCCAGCTTGGCGGCCGCACGCTGATCGCCGGAAAACCCTATGCGCCGGTCTATGACGTGGCGCTGCGGGAGGTTGCCGTGCTTCTCGGCCGCGACGTCGAGCGCTCCGAGGTGCTGGCCATCGGCGACGGCATGATGACCGACGTCAAGGGCGCCGCCGACAACGGCATCGACGTGCTTTACGTGTCGGGCGGCATTCACGCGCGCGACTACGGCGATGCCATGCAGCCGGACCCTGCCAGGCTTGCAGCCTTTCTGCAAATGCACGGCTACCGGCCGGTCGCCGTCATTCCGAGACTGCGGTAGGGTTGCTGCATGAGCGCAGCTTTCGAACACATTTCAGCATCCGCGCCGCTGCCGCCGCATTTGCGCGGCGGCGTGGTGGCGATCGGCAATTTCGACGGCGTCCATAGCGGCCACCAGGCGGTGCTCGATCGCGCGCTTGCCGAAGCCGGGCGGCGCGGCGTGCCGGCGCTAGTGCTGAGCTTCGAGCCGCATCCGCGCAAGGTGTTCAGGCCCGATATGCCGCTGTTCGTTTTGACGCCGCCGCCGATGAAGGCGCGGCTGCTGTCGCATCTGGGCTTTGCCGCACTCGTCGAACAGCCGTTCACGCGCGCCTTTGCCGGCCTGTCGGCCGAGGCTTTCGTGACCGATGTGCTGGAGACGAACCTCGGCATCACCCATGCCGTCACCGGCTTCGATTTTCACTTCGGCAAGGACCGGCAGGGCGGTCCTGCGTTTCTGATGGCGGCAGGCGAGCGCCATGGTTTCGGCGTCACCCTGGTCGACGCCTTTCGCGACGAGGGCGCCGAGGTGGTGTCGTCGAGCCGTATCCGCGAGCTGCTCTGCGAGGGAGAGGTCGCCGAGGCCGCAGGCCTGCTCGGCTACCGCTTCACCGTCGAAAGCGAAGTGATCGGCGGCCAGCAGCTCGGCCGCACGCTCGGCTTCCCGACAGCCAACATGAGGCTTTCGCCGGAAACAACTCTGAAGGAAGGGATTTATGCCGTCCGCTTTCGCCGCGCCGACGGCACGCTGCATGATGGTGTCGCCAGCTTCGGGCGTCGCCCGACTGTCGACGACAATGGCGCGCCGCTGCTCGAAACCTTCGTCTTCGACTTTGCCGGCGATCTCTATGGCGAGATCTGCGACGTATCGTTCTTCGGCTTTTTGCGTCCCGAGGTGAAGTTCGATGGGCTCGATGGGCTGATGGCACAAATGAAGCGCGACGAGGCGGAGGCGCGCGCGCTGCTGGCCGGCGTCAGGCCGCTTTCGGATCTGGACGGCGCCATCGCTTTTTGAGCCTTCCGGCCGCTTACCTCTTCAAGCCCCTACTTCTTCAACGCCAGTCCGAGAGCGATGAAGCTCCAGCCCTGGAAGATCAGGTCGATGGCCAGGAACAGGCCGAGCACCCACAGGCTGTTGACCGGCCAGCCCATGGCGATGGTCAGCCCCGCCAGCACGCTGATCAGGCCCGCCGCGACGACCCAGCCCCAGCCCTTTTCCGGTCGGTGGCTATAGCCGACCCAGGCCCTGAGCGCGCCTGAAGCGACCAGCGCCACCGCCAGCAGCAAGGTCAGCACCGTCGAGGCCAGCAGCGGATTGTCGAAGGCAAAGAAACCGGCAACGGCATAAAGTAGACCGCTGAGCAGCCAATAGAAGAAGCGACTCCAGGTCTTCACGCCGAAGGCATGCACGATCTCGATGATGCCGGCCATCAGCATCAACCAGCCCACGACATAGACCGAGGCGACGGTGGCGATGAACAGATTGCCGAAGGCAATGCCGCCGAAGATGAGCAGCAGCACGCCGAGCGCGACGAACCACCCCCATTTGTCCCGTGTCCGGCCGATCGCATCTTTCAGGGTATCACCGTGCAGGGTCATTGCTGCATCTCCTCAAAGTCACTTGCATCAAAGATCGCCTGGCTTGTCGTCGTCGCTGAGGTTAATCCCGGCGTCGGCACCCGTCCAGCGATGCCGGGCAGCTCCGAATGGGCAAGCCGCGATCTCTGTCTCGGATTTAAATCAAATTTTACCAAACGGCCGTCAAAGCTGGGGCAGGGCGCGGCTGTGTTGTGTTAGTGGAGTGACCATGAGTCCGGTCAGGAAAATGTCTGCGGTTGTGGCGGCGATCATGCTGGGTGCGCCCACTGTGGCAAATGCGGGCGAGGGTACTTCCGGCTGGCTCTCGGGCGACTGGTATCTGACGCTTGGCGCCACCGGCATGGTCGCGCCGAAATTCGAGGGCTCCAACAGCTATCTGCTCAGCGCATCGCCGATCATCTCGCTGGGCAAGGCCGGCCCGGCCGCGCGCTTTAGCTCGCGCAACGACAACATCTCGCTGGCGCTGGTCGACGATGGCGGCGTCCGCGCCGGCCTGACCGGAAAATTCCTGTTTTCCCGCGACAGCAAGGATGAGCTCAAGGGCCTCGACCCGGTGCGCTGGGGCGGTGAGGTCGGCGGCTTCTTCGAAATCTATCCGACGGACTGGCTGCGCGCCCGCGCCGAACTGCGCCATGGCATTCGTGCCCATGATGGCTTTGTCGCCGACATCGCCGCCGATGCTTTCTACGACGTGACGCCGACTGTCAGAATTTCGGGCGGACCACGCGTGTCCTTTGCCTCGTCGGGCTATTTCGACTCTTATTATGGTGTCAACGCCAAGGAGGCTGCGGCCTCGGGCCTGAGCGAATACCATCCTGGCGGCGGCCTGAAATCGACCGGCCTTGGTGGCGCCATCACCTGGAAGGTGACCGATCCGATGACCGCCAGCCTGTTCGGCGAATATGCGCGCCTGATGGGCCCGGCCGCCGATTCCAGCCTGGTCAAGGAGCGCGGCGACCGTAACCAGTTCACGGTCGGCGTCTCGACCACCTATCGCTTCGACTTCGCGATGTAAGTGAATCGAACAAGAGACGCTTTATTCCTGCAGCTTTCTCGGCTAAAAGCCCGGCAATGACGAGCTTTTCACGCCTTCGCGCGCTGACGATACGAATTACAGGCCCGGTGTTCCGGGCGGCCTGAGCGCCGCCGGAGCCGCCGGGAGTTTTGCGCGCCCCCTCGCGCTTTTCCAATCATGATAGTTCACGCCCGAGCTTTTACGCCCGCCGGGCAATGCATATGGCAGACCAATGACCGACACTGTTGAAACGATCGACTATTCCAAGACGCTTTATCTGCCGCAGACGGATTTCCCGATGCGCGCCGGCTTGCCTGAAAAAGAGCCGCTGCTGGTCAAGCGCTGGCAGGATATGGACCTTTACGCCAAGCTGCGCGAGGCGGCCGCCGGCCGCGAAAAATACGTGCTGCATGACGGCCCACCCTACGCCAATGGCAACATCCATATCGGCCACGCGCTGAACAAGATCCTCAAGGACGTCATCACCCGTTCGTTCCAGATGCGCGGCTATGACTCCAATTACGTGCCCGGCTGGGACTGCCACGGCCTGCCGATCGAATGGAAGATCGAGGAACAGTACCGCGCCAAGGGCAAGAACAAGGACGAGGTGCCGGTCAACGAGTTCCGCAAGGAATGCCGCGACTTCGCCGCGAACTGGATCACGGTGCAGGGCGGCGAGTTCCAGCGGCTCGGCGTCGTCGGCGATTTCAAGAACCCCTATACGACGATGGCTTTCCACTCGGAGTCGCGCATCGCCGGGGAGTTGTTGAAGTTCGCCATGTCCGGTCAGCTCTATCGCGGCTCCAAGCCGGTGATGTGGAGCGTGGTCGAGCGCACCGCACTGGCCGAGGCCGAGATCGAATACCAGGACTATGAGTCCGACACGATCTGGGTGAAATTTCCCGTCGACCCGGATCGCTACACCGGCTCGGGTCCTTTCGTCGACGGCCCTGGCGATGGTTGGAAGAAGGCGCTCCAGGATTTGCTGGAGGCCCACGTCGTCATCTGGACGACAACCCCGTGGACGATCCCCGGCAACCGTGCCGTCAACTATTCGTCACGGATCGGCTACGGCCTTTATGAAGTTACCGCAGCCGAAAATTCGTTCGGTCCACAGCCCGGTGAGAAGCTGATCTTTGCAGATGCGCTTGCCGAAGACTCCTCGGCCAAGGCCAAGGTCACCTTGAATCGGCTTCGCAGCGTTTCGGTCGAAGAGCTTGGAAGCCTTACACTTTCACATCCCTTCAAAGGTCTCGGCGGTGGTTACGAATTCGCCGTACCCATGCTTGCCGGGGACCATGTCACCGACGATGCCGGTACCGGTTTCGTCCACACCGCGCCCGGCCATGGCCGCGAGGACTTTGATGCCTGGATGGATGCGGCATCGGATTTGCGCGCACGTGGCATCGACCCTGCCATCCCCTTCACTGTAGATGATGCCGGCTTCTTCACCAGGGACGCGCCGGGTTTTGGCCCGGATCGCGAAGGTGGCGCCGCGCGCGTCATCGACGACAACGGCAAGAAGGGCAATGCCAACCAGGCGGTTATCGACGAACTGATCAAGCGCAACGCGCTGTTTGCGCGCGGCCGGCTGAAGCATTCCTATCCGCATTCATGGCGGTCGAAGAAGCCGATCATCTTCCGCAACACGCCGCAATGGTTCGTCTATATGGACAAGGACCTCGGCGACGGCACGACGCTGCGCAGCCGTGCGCTGAAGGCGATCGACGACACACGCTTCGTGCCGGCGGCCGGCCAGAACCGTATCCGCGCCATGATCGAGGAACGCCCGGATTGGGTCTTGTCGCGCCAGCGCGCCTGGGGCGTGCCGATCGCCGTCTTTGCCGACGAGGACGGCAATGTGCTGAAGGACGAAGCCGTCAACCAGCGCATCATGGACGCATTCGAGAGGGAAGGCGCCGACGCCTGGTTCGCTGCCGGCGCCAAGGAGCGTTTCCTCGGCAATCACGAGGCCTCCAAATGGAAGCAGGTGATGGACATCCTTGACGTCTGGTTCGATTCGGGCTCGACGCATGTTTTCACGCTGGAAGACCGTCCGGACCTCAAATGGCCGGCCGACGTCTATCTCGAAGGCTCCGACCAGCATCGCGGCTGGTTCCACTCCTCGCTGCTCGAAAGCTGCGGCACCAGGGGCAGGGCACCTTACGACACCGTCGTCACCCATGGCTTCACCATGGATGAGGAGGGGCGAAAGATGTCGAAATCGCTCGGCAACACCGTCGTGCCGCAAGACGTCATCAAGCAGTCCGGCGCCGACATTCTGCGTCTGTGGGTGGTGACGACCGACTATTGGGAAGACCAGCGTCTCGGCAAGAACGTGCTGCAGACCAACATCGATGCCTACCGCAAGCTCCGCAACACCATCCGCTGGATGCTGGGCACGCTCGCCCATGACGATGGCGAGGAGGTGCCGCTGGACAAGATGCCGGAACTGGAGCGGCTGATGCTGCATCGGCTGGCCGAGCTCGATGAGGTCGTGCGCTCGGGCTACGACGCGTTCGAGTTCAAACGCATCACCCGCACTTTGCTCGACTTCATGGTGGTCGAGCTGTCGGCCTTCTATTTCGACATCAGGAAGGACGCGCTCTATTGCGAGGGACCCGCCAGCGTGAAGCGCAAGGCCTCGGTGCAAGTGGTGCGCCACCTCTTCGACTGCCTGGTGAAATGGCTGGCGCCGATGCTGCCCTTCACCACGGAAGAAGCCTGGCTCGACCGTCATCCGGATGCTGTCTCCCTGCATCTCGACCAGTTCCCCGACATTCCGTCCGACTGGAAGAACGAGGCACTGGCGGAAAAATGGCGCAAGGTGCGGCAGGTCCGCCGAGTCGTCACCGGCGCGCTCGAGATCGCACGCGCTCAGAAGGTCATCGGTGCCTCGCTGGAAGCCGTGCCGGTCGTGGCCCTCGACGATGCCGCGCTTGAAGCCGCGATCGCCGATGTCGACATGGCCGAAATGGCGATCACCAGCGATCTCGTCATCGCCCACGGTAAGGCGCCGGAAGGCGCCTTTGCGCTCGACGATGTCAAAGGTGTCGCGGTGGTGGTCGAAAAGGCCGAGGACCGCGGCTTGGTCAAATGCGCGCGTTCGTGGCGCTATACCGCCGATGTCGGGCAGGACGTGGAATTCCCCGACGTGTCTGCCCGCGATGCCGCCGTGCTGCATGAACTCAAGGCTCTGGGACGTTTGTGAGTGCTCAAAGCCGGTGCACAAATGCCACGGCGGGCGGGTGAAAAGCGCCCGCGCGTTGCCCTTAACGAGTGGTTGAGATAAACACGCGAAACTCCGGAAGACAAATTGTCGCCGGAATTCCGTCGCAAGAGCGTGGACGATGGGGACCGGGGCCTTTGGCCGGTGACGATCGAGAGGCTGTCTAGAGTGGGACTTTTTGGCATGATCGACAGAACTTCCGTGCGCGTTGCGCTGCTGGCGCCGCTTGTCGCGTCCGGCCTCGCTCTGTCCGGCTGCATGGGTTCGCCGACCTACGGCACCGACAAGACGGCTGGCGAGCAGCTTGCCGGCGACCTTTCCGGCGCCTTCGCCATCACGCCCAAGCACAAGGAACAGATCGACTACAGGCCGCGTCCGGAGCTGGTAAAGCCGGCGCCGGGGCAGAAGGAAGTGCTGCCGCCGCCTCAGGAAAGCATCGAAACGGCGAGCACCGATTGGCCCGAATCGCCCGAGCAGCGCCGCGCCCGCCTGCGTGCCGACGCCACTGCCCACCAGGACGACCCGTCCTATCAGTCGGGGATCGTCGACGACGTGCAGACCGATCCGGCTTCCGTGAAGAAGGCGCTGGCGGATTCGGGCTCAAGCCACCCGCCGGCCTGGTCGCCGAAGGATTCAGACAAGGGCCGCGCCGCCGAGATCCAGCGCCGCACCGCAGAGCAAAAGCAGGGCGATCCCAACACTCGCAGATATCTGAGCGAGCCGCCTCTGGCCTATCGGGCTGCCTCCGACACGGCGCCGCAGGGCGAACTCGGCGAGGATGAATACAAGAAGGAACGCCGCCTCAAGAAGGAAGCGGCCGCCAAGGGCAAGAGCGGCGGGCTCTTCGACTGGCTGCCCTCCTGGTAGGAACCGTCGCCTTCGGTAGCTGAAGGCTCTACGTTTCGCGTCTTTCCCGAAAGAATTCCCTGAGCAGCAGCGCCGCGTCGGCCTCGGCCATGCCCGGATAGATGTCGGGCGTATGGTGGCAGGTCGGCGAAGCGAAGAAGCGCACGCCGTTGACCACCGCGCCGCCCTTCTCGTCGGCCGCGCCGAAATAGAGCCGGCGCAGCCTGGCGAAGGAAATGGCGCCTGCGCACATGGCGCAGGGTTCCAGCGTCACATAGAGGTCGTGACCGGTCAGCCGCTCGCTGGAGAGCGTTTGGCAGGCCGCGCGGATGGCCAGCATTTCGGCATGCGCCGTCGGATCGGCAAGTTCGCGGGTGCGGTTACCGGCGGATGCCACCACCGTGTCGCCGCTGGCGATGACGGCGCCAACCGGAACTTCTCCGCGCAAGGCGGCGGCTTGCGCCTCTTTCAGCGCCAGCGCCATGAAATCCGGCCGCTTCACGCGGTTTCCATTCCGATTATCTCCTCGCCACTTGGCGGTGATCCTGTTATGGAGCGCGTCAACCCGAATATCGGAACAGATTTTCGGAAATGATCATGCGCCAAATCAAAGTGCTATAGCGTCCTTTGCGCGCCCGAAAGGATGCGCCACGCTGTAGCAGCGCAACAAGGCAAAGGCCACATGGACGACAACGACAAGAAATCTCCGCGCCACAAAGGCCCGGGCAAAAGCGGCCCTGGAGCCGCGGGGCCGCGCCGCGATGGCGCCGCCGGCAAAAGCGGCAAACCCTCCTTCGGGGCCAAGAAACCCTATTCGCCGCGCGGCGCCCGGCCGGCAGCGGCTGAGGGCGAGCGGCCCAAGCGCGATTTCAAAAGTGGCGACCGGCCATTCAGCAAGGGTCCTCGTCCCGAAGGCAAGCCTTTCGAAAAGCGCGAGGGACCGCGCAAGCCATATGCACCACGCGGTGACCGGCCGATGGCAGCCGAAGGCGAGCGCAAGCCGTATGAAAAGCGCGAAGGGCCGCGCAAACCCTATGCGCCGCGTGGGGATCGCCCTATGGCGGCCGAGGGTGAACGCAAGCCGTATGAAAAGCGCGAGGGGCCGCGCAAGCCTTATGCACCGCGCGGCGATCGGCCGGTTGCGGCCGATGGCGAGCGGCCAAAGCGCGATTTCAAGGGCGGCGATCGGCCGTTCAGCAAGGGGCCGCGTCCCGAAGGCAAGCCTTTCGAAAAGCGTGAAGGGCCTCGCAAGCCCTACGCACCGCGTGGCGATCGGCCTGCTTCCGCCGAGGGCGAAAAGCGTTTTGACCGGCCAAAGCGCGATTTTGGCGATCGCCCGCAGCGCGACGCCGGAGATCGTCCCAAGCGTGACTTCAGCGATCGCCCCAAGCGCGATTTCGGTGGTGACCGGCCGCAAGCATCTGGCGGCGCCTTCAAGCCGCGCCCGCGTCCGGCAGATGCGGAAGAAGCCGGCGAGCGTATCGCCAAGCGGTTGGCCCGCGCCGGCCTGGCGTCGCGCCGCGACGCCGAAGACCTGATCGCGGCGGGCCGTGTCAAGGTCAACAACCGGGCTTTGACCTCGCCGGCCTTCAACGTCATGCCGGGCGACATCATCCATCTCGACGGCATGGAGATCCCGCCGATCGAGCGCACCCGCCTGTTCCTGTTTCACAAGCCTGCCGGCGTCGTTACCACCAACCGCGACCCCGAGGGCCGCAAGACCGTGTTCGACGTGCTGCCGGCCGAATTGCCACGGCTGATGACCATCGGCCGCCTCGACATCAACACCGAAGGCCTGCTGCTGCTCACCAACGATGGCGGTCTGTCGCGCGTGCTCGAACTGCCTGCCACTGGCTGGCTGCGCCGTTACCGCGTGCGCGTTCATGGCAAGGTCGAGGAAAGCATGCTCGCAGGCCTGCGTGAAGGCATTGCCGTCGACGGCGTCTTCTACGGCGCCATCGAAGCGACGCTCGATCGTGAACAAGGCACCAACGCGTGGCTGACGATCGGCCTGCGCGAAGGCAAGAACCGCGAAGTGAAGAACATCCTTGGATCGCTCGGCCTCGACGTGACGCGGCTGATCCGCATCTCCTACGGACCGTTCCAGCTCGACGATCTCGCCGAAGGCCATGTGCTGGAGATCAAGGGCCGCGTCTTGCGCGACCAGCTCGGCGAGCGACTGGTCGAGGAATCCGGCGCCAATTTCGACGCCGAGATCATCAAGCCGTTTTCCAACCAGCCGGTGCGGCGAGAGCGTGACGCGGAGCCGGAACGGCCGAAAGTCACCCGCGAGGGTGACCATCGGCCGATCGGCGAGGGCGGTCTTATCAAGAACCGCAAGCGCCGCGAAGGCAGCCGCGACGAAGCGCTCGGCAAGCTGTCGACCAGTCCCGAAAGGGGCGCGAGGCCGGAAAAGAGCTTTGGCGAACGCGGCCCGAGACCCGAGCGCAGCGAGTTTTCGGACAAGCCGCGCAGCGAGTTTCGCGAAAAGCCGCGCGGCGATTTTGGCGACAAGCCCCGTGGAGGCTTCGGCGACAAGCCGCGCGGCGCCTTTGGTGACAAACCGCGCGGCGGCAAGAAGCCCGAGCGCGAGCAGCGGCCGATCGATCCGCCGGGCCAGCGCAAGGCTAATGTCTGGATGGCGCCGGGCGCGCGTCCGATCGGCAAGGGCAGGGCGGAAGCCGATGCCGCCAAGGCGGCCGAGGCCAAGGCGCGCAAGGCGTCGTTCAAGCCGTCCTATGGCAAGCCGTCCGATGGCAAGCCGGGCGGAGCCAAGCCGTTCGGCAAGCCGGGTGGCGAGCGTCCGGATGGCGGTCGGGGCGGCGAGCGGCCACGCAACGGTCCCAAGGGCCCGAGGACCAGATGATGCCGGGACTTAAATGAGATCCGGCCTTAAATGAGACCCGGGCATAAATGAGAATCGTCGGCGGCCAATTTCGCGGGCGTCCGCTGGCGACGCCGCGCGACCATGCCATCCGCCCGACGACCGACCGCGCCCGCGAGGCCGTCTTCAACGTGTTGGCGCACCGCTTTGCCGACAAGCTCGACGGCGCGCGTGTGCTCGACCTTTTCGCCGGCACCGGCGCTCTCGGCCTCGAAGCGCTGTCGCGCGGCGCTTCCTATGGCGTCTTTATCGAAGAATCGGCCGAAGGGCGCGGCCTGATCCGCACCAATGTCGAAGCTTTTGGCCTTACCGGCCGCACCAAGATCTTCCGCCGCGACGCGACCGCCCTGGGTGAGGCCGGTACGCTTGCGGCATTCGGCCTGGTCTTCGCCGATCCGCCCTATGGCAAGGGCCTTGGCGAGCGCGCCCTGCGCTCGGCCAGGGATGGCGGCTGGTTGCTGCCCGGCGCGCTCTGCGTGATCGAGGAAGCCGCCTCGGCGCCCTTCGAGATTGGGCCGGAATTCTCGGTGGTTGATGAACGAAACTACGGCGAGACGGTGGTCCGGTTCATCGAGCTTGCGTAAGGGTGTGGCGATCGGCGCCTTCAAAATGACGCACAATTCACTTTGCCTCCGCGGCTGACCTTGCCTATCGTCGCGCGATAACAACCGGAGCCATCAATGACATCTCATACTGAATGGCTGCGGAGGGCCTTGCTCGCCACCGCGCTGACCATGGCCGGCCCGGCCCTGGCCGCGGATGATGGCAAGGTGGCCAACTTCCTGCTCGACAATGGCATGGAGGTGGTGGTCATTCCCGATCATCGCGCCCCCATCGTCACCCATATGGTGTGGTACAAGATCGGCAGCGCCGACGAGCCGCCAGGCAAGTCCGGCATAGCGCACTTCTTCGAACACCTGATGTTCAAGGCCACGACCAACCACGCCGCGGGCGAGTTCGACCGCGCCATATCGGCCATCGGCGGCTCCAACAACGCCTTCACCTCATATGACTACACTGCCTTCCACGAGACGGTGGCGCCCTCGGCACTTGGTGAGATGATGAGCTTCGAGGCCGATCGCATGCGCAACCTCATCTTGACCGACGAGGTCATCAAGACCGAGCGCGACGTGATCCTGGAAGAGCGCCGCGCGCGCATCGACAGCAATCCGCAGGCGGTGCTCGACGAAGAGGTCGACGCGACGCTCTGGCAGAACCAGCCCTACCGCATTCCGGTGATCGGCTGGATGCAGGAGATGGAGCAGTTGAACCGCACCGATGCGGTTGCCTTCTATGACAAATACTACCGCCCCAATAATGCGGTGCTGATCGTGGCCGGCGATGTCGAGCCGGAGGTCGTGAAGGCGCTGGCCGAAAAAACCTATGGCAAGGTCGCGCGCGGTCCCGACCTGCCCCCGCGCATCCGCCCGGTCGAGCCGGAGCAGAACACCAAGCGCACGGTGACGCTCACCGATGGGCGCGTTTCGGTGCCGAGCTTTTCGACGCAATGGGTGGTTCCGTCCTACCACACGGCAAAACCCGGCGAGGCCGAGGCGCTCGACCTGCTGGGAGAGATCCTTGGCGGCGGCAGCCGCAGCAGGCTCTACCAGCAACTCGTGGTCAAGCAAGGCATCGCATCGGCGACCGGCGCCTTCTTCCAGGGTACGATGCTCGACGCCACCAATTTCACCGTCTATGGCGCGCCGCGCGGCGACGCCAAGCTGAGCGACGTCGAGGCGGCCGTCGACGCCGAGATCGCCCGCATCGTCAAGGACGGCGTCACCGCCGATGAGCTGGAGAAGGCCAAGGCCCGCTATATCAGGGCCATGATCTTCGCCCGCGACAAGCAGGACGAGATGGCCAATCTCTACGGCGCCGAGCTCGCCACCGGCGGCAACGTCAGGGATATCGAGGAATGGCCGGACCGCATTCGCAAGGTCACCGCCGATGAGATCAAGGCGGTCGCCGCACGCTATCTGCTGCTCGATCGTACGACGACCGGCTATCTCTTGCCGCAGCAACAGGCGGGGAATTGATGATGACGAGATTGAGCGTTAGCGCTGCCCCTCACCTGCCTGCCGGCATCCTCTCCCCCTATAGTGACGGGGAGAGGGGCGCTGTCATCGTCGATTTCGCCAACCATCAGCGTCGTAAGAAGAGCGCCAGCGTCGCGGCGAGACCCCTTCTCCCCGTCACTATACGGGGAGAAGTGCCCGGCAGCGCGATGAGGGGCGGAGCTGACCTTGGCGATCAATGGCCTGATGCGATTACTCATAGGCGCATCGCGGTTCTCCACGTCTTCGCCACACTGTTCCTCGGCATCTTCTTCCTCATCCTGCCGGCGCTTGCCGCGCACGCGATGGACATTCAGCCGGTGACCTCATCGAAAGGCGTCAACGCCTGGCTGGTCGAGGACCACTCCATTCCGATCGTCGCCATCCGCTTCGTGTTCGATGGCGGCTCGACGCAGGATCCGGCGGGGCGGGAAGGGCTGGTCAATCTGATGACCGGCCTATTCGACGAGGGCGCCGGCGACCTCGACAGCGAGGCCTTCCAGATCAAGCTTGACGATGCCGGCGCCGAAATGGGCTTCGAAGCGGCGCGCGACGGCACCTATGGCGCGATGCGGATGCTGGCCGAGCAGAAGGATGCGGCCTTCGACCTGCTCAGGCTGGCGGTCACCAGCCCGCGCTTCGACCAGGCGCCGATCGACCGTATCCGCGCCCACATCCTGTCCGGCATCATCGCCAATGAGCGTGACCCCAACACCGTCGCGCAAACCAAATGGCTGCGCGCCATCTATGGCGACCATCCGTATTCCAGGCCCGACCAGGGCACCAAGGACAGCATCGCCACCATCACGGCAGCGGATCTGGCTGCCTTCCACAAGGCCAATTTCGCCCGCAGCGGCCTGCATGTTGCGGTGGTCGGCGACATAGATGCCGCGACGCTGAAACGGAAGCTCGATGAGGTCTTCGGCGATCTGCCGGAAAAGCAGGTGCTGCAACCGGTTGCCGATACCGAGCTGAAGCTCGGCCAGCAGCTCGAGGTCGACTACGACCTGCCGCAGACCTCGCTGCAGTTTGCCTACCCCGGTGTGAAGCGCGATGCGCCGGATTTCTTCCCCGCGGTGCTGATGAACCAGATTCTCGGCGGCGGCACCTTCACCTCGCGCCTCTATGACGAGGTGCGGGAAAAGCGCGGCTTGGCCTACTCCGTCGATTCCAACCTGGTCGACCACCAGCATTCCAATGCGCTGATCATCACCACGGCGACGCGTTCCGACCGCGCCGCCGAGACGCTCGCCATCGTCAAGGAGGTGGTCAAGAAGATGGCGCAGGAGGGGCCGACCGAGGCCGAGCTGGACGCGACCAAGAAATACATGGTCGGCTCCTATGCTATCAGCAATCTGGATTCTTCCAGCGCCATTGCCGCGACCCTGGTGGAATTGCAGCTCGACAATCTCGGCATCGACTACGTGCAGCGCCGCGCGGCGCTCATCAACGGCGTGACGCTCGATCAGGTCAAGGCAGCGGCGAAGAAGCTGCTGACGCCGGCGCCCGCGATTATGAGCATCGGGCCGAAGCTGGAGGCCAAATGACAGGTCCGACTTTCGGTATCGCCTTTGGCGGCGGCGGCGCGCGCGGCCTCGCCCATATCCACATCGTCGAGGCGCTGGACGAGCTCGGCATCAAGCCCGTGGCCATCGCCGGCTCCTCGATCGGCGCCATCATGGGCGCCGGCATGGCCTCGGGCATGAGCGGAAAGGACATCGAGGACTACGCCCGCTCGATCCTCGGCCGCCGCGCCGAGGTGGCGGCGCGCATGTGGCGCTCGCGTCCCGGCACCATCGCCGAGGCGATGCAGGGCGGCATCCGCGTCAGCCAGTTCAACATAGAGCGCATCTTGAAGGCGTTCCTGCCGGAAGCCATCCCGGAAACCTTCGCCGAGCTGATGATCCCGCTCAAGGTGACGGCGACGGACTATTTCGGTCACAAGCTGGCCGTCTTCGACGAGGGCGACCTGCATTCGGCGCTCGCCGCCTCGGCTGCCATTCCCGCCGTGTTCCGCCCGGTGACGCGCGACGACCGCGTGCTGATCGACGGCGGCATCTACAATCCGGTGCCGTTCGACCTCATCGAAGACGCCGCCGACATCATCATCGCGATCGACGTCGTCGGTGCGCCGAGCGAGGCCGAGCGCAAGCACCCGACCACCGTCGATCTGATGTACGGCGCCACGCAATTGATGATGCAGTCGATCATCGCCCACAAGCTGAACCAGCGCCCCCCCGACATACTGATCCGCCCGCCAGTGTCAAAATACCGCGTGCTCGATTTCATGAAGATCGACACGCTGCTGGCCGAGACGCAGGAGGTCAAGGACCAACTGAAGCGCGAGGTGGAAAGAGTGGTCGAGGCGCATGCCAAGGGCAAGCGGGGGAAGAAAGCAGGGTGAGCTGCCGATCTCCCCCCTCGAGGGGGAGATGGCCGGCGGACCAGAGGGGGTCGTCTCGCGTGAAGCTCGACCTCCTACGGTCGATAGGAGGTTGCGTCAGGACGGACCGACCGCCTCTGTCGCCTTCGGCGACATCTCCCCTCAAGGGGAGATTACCCACCAGCGTCTCACACCCTCCCAGCCGCATATTCCAGCGCCACCACGCCATTGCTGAACTGTACGGTCGAGATCGGCTCCAACGCCACCGGCATATCGGGCGGGAACAGCTTCTTGCCCTCCCCGACGGAGCCAGGGTAGCTCAGCAGCCTGACGCGATCGACCAGACCATGGCGCAGCAATTCCCGCGCGACGCTCAGGCTGCCATGCACATAGATGTTGCCGCCGCTGCCTTGCTTCAGCGCCCGAACCGCTTCCGGCAACACACCCTTCAGCAACTCGGCCGGTTTCCAGTCGAGTGCCTTCGGGCTTGTCGACGCGACATATTTCGGCAGCGCATTGAACCGGTCGGCGAAGTCTCCGGTTTCCTTGGGCCAAGAGCCGGCAAAAATCTCGTAGGTCGTGCGCCCCAGAAGCATGGCCCCGCTGTCGGCAAGCTCGTCCTCCTTGAACCTTTGCATCTCATCGTTCCAGGTCACGCTGGGCAGCTTCTCGACCTCGGCGATGCCATCGATGCTGATGAACTCGGTGATAATAAGGTTTCTCATGGCGCTCTCCTTCTTCTGTCAAAGGACGAACCGTGTGAGCCTTTTGCGACCGCTCTGCGAAAAAAAAGCGCTTTGTTGAGCAGGCGTTGCTGTCGGGCGCTGGCCCATCGCGCTTAAAGGGGGGCGCTTCGGACACCATCGACAAACGCCAGAACGACCACACACGGAGCAACGCAGTAAACCAGTCTCGCTCTGCGGCCCGTCTTCGTCACAGCGTCGCTTGCGTCGAGATCGACGGTGATGTCCTCATAGCCCAGCACTTCGCCATCAAGCGGGTAGGCGGCCTTGTAGACAGCTTCCTTGGCGGCAAAAAGGATGCGACCGGCAAGATACGGGTCGGTTGCGTCGATCCGGTCAGCGGGGACTGCAACCAGCGCGAAGATGTCGTCGGGCAGGGGCAAAGCGGGCTCGATATCGATGCCGAGCGAGGCGACGTGGGAGAGCGGCGCGACGGCCGCCACGGCTATCTCGTCGTCGTGAGCCAGCGACCCCGTTACTCCATGAGGCCATACCGGTGCGCCGGAGGAGCCGCGGAGGATAGCGACGTCGTTCAAGCCCATATCCGCCAGCAGCTCGTGCGCGATCCACCGCGCCGCGCCACTCGCCCGCCGCATCAGCGGCAGGCGTGACGGGATGGAGCGTGCTTCCTGCGGCAGCAAATGGTTCTCATCGCCTTCGCGGATCGTGCGGCATCCGATCTGAACGCCGGCCGGTGCCATGGCGGCCATCGCCGCCAGCAACTGCGCCGACAGGCTGCCACCGGCATCGAGCGGGCGCGTCATGGCTGGCCGCCCCGCAGAGCGAGGTCGGCGATCATTTCCCCGTCCTCGTCGGGCCCTTCTTCGACGAAACCGGCAGCGCGATAGAGGCGGCGTGCCGCTTCATTCCCAGGTTCGTAGCAGATCGAAACGTGGCTGATGTGGCCGAGCCGCATGATTTCATCCAGCACTTCGCGCAAAGCGGCCTTGCCGTAGCCTTGGCCCTGATGGACGCGATCGATCATGAAGCGGTAGATCCGCGCCTCGTCGTCGTCCTCCGGCTCCTCGTACATCAGGAAACCGACGACGCGATCCCCTGCCATGACGACGCGCGGCCGTGCGTCCCCGTCGGTTTCGGCTTCGTCCAGCGACTCCGCATTGCTGGCGACAAAATCGATCTGATCCGCGGCCAGTTGCAGGGCCGCGACCAAGGCCCGGTTGGCCGCAGTCAGCGAAACGAGACGGACGTCTGCGCCCATCAAGCCGTTGCCTTGACGCTATCCTCCGGCACCGGCTCGACGAAGCGATGCAGCTTGGCCGGGTTGCCCCGCCAGATCGAGTTGGGCTCCAGCTCTTCGCCCTTCATCACGAAGGAGTCCGCGTCGACCATCGAGCCTTTGCCCATCACTACGCCGTAGTGGACAAAGGCGGAAGGTCCGAGCGTGCAACCATCGCCGATGCGGATGAAATCGGACTTGAACGCGCCTTCTTCCAGCGAGTGGGCCTGAATGACGCAGCCCTCGTTGAGCGTGACGTCGTCGCCGATCTCGACCAGCGAGCGCTCGGTCAGGTTGCTGCCGCCATCATAGACCCGGCTGCCGACCTTGACGCCGAGCAGGCGCAGGATCATCGGCCGGAACGGCGTGCCGGCGAACAGGCGCACGATCGGCGAATCCGCCAGCTTCCAGTGGCGTTCGTGGCGCCAGAAGGCGACGTCGTAGATCGTCGTCATCTGCGGCTTCAGCCGGCTAAAGCCAAGGCTTGCCCGCTCGACCAGAATGTAGAACGGAATGGTGATCGCCGAGGTCAAAAGCACAGCGGCGAACAGGGCGACCTCCGCCCATTCCGTATAGTAGTTCAGCGCCCGGTCCCAGATCGCCAGCGTGACGAACAGCATGACCCATTGCGTTGCCAGGAACAAAAGGATGGTCACCAGATTGTGCCGGTTCTTGTGCGGGATGCGCCGGCGCCGGTCGGTCTCGTCGACGCCGGCGATAAGCTCCTTGTCGCGGTTCACCATGCGCGGGATTTCAAAGGCAGGCGAACCGAGAAGGCCGACATTCTGGCGCACCGGCCCGTCGATGGGGATCATCACCTTGGTGCCGAGCAGCACGTTGTCGCCGGTGCGGCCGTCCGGCGGATAATAGATGTTGTTGCCGAGATAGTTGCGTTCGCCGATGCGCGTCGGCTCGAGCCTGAAGGCCGAGGCGGATTTGTGCATGTTGATCATGAACAGCCCGTCCGAGACCATGGTCTCGGTGCCGATCTCGCACAGAAGCGGATTTTCGTGCTGCTGGTTGGAGCCGAAATTGGAGCCGGTCTGCACCACTCTGTTTAGGTTCCAGCCGATGGCGCGCATGTAGTGCACGATGGCCGAGCTGTCGCCGGCCAGGAGCCCGAGCACGCGGGAATTGCTGGCGAATTCGGCGACGGTCTGCAGCCAGTAGCGGAAACCGTAAAGCGTGTAGGTGCGGCCCGGCTTCAAGATGAGGCTGGTCAGGCGCGGCACCAGCGTCGCTGCCAGGAAAGCCGCCGCGATATAGCCGAAAAGCGTGACCGTGGTGCCGATTGCGACAAGGCCGATCGTCTCCTGATAGTCGTCGCCGACATATTCCCAGTAGCTGTGGAACAGGAGCGGCAGCGGGGTGACGAGGCCAAACAGGCCGACCAGCTGCAGCGCTTCATAGAGGAAGCGCCGGACCTGGTAAGGATTGACATTGCGCACCTTGCAATAGTCCGCCGTGGTCGGCACCGCCGGCGATCCATGCCAGTGCTCGCCGTCGGGAATGCTTTGCCCGCGATGCAGCGAGGACGAATGGCCGAGCTGGGCGCCGTTGCCGATCCTGGTGTCGATGTCGAGCGTGGAGCCGACGCCGACGAAGGCATCGCGGCCGATGGTCAGCGGCCCGGTGTGGATATAACCGGACTGGGCCCTGAAGCCGAGGATCATCGATTCCTTGCGCAGGATGGTGTTGGCGCCGATGGAAATAAGATCCGTGCAGACGGGCACGGACTTCGATTCGATGACGGCGTTTTTCCCGAGTTTGGTGCCGAGCAGCTGCAGATAGAGGCTGTAGAGCGGGCTGCCGCGGAACAGCACGACGGGTGCGGTGCGGATCAACGTCTTGACCACCCAGAAGCGGAAGTAGCGCACGCCCCAGATCGGAAACGCCTCGGCCTTCCAGCGGCCGATGAGCACCCATTTCGCCAGGACTGCAAAGCCCGACATGCCGAAGAACACGGCGGCCGAGAGCGCCACGCACCGGATATAGAGCTGCAGCGGATCGTCGAGCGCGTCATACATCCAGTTGAGGCCGTCATTGATCGCCCAGAGCGCCACGTAGCTGTAGAGGCCGTAGAACGAAAGCTGCGCCGCGCCGCAGGTCCAGTAGGCGAAATTCGAGGCCCGGCGGGTGAGGACCGGCTCGTTGGTTGCCGTCGTCATCTCCTCCGCTACCCCCAGATGCAGCGCCAGGCGCGCCACTGTGGGATAGAGATAGATGTCGCGCATCGACGTCGTCGCCCATGCCTTCCTGGTGCGCACGCGCGCGCAGAAATGCGCCATCAGCAAGGAGTTGGCGCCGAGATCGTCGAAGAAGTGATCCTCGACCGACACCGCGTCGAATTTCAGCACCGTGGCCAGCGCTTCCGCCAGGAAACGCTCGTCCTCATTGGCGGGCGGCACCATCGTGCGATCGGCCGAAAGCCGGATGCTCGTCGGCTTCGGCAGCTGGCGCAGGTCTACCTTGTTGGAGACGGTCATCGGGATGGCAGGCAGTTCCTCCAGATAGGCGGGCACCATGTAGTCGGGCAGCCGCCGCTTCATCGTCTGGGCGAGATCCGCACGGGAAACCGCCGCTACACCGGTTTTAAGCGCGTAATAGGCAACGAGTTCGACGCGGCCGGGCTCGATCTCCCAGGTGGTCACGGCGGCCTGGGCGATCTCGGGCTGGTCGAGCAGCACCGCCTCGATCTCGCCGAGTTCGATGCGATATCCGCGAATCTTCACCTGCGTGTCGATGCGCCCGGCATACTCGATCTCGCCGCTATCGTTGATCCGGCCAAGATCGCCGGTGCGGTAGATGCGCTGCGACGGGTTGTTCGGCAGGCCGACGAAATCGGCGATGAATTTCTGGTCGGTCAGGTCCGGCCGGTTCAGATAACCGACGGCGAGCCCGATGCCGGCAATGCCGATCTCGCCCAGTTCACCGGGCTCGGCAAGTTGCGGCAGCGAAGCGTCGAGAATGACGATCGAGTAAGTCGGCAACGGCGCGCCGATTGTGACGGGACGGTCCGGCGTCAGCGCCCCCATCGTTGCGGTGACGGTCGCCTCGGTCGGCCCGTAGGTGTTGAGGATCTGCCGGCCCGGCTTCGACCAGCGCACCACCAGATTGTGCGGGCAGGCCTCGCCGCCCACCAAAAGCGTGCGCAGGCTGGGAACGTCCGATGTCATCGATGACAACAATGTCGGGCTGCAGGCCATGCAGGTGATGTCATGGAGGCGCAGGAAATCCGCCAGTTCCTCGCCCACCAGCGGCATCTGGCCAGGTGCCGGCACCACCGTCGCGCCGGCGACGAACGGCACCCAGATCTCTTCGGAGGAAAAGTCGAAGGCAATGGTCATGCCCTGATACGCCCGGTCGCCCGGCCGGTAGCCGTAGGAGGCGGCCGCGACGTGTATGAAATTGACGAAGCTCTGGTGCGTGATGACCACGCCCTTGGGCTTGCCAGTGGTGCCCGAGGTATAGAGGATGTAGCAAATGTCGTCGGCCGCCTGCGGCTTCAGCGGCGCGGGCGACTGCGCGGAAATCTCGGCGGCGGCGCTGTCGATCAGCACATGCGGAACGGGCAGTTGACCGGCGCGCGACGCATAGGCGGCGATGGTGACGATCATGCTGACGGCGGCGTCTTCGATGATCAGCGCCATCCGCTCCTGCGGAAACGCGGTGGCCAGCGGCACGAAGGCAGCCCCCGCCTTCATCACCGCCAGCAACGCGACATAGGTTTCCGCCGATCGGTCGAGAATGAGCCCGACCCGGTGGCCCGGCCGCACGCCGTGCTTGATCAGCATGCGGGCGAACTGGTTGGCGCGGCTGTTCAGCTCCTGATAGGTCCACACGCGCCCTTCGGAGATCACCGCCGGCAGTGCGGCAAACGTTACGGCGAGCTGCTCGAACACCGTATCGAGCCGCTCACCCGGCTGCCGGGCAAAGTCGGCGCCCGTCAGGACCTGGCCGTTCCTTGTCGGGCCGCGAGCGATCCGTGCCAGCGCATCGATGCCTGGCAGGCCGCCGATCGGTGTTGCCGCGTCGCTGTCCAGTTCGGCGATATCGTAGTCCATGTCCATACTTTCTCGTCCTCGCCGGGCATCGCCCGGCTGTTCGTGCCGCCGCTGGAGGAGGCACTGCGCCGCCGCTGCGATTTTGTTGGTGGAGGGCTTCCAAAAAGGAAGTGCCCGGAATCCCGACGGGGAAGCTTATGCCACCCGATCTTTTCGCCGGTTTTTCCGAACTGTTGAATTTTGTTTCTGGAGTGTGTCTGGGCGGGGAGCTTGGCCGGCCGCTCGCTGCACCTTGCGGGGGAGGGCTTCAGCGTTGGTGGCAACCCGGAAACAGAATATGAGCGAACCTCATGCGGACGACGCCGGCGAGCTGTCTATCTTGGAGCGCTACGGCGACCCAGCAGCAGAGCGATGCCCAACGCCGGAAGCGTCGCCGCCGCGACGGCCAAGAAGACGAATTGCAGCCCGGTCGACGCGGCGACCAGGCCGAGCGCCGGACTGCCGAAGCCGAGCGCCACGTCGAGGAAGACGGTGTAGAGTCCCATGGCCAGGCCGCGGCTGCGCGACGGAAGACGGCTTACGGCCTCGGCGCCGAGACCGGGATAGACCAGCGAGTAGCCGAGGCCAGTCAGGCCCGCTCCGATCGCGGCGACAACAGGCCCGGTCGCAAGCCAGACCAGCATCAGCCCTGCCGCCTCGACCACAACGAAGATCACAGCGACGCGTGCGCCCCCAAGCCTGTCGGGCAGGTGGCCGAAGCACAGCCTTGCCACGATCAGCGACGCAGCATAGGCCGTGAAAGGAAGCCAGACCGGCTGCCAGCCCCGCTCGGCGAAGAGCAGGGCGCCGAAGCCCAGAATAGCACCATAGCCGAGGCTGCTGAAAGCAGCTCCGACGCCAGGAAGCCAGACCGCTTTCGCCACGCTCCTCCATGATTGCGGCGCGCTGCTCGCGACAGCGCTGGTGCCGCGCATCGGCAGGATGGCAAGCAGCGTCGCCAGCGGCAGGATGATCGTCGCGAGTGCGATCGCGGTGAAACCGCTCGCTGCATAAAGCGCAGATCCGGCCGGCGCCCCTAGCGCGAGCGCCGCAAACATCGCCGTGCCCACCCAGGCTATGACTTTTCCGGAGTTCTGTCCGCCCGCAACGGAGAGGCCCCAGGCGACGCCGCCGGTTATGATGAAGCTCTCGGACGCGCCCAGTACCGCCCGTCCGGCGAACAGCGCCGATGCGGACGCTACCGGCCGGTCGAGCAATGCCAGCGAGCCGAGGTAAAATAACCCGGCAAGGGCAGCGGCAATGAGGCCGACGACGACGGCGCGCTTGCCGCCGCGTCCATCGGCATAGTTTCCAGCCCCGATGCGCGACAGCATCGAGGCGACGAACTGGCTGCCCGTCACCAGCCCGACTGCGAAGGGGCCGAAGCCGAGCTGCAGGTGAAGATGCAGCGGCAGGACGGGTAGCGCCAGTCCGATCAGCAGGAAGCCGGCGAAGACAGCCGCCATGATTGGCACCAGTTCCGCGATGACGCCATTTCGGTCTGACATCCGCGCCATTTTGGCCTTCGGTAACCCAACTGTTCGGATCAGTAGCGTTCGTAGGTTACGCGCCAGCCTTCGGCCGGGTTGTCAGGCGTGAGGACCAGTTTGTTGCCCGAGACCTCGAATTTGCGTTTCATGCTCTTGCCGACAAGGTTGCGGACCAGGGAGGACTCGATCGTGATGACGAAGGTCTTGTCCTGGTCGTTGATGGCGACCGGCCCGTAATAGGCTTCGTAGCCATTCGCCGTGTAAGGCGTGTCCGGCGCCTTGGGGTCGGGGTTCTGCGCCTGCACAGAGAGGGTGCCGGCCTCGGTGAAGATGACCTGGCCGGAATAGGACACGGGCTTGAGGTTTCCCTCGGCGCCGGCCTCGAGCGAAATCATGCGCCATGCGCCGATGATCGCGGATTCTTGCGAGAAAGCCGGCGTGGCGACCGAAAGCGCAAGCGCAAGCGCGGCAATCTTCAATCTCATAGTCATATGTCGTTGTTCCTTTTCTGAGTTGTGGGTACGCACAGGCGGTCCTCGATCTTTGCTCACACCGAAAGCATGACCTTGATGGCGCGACGCTCGTCCATGGCGCGGTAGCCTTCAGCGACCTCGGCCAGCGGCAGCTTGAGGTCGAAGACCTTGCCGGGCTTGATCCGACCTTGCAGCACACGGTCCATCAGGTCGGGCAGGAAGCGGCGCACCGGCGCCGGGCCGCCCAGCATGCGTTTCTGGCCGAAGAATAGTTTTTGGCCGTCGAAGTTCACGCCATGCGGCACGCCGACATAGCCGATGGTGCCGCCGGGGCGGGAGCAGGCCAGCGCCTGGTCGAAGGATTCTCCCGTGCCGACGCATTCCAGCACGGAGTCCGCGCCGACGCCCTTGGTGAGTTCCTTGATGAGGGCCACGCCTTCCTCGCCGCGCTCGGCGACGATGTCGGTGGCGCCGAACTCGCGGGCGAGTTTTTGGCGGCTGGCGTGCCGGCTCATGGCGATGATGCGCTCGGCGCCCATCGCCTTGGCCGCAAGCACGCCCATCAGGCCGACCGCACCATCGCCGACCACCACCACCGTCGATCCTTCGCGGACCTCGGCTGCGTCGGCCGCATACCAGCCGGTGCCGAGCACATCGGACACCGCCAGCAGGTCAGGGATGAGTTCGGCCGGCGGCACTTCGGCGGTGGCGACCAGTGTGCCATCCGCCAACGGTACACGGGCGTAAGGCGCCTGCGCGCCCGACATGAACTCGCGCTGCACACAAGACGACTGGAAGCCGAAGCGGCAATGCGGGCAGGTATTGTCGGAGAGGCAGAACGACCCGACGACGAACTGGCCGGGACGGACGGTGCGCACCTCTGCGCCGACCTCGACGACGATGCCGCAATATTCGTGGCCCATATGCATCGGCCCGGCGACCGGCTGCAGCCCGCGATAAGGCCACAGGTCCGAGCCGCAGATGCAGCTTGCCGACAGCTTGATGATGGCGTCCGTCGGCCGCATGATTTTCGGATCGGCGATTTCCTCGCAGCGTATGTCGCCCGGTTTGTGAAGAACGGTTGCAAGCATGTTGGTTCCTTTCGAGGGGAGAAGATCAGGTGCCGTAGTCGGCGTCGCTGACATGTTCCAGCCAGTCCACGACCTTGCCGTCCTTGACCTCCTGGAGGGCGATGTGGGTCATGGCGGTCTGAGGCGACGCGCCGTGCCAGTGCTTTTCGCCGGGCGCGAACCAGACGACGTCGCCCGGATGGATTTCCTCGACCGGGCCACCTTCGCGCTGCACGCGGCCCAGGCCGGAGACGACGATCAGCGTCTGGCCGAGCGGATGCGTGTGCCAGGCGGTGCGGGCGCCGGGCTCGAAGGTCACCTGTGCGCCTTGAACCCGCTCGGCGTCGAAGGGGTTGAAGAGCGGATCGATCCGCACCGTTCCGGTGAACCAGTCAGGCGGTCCCTTGCCGGAAGGCCTGGTGCCGGCGCGAAGAATGTCCATGGTGATCTCCTTTGCGTCCTCAAATGCGCTCGATGCGAAGCGGGAATTTGCCGCGAATGTGCAGGGCCTGCTCGCCCTCGTCGAAGCGGCCAAGCCTGATCAGCCCGGGATGGCGGTAGTCGGCGTAAAACATGGCCAGGTTGCCCCAGGGCATGAAATAGCACAGGTCATAGGGCTGCTCGTCGGCGAACGGGCCGCTTCCCTCCTCGGTCAGCTTGCGTGGCAGATAGGCGATCTTCTCGTTATGGGCGTAGTCATCGATCTCGAGGTCGAGCGGCAGCATGGAGAAGAAGTCGCGCGCCGAGGGATTGTCGTAGAGCGTGGCGGTCATGATGCGGCCGTTGAAAACCATCCTGATCTTCATTTCGGTGGGCTCCTGGCTGACGGGAGATTGGCTTTCCTGGCTGGCGGCTGTGCGAGGCAGGGCCGCCACCGCGAGCGCGACGCCGAGCAATGTCCGGCGGCTGAGCGGCGCACGTTCGATCGTCATGGCAAAGACCTCCGGGCCATATGCGCTGCGGCGAGGGCGGCGAGCGCCGATCCGCAGAGCAGCAGCGCGCCCAGAGTGAACGGTGCCCACCAGCCGACCGTATCGAACAGCGTGCCGCCGATCGCCGCGCCGCCGGTGATGGCGAGCTGGATCACGGCTACCTGCAACCCGCCGCCGGCCTCCGCGTCGTTCGGCAAGGTTCGGCTGAGCCACGTGCCCCAACCAACCGGCGCGGCCATGCCGAAGAAGCCCCAGGCAACGAGCAGCAGCGCTGTGGGACCCGGGAGTGCACCGAAGGCGATGAGCGCGGCGGCCAGCGCAGCCATGACCAGCGGGATGACGGTGAGGATGCTGAACAGACGCGTGCGCAGAAGCCGGCCGACGCACCATGTGCCGAGCACCCCGGCCAGCCCCATCGCCAGCAAGACCGCCGAGAGGGCGGCGATATCGAGCCGGGTGACGTTCTCGAGGAAGGGCCGCAGATAGGTGAAGAGCGCGAACTGACCCATGAACAGCATCATGATCGACGCCATGCCGGTGGCAACGGGAAGACGGCCGAGCAGCGCCAGCGGATTGCCGGCACGCTTCCTCCGGCGCGGCGGCAGCGGCGGCAGGCTTGTCCACTGCCAGGCCAGCGCCAGGAGACCAAACGGCACGACGAGGAAGAAAGCGCCGCGCCAGCCGACATAGGCGCCGAGAAAACTGCCCAGCGGCGCGGCGATGGTGGCCGCAATGGCATTGCCGGCGTTCAGCATGGCGAGACCCTTCGGAACCATGTCTTGCGGCACGAGGCGCATGACGATCGCGGTCGACATCGACCAGAACCCGCCGATCGCGATGCCGAGCAGCGCCCGGCCGACCATGAGCAACGCGTAGTTCGGCGCGAAGGTGACAGCCAGACCGGACACGATGAGGAGGAGGGTGAAGCCGGTCACGACCAGTCGGCGGTCGATGTGGCGCGTGAGGCCGGCGACCAGCAGGCTGGTCACGACGGCGAAAGCGCCCGAAATCGAGATCGCCTGTCCCGCCCGGCCCTCGGTGATGCCGAGATCGGCCGCTAGCGGCGACAGCAGGCTGACCGGCATGAATTCCGATGCGATGAGCACGAAAACACATAGCGCCATCGACAACACCGCGCCCCATGCGGCGCGGTTTTCAACAAGCCTTGTGTCGTATGTGGTTTCCATGATTGGCATCCTGGCAAAGCGCCGGACGGATCAGCCGCAAATTCCCGTCGCTGCCAGAAGATATTGCAGGGGAACCCATTTAAGTAGACTAAGCAATCCGCATGGACTTATCTGCTCATGATATGAATGTCCGATGGGAGGTGCCCTATGCAGCGCGATGGCATGAAGGATCTGCTCTGGTTCGTGGCGGTCGCCCGGGAGCGCAGTTTCACCAGGGCGGCGGCAAAGCTCGGAACCTCGCAGTCGACCCTGAGTTCGACAATCAAGGAGCTTGAAGCTCGTCTTGGCGTCCGCCTGCTGACGCGTACGACGCGGAGCGTCTCTCCGACCGAGGCCGGCGAGCGACTTTTCCAATCTCTCGTTCCCCGCTTCGAGGAAATCGAATCCGACCTCGCAAGCCTGGTGGCCTTTCGCGACAAGCCCTCCGGAACGGTCCGCATCACACTGTCCGACCATGCGCTCCAGACGACCGTCTGGCCGAAGCTCCAGCCCTTGCTCAACGACAATCCCGACGTGCGCGTCGAGCTCTACAGCGACAACGGCATGAAGAACATTGTGGAGGAGCGCTTCGACGCAGGTGTGCGGCTCGGCGAGAGCATCGACAGGGATATGATCGCAGTGCGCATCGGGCCGGATTGGAGGCTCGTGGCCGTGGCTTCGCCGGACTATTTTTCCCGCCATCCGGTTCCGACCGCGCCCCAGGACCTGGTTGATCATGACTGCATCAATATGCGGCAGGCGACGTTCGGCGGACTGTATGCGTGGGAATTCGCCAGGGACGGCCGCGACCTTCGTGTGCGGGTGGAAGGCAAACTCACCTTCAATTCGTCCATTCCCATGATCGAGGCTGCGACAAGCGGTTTCGGGATCGCCTATGTCCCGGAAAACCTCGTCAGCCACCACATCGCCGATGGACGCCTCAGGCTCGTGCTTGACGACTGGAGCCCGCCATTTGCCGGCTATCACCTCTACTATCCAAGCAGGCGACAGCTCTCCCCCGCAATGGCGGTGATCATCGACGCGCTCCGCCATCGCATCTGACCCGAGACTGTTTGGATCATGAAGTTGGCCTTGGTAAATGGCAGGTTCTGCCCGGCGATATCGTAGTCCATGTCCATACGGTCGGCACGAAATCGATTTTGGGTTGGCCCTGATAGAGGGAATACAATCGAGGTTCATTGCGAAGGCTTCCGACACGGACGTCGTTGGGCCCTTCAGTGCATCGCCACGATTGACCCCCATACAGCGAGCCCTTTCGTGATCGAAGCGACCGCGACGGCCGCCAATATGCGGGGTGCGGTGAAAGAGACCTTTGAGCTCGCCCACCTGTCCAAACAGGCGAAGGTCGGTGATTTGATTGATCTCGGCGAAAAAAAAGTTACAAGTCTTTGTTTCCAATGGCCAAACAGTTTGGCGTAGCTTTCAAGGCAAAGGACGAGGATTGGTTCGAGTTCGTCAAAGTAGACGGTATGGTAGACGACGATATTGAAGAAGAGGAATAGCCGGTCCGAACCCGATACTCCCACTCTTGACGCCCTGGGCTGCGAAGACAGTGAGTTGCAACCCTACGCCAAGCGAGCGACTTCTGGACGCTGGCGAGTGAGCTGGCGCAGTCTGAGTTGCCATTCGTTTGGTCTAAAGGGCTTTGGGCCTCTCCGCATCAAGGCAACACTTCTTGTATTTTTGCCCGCTGCCGCACGGGCACGGCTCGTTTCTACCGATTTTGCTCGGTCGTGCGACCAACTGAGAAATGGGAATGGGCGGTCGCCTCTGCCAAGTAGCCATGACAGCGTCCATTTTGGCATCTGGCTGCCAAGGCTCCTCCAACACTAGTGCACCGCGTATCCCACCGCTACCAGGACTAAGCAGAAGGCCATACCAAGCGTCGGCCTTTGTGTCGTATTTTCGCATCCTGCAGTGAACAGATAGGCGCTCGCGAGCAGCATATTCTGGAAAGTCATTGGAGTGGATGGTTATCCCTGAACCACTAGCTTCGGCGGGCACCGAGATATCGTGGTTCTTTCCGTCGCGTTCCGCGTCTGCCACGATTCGATCAATGCCTGCGCTAAGGAACGTCGCGGCTTTCGAACTGAGTTGCATGAGTAGCAAGCCCAGGCCGGTCAATTGGGGAGATGCTGCTTTCTCAATCTCGTCCAGCAGTCTGCCTATCGTCAGGCGATCAAATCGTGTCAGGATGCCGCTGGGCGTCCTTTTGCCCGGGATGCCGACTCGTCGAGCCAACATGGCGATATCGAGATCCGTCGTGAAATCGTCGCCCAAGTCGACCATATCGTATTGAGCGTCCAACCATAGATTGTGCTTCAGGTGGTAGCCAAGCGCAGTAAGCTCATGCGAAACCGTCAGCTTGTCGCCGAAACGCGCTCGCAATGCGAGATAGTTGAGGAAATGTAGTGGCGTATTCAGCATCTCCGCGAATACATCGATAGCGAACACGTCCGTAACTAACGGAAGTTGGATTATTTCGGTGACATTCGCCTTGAGAAACTGACGGGCTTGGAACGCGAGAGCTGGATAGTGATCCGACACGACGCAGATCGGGAACACGGTTCGGGGCTTGTGGTTTATCGCGATGTCAGCGCCAGCTGAGGAAACAAACCTAAAACCGTCATTCGTTAGCGCTTCGGCGCAGAGTAAGGCTTGGCCGTATGCGTCTTGAACTGCTTTCTTAAAATCATCCTTCAATTGAAGGTCATTACCCTTCCGTGCCTCAATGGTTAGTCGTTTTGACTTCGCCTGAACCACAATTGCGCGGTCGCCGTAGAGGACGAGGGCATCAGCCTCAGATAGACGGTTCTTGCCCTTATATATGTCGACATTCCGCAAGACGCGGTCGGTGCCGAAGACCGCTTCCAGCCGATTCGCAACGAAGCTCTCCGTAAATCTGCCACGATTAACAAGCGCCGTCGGCGAGTAGCTTTTGTCGGCAGCCATCCAGAAGAATGGGGTTTCGTAAACCGCTTCGAGTAAGCTGTAATCCTGAAGCAGGATATACGATCCGTGCGCCGTCTTGAGTATCGGCGTTGAGTTGGTGATATTAAATTCGTTGAGGGCGGTGAATGACGCGTTACCCTCATCCGGTCCGCAACTGAATGCCTCAAGGAATGACTCGACCCGCTCCATATCGTTTCCGGAAGCGCGTACCGCGTCTTGGGTAGTGAACGTGAAGGCGGGAAGCATAGTCCATTTGTCAGGCGGTTGCATTCTAAGTGACTTAAACCATTCGATCTGGCGCTCGGATTGCAACCTTCCGAGCGCTTCGGCGATTTGGCAGGCTTCATCGATATGAAATCCCTTGTTCGCCTCCAGCCAGTCATTGTCTGGACGGTATTTCAGACGCGCTAAGTCGCGGTATTGGAAGTTGTAGGCTGACTCACCCCCATAGAAGATGGGTTCGCGTAATGCAGCTGCGTTCGCGAACGGATCGCGTTCCAGCATCTTGCCAGATTCGAAGTCCCACCCTTCGAACCAGGGTTTCATCAGAGCTTGGTGAAGCTCGTCGAGCAGCGTCTCCGAACGCGCAACATAGTCCTGTATGAGCTCTGGCTCAGGTATCGATGGGTCAATTGGCTTCTGAAACATCAAGCCAATTAAGGTTGAAATCTCGGTCCTAAGAAGCCTGTCGCGAGAATGCTGATGATCAAAATCTTTCGCGACTACGTGGGGTCCACTGTATCGAATCAGATTATCGCGCCAACAGAAGTAAGCAACTGCATGGATGTAGCCGACCGACGTACAGAGCGTCTGAAGATCGGCGAACACCTGAGCTTCGGGTCGAGCGGATCTGGGGTCGGACTTTGGCATCCAGCAATATGAATCAAACAGGCACATACCGGAAGAGGTAAACAGCAGCGGTAGTCCTCTCCCCGCACACTCCAACCCCCCTTGCCATCCCCAAATTCTCATCCTAATCTCCGTCTGAGAAAACCTTTTCCCAAACTCGTTAGCGCCCGTCGATCTCCAACCTCGACAGCTCCGGCCCAATAAGAGAAAACCTTTTCTCAAACCGAGGACCGACACCCGACCAATGCCCTCCGACACCTCGCCACCGCCCGCCAAACAACCCGTCACCCTGCGCGAAGTCGCGGCGATGGCTGGTGTCAGTGTGGCCACGGCGTCGAAGGGGCTGAACGGGCAGGGGCGGATGACGGCCGAGACGCGGCAGCGCATTCGCGAGACGGCGCAGCGTCTGGGCTTTCGCCCCAACAGCCTGGCGCAGAGCCTGCTGCGGCGCCGCTCCTTTACCGTGGGCCTGTTGACCAACGATACCTATGGCCGCTTTTCGCTGCCGGTCATGTCGGGCATTTCCGATGCGCTGGTCGATGCCGGCGTCTCGGTGTTCCTGTGCAATGTCGAGGACGACCCGCGGCTGGCGCAGCTCCATGTCGAGGCGATGCTGGACAAGCGCATCGACGGCATCATCGCCAGCGGCAAGCGCATCGACCGCCACTTGCCGGTCGACCTCGCCAATCTCGGCGTGCCGGTGATCTACGCTTTCAGCCAGCCCGATCCCGATGCCGTCGCCTTCGTCTCCGACGATGCCGGCGGGGCGCGGCTGGCGGTCGAGCATTTTTGCCGGCTCGGGCGTCGGCGCATCGCCCATGTCAGCGGTCCCGCCAGTTTTGCCGTGGTGAATGAGCGGGCACAGGCTTTTCGCGATGTGCTGGCCGCCCACGGCCTGCCGGTCACCGAGCCCTTGCTCGGCTCGTGGTCGGAAGCCTGGGGGCATGAAGCCGTCGGAAAGCTGTTCGACGGCCCAACGCTCTTCAACAAGAAGGGAGCGAGACCCGACGCCGTGTTCTGCGGCAACGACCAGATCGCGCGCGGCGTCATCGATGCGCTGCGCGAGCGAGGCTTAGACGTGCCTGGCGATGTCGGCGTCGTCGGCTTCGACAATTGGGAGATCGTGGCCGAGGCGACCCGCCCGCCGCTGACCTCGGTCGACATGAACCTGGCAGCGCTCGGCCGCGAGGCCGGCCTCACACTGCTTTCGCTCGTCGGCGGCCAACCGGCCGCGCCGGGCATTCGAAAACTGCCGTGCCGGCTGGTGGTGCGTCAGTCTTGCGGCCGTCCGCCGGACGGCTAGGAGAACGCGCGGCGCGATCTGCGCCGCAACAGGGAGGAGAACAAAACCATGAGGAGGAAAACCATGAAGACCGTGATTACCGGGTTTGCGCTCGCCGCGAGCATCATTGCCTTGCCTGCAATGGCCGCCGACACCGCCAACATCTGGGTTCGCGCCGACGGCTCGAACTTCATGCCGCGCATCGTCGATGCCTTCAACAAGGGCCATGAGAACCAGGTCAAGCTGGACATCATTCCCAATGCCGAGATCATCCCGAAATATGGCGCCGCCGCCGCCGGCGGCACGGCGCCCGACGCGCTGTCGCTCGACCTGATCTACACGCCGTCCTTTGCTGCCGCCGGCCAGCTCGAAGACATCACCGACTGGGCGAAATCGCTGCCCTATTTCGCCAGCCTGTCGCCGGCGCATGTCAAGACCGGCACCTACAAGGACCACATTTACGGGCTGCCGTTCTCGGCCGACGCCTCGGTGCTGATCTGGAATAAGAAACTGTTCAAGCAGGCGGGGCTCGATCCCGACAAGGGGCCGGCCAACTGGGCCGAGATCGAGGCCGATGCCGAAAAGGTCAACGCGCTTGGCGGCGACATCAAGGGCTTCTACTTCTCCGGCAATTGCGGCGGCTGCAACATCTTCACCTTCACGCCGCTGATCTGGGCCTCGGGCGGCGACATCCTCTCCGAGGACGGCTCGAAGGCGACGCTCGACAGCCCGCAGCTGCGCGGCGCCATCGACCTCTACCGCTCGATGGTCAAGAAGGACCTGGTGCCGGCCGGCGCGCAGACCGACACCGGCGCCAATTTCTTTGCCGCCTTCGCCACCGGCAATATCGGCATTTCGCCGTCCGGCGCCTTCGCCATCGGCGCGCTCAACACGCAATATCCGGATATCGACTATGGCGTCACCTTCCTGCCGGGCAAGGACAGCGGCTGGTCTTCGTTTGCCGGCGGCGACAATTTCGTCGTCACCAAGGGCACCAAGAAGCTCGCCGTGGTGAAGGAGTTTCTCGACTTCGCCTATTCGCTCGAAGGCCAGACCATCCTGGCCAAATACGGCAGCCTGCCGGTGCGCGGCGACATCGCCAAGGAGGCGCTGAAGGATCTCGATCCGCGCTACCAGATCGCCGCCGAAGCCATGGCCAAGGGCCGCACGCCCTATTCCGTGGTGTTCAACGACCTGATCAACTCGGCCAACGGTCCGTGGACGCAGATGATCAACGAGGTCGTCTTCGGCGACGACGTCGATGGCGCCATCGCCAATGCACAGGAGACCATGCAGTCGATCATCGACCAGGCGCCGCAAAAGTAAGCGCCGCCCCTACCTCCCCCTCGAGGGGAGGTCGGACCGCAGGTCCGGGTGGGGTCGTTCCGGCAGTGCTCGACGTTCTTTTTCGTCGGCGCACTGCGCGGAGGACCCCACCCCCGGCCTGCGGCCGGACCCTCCCCTCGAGGGGGAGGGGGATCACCGCACCCGGAGCCCACGTATGACCGCCACCACCACCACCCCGCCACGCGCCAGAAAACTGGTCGGTGCCGGCCGCCGGCAGTGGATCGGCCTGCTCTATGTCGCGCCGGCGGTGGCGCTGGTCGTCGTATTCTTCATCATCCCGCTCGGCATGACGGCGTGGATGTCGCTGCACAACTGGCCGCTGATGGGCGAGCATTTTTACATCGGCTTCGACAATTACCGGGCGATCCTGCGCGACAACCGCTTCTGGAACGCGCTGAGCTTCACCGCCTACTACACCGTGATCGTCACCATCGTGATCTTCGCCGTCGCCTTTCCGCTGGCGCTGTTCATCGAAAAGCCCAGGCGGCTGACCGGCTTTTACCGGACATCCTTCTTCATGCCGGCGGTCGTCGGCTTCGCCTCGGCCAGCCTGCTGTGGTCGTGGCTGCTCAATGTCGATTCCGGCCTGTTCAGCCCGGCCGCCTACGATTTCGGCCTGACGGCGAAAAAGTTCAACCTCCTGGCGACGTTCCAGCCGGCCTTCTGGTCGATCATCGCCATGGTCGTCTGGAAGGTCGCGGGCTTCACCATGATCATCCTGATGACCGGCCTGCAGTCGATCCCGACCGATCTGCAGGAAGCGGCGATGATCGACGGGGCAGGGCCGTTCGCGCGCTTTCGCGCCATCACCCTGCCGCTGATGCGCCGCACGCTGGCGCTGGCGCTGATCCTGTCGATCGCCGGCTCGATCCTCGCCTTCGACCAGTTCTACATCATCCTGCGTGGCGGCCCGCGCAACCAGACGCTGACCGCCGTGTACTGGATTTTCAACCAGTCCTTCGTCTCGTTCAAGCTCGGCTATGGCGCAGCACTGTCGATGATCCTGCTGGCCATACTGGTGGCGCTCAGCCTGGTTCAGCTGTGGCTGCTGCGCAAGCCGGAGGGCATCGACTGATGGCGCAGGCAAGAAGCCGCAGCAGCCGCCTCTGGCTCAGGATCGCCGAGCATTCGACCGGCATGATCGCCTCAGTGCTGTTCATCGCGCCGATCGTCTGGGCCGTGCTGTCGACCTTCAAGCCGGCGCAGGAGGCGCGCCAGCCGCCGCTGCCGCCGTGGCCGACGACCGGCTTCTCGGTCGAGAACTATCGCACGCTCGACACCTTTGGCGACGGCCTCTGGCTGCCGGCGCAAAACAGCCTCTATGTCGCCTCGATGACGGTGATCCTGTCGGTCGTCGTCAGCGTGCTGGCCGGCTATGGCTTTTCGCGCTTCCGCTTTCCGATGAAGGATGTGCTCTTCATCGTCATCCTGTCGACGATCATGATCCCCTTCCAGTCCATCCTGACGCCGATCTTCCTGGTGCTGACCAAGGTCGGCCTGCACAACACGCTGACCGGGCTGGTCCTGGTCTACACCACGCTGCAATTGCCGTTCTCGATCTTCATGATGCGCAACGCCTTCGACGCGGTGCCGCGCGAGATCGAGGAGGCCGCGCGCATGGACGGCGCCAACAACGTCACCATGCTGCTCAAGGTGATGCTGCCGCTGGTCTGGCCGGGCATCGTCACCATCGCGCTGTTTGCCTTCCTCGGCGCCTGGAACGAATTCCTGGCCGCCCTGGTGCTGATGACCGACCAGTCCAAATTCACGCTGCCGATCATGATGACCGCACTTCAGTCGGGCCGCTTCGGCGCCATCGACTGGGGCGCCGTGCAGGCGGGCGTCACAGTGATGATGGTGCCGTGCCTGGTGCTCTTCCTGTTGCTGCAGCGCTTCTACATCCGCGGCCTGATGGCCGGCGCGGTGAAATGACCCGCCGTGAATGACCAATATCCAACGGAGTGACACGATGACCGTTCAACCATCCGCCAAGCCCGGCAAACTCGCCTTCCGCCCACTGCCGGTGCCGCAGGTCGATGTCCGCGGCTTCTGGGGCAACCGTGTCGATGCCGTGGCGTCGCGCACCGCCGACATCCTCTACGAGCGCTGCGTCGAGGCGCGCATGCTGGAGCAGATCGACCCGGACCGGCCCTCGCCGGGCGTCGTCATTCCGTTCCATTCGCCGTCGCCCGACGAGGCTGCCAGCCCCGGCTTCACCGGCTCGACGGTGACGACGCAGATGTTCTGGGACTCCGATTGGGGCAAGACCATCGAGACCGCGGCCTATTCGCTCTACCGGCGCAAGAACGCGGCGCTCGAGAAGAAGATCGATGCCGTCATCGACCTCTACGGCAGACTGCAGCAGGAAGACGGTTATCTCTCCAGCTGGTACCAGCGCATCCAGCCCGGCAAGCGCTGGACCAATCTGCGCGATTGCCACGAGCTCTATTGCGCCGGCCATCTGATCGAAGGCGCGGTCGCCTACTACCAGGCCACCGGCAAGCGCAAGCTGCTGGATATCATGTGCCGCTACGTCGACCATATCGCCGACACCTTCGGTCCGGAGCCGGGCAAGAAGAAGGGCTATTGCGGCCATGAGGAGATCGAGCTGGCGCTGGTCAAGCTGGCGCGGGCGACCGGCGAGCAGAAATACATGGACCTGGCCAGGTATTTCATCGACCAGCGCGGGCAACAGCCGCATTATTTCGACGAGGAGGCGCGTGCGCGCGGCGCCGACCCGAAGGCCTATCATTTCAAGACTTATGAGTACAACCAGTCGCACAAGCCGGTGCGCGAGCAGGACAAGGTCGTCGGCCATGCGGTCAGGGCGATGTACCTCTATTCCGGCATGGCCGACATCGCCACCGAATATGGCGACGATACGCTCAGGGTAGCGCTCGACCGGCTCTGGAACGATCTCACCACCAAGAACCTCTATGTCACCGGCGGCCTCGGGCCATCGGCGCACAATGAGGGCTTTACCAGCGACTACGACCTGCCCAACGAAACCGCCTATGCCGAGACCTGTGCCTCGGTCGGCCTCGTGTTCTGGGCCAGCCGCATGCTCGGCATGGGTCCCAACGCCCGCTACGCCGACATGATGGAGCGGGCACTCTACAACGGCTCGATCTCCGGCCTGTCGCTCGACGGCTCGCTGTTCTTCTACGAGAACCCGTTGGAGAGCCGGGGCAGGCACAATCGCTGGAAATGGCATCGCTGCCCCTGTTGCCCGCCCAATATCGGCCGCATGGTCGCCTCCATCGGCAGCTATTTCTACTCCCTGTCGGATGATGCGCTGGCCGTTCATCTCTACGGCGACAGCACCGCGCGCTTCGATATATCGAACCGGGCGGTCAGTCTGATTCAGACCAGCAATTATCCTTGGGATGGCGCGGTCTCGATCCGGATCGAAGCCGAAGCGCCGGTCGAGTTCACCTTGCACCTGCGCGTCCCCTCCTGGTGCGGCAAGGCGGCGCTCAAGATCAACGGCGCCGCGGTCGATCTGGACGGCATCACCAGCGACGGCTATGCCGCGATCCGGCGCGAGTGGCGCCAGGGCGACCGGGTCGAACTCGATCTCGAAATGTCGATCGCCCGTCTGTTCGCCAATCCGGAGGTGCGTCAGGACATCGGCCGCGTCGCACTTGCGCGCGGTCCGCTGATCTATTGCGTCGAGGAGACCGACAATCCCGGCCAGTTGCATCGGATCGCTCTGCCGCGAACGGCAAAAATCGAGGCGCATGCCGAGCCGAACCTGCTCGGCGGCATCGTCACGCTTTCGGCACTTGCCAGCAAGGAAGCCCAGGAAAACTGGGAAACCGGGCTCTATCGCACCGATCCGCCCGCGGTGAGCGAAACGAAAATCACCGCCGTCCCGTACTTTGCCTGGGACAACCGTGAACCCGGTGAGATGCTGGTATGGCTGCGGGACGGATGAGTTAGAGGCTGACAAACGCCGTCAGCGGCAAATGATCCGACGCAACCCGCGACAGCGGCGTGTCATGGGCTTCCACCGACGATACCATGCCGTGCCGGTTGGCCATGATCCGGTCGAGCGCCAGCACCGGCAGGCCTGAGGGGAAAGTCGGCACCGCCGCCGGCGTGAAACCAAAGGTGGCGTGCAGCGTCTTGAGCGCCGAGCGGTTGCCCAGCCGCCATTCGTTGAGGTCGCCGAGCAGCAAGGTCGGCCTTTCATCCTGGTTGCTCATGATGTCGAGCACGACGCGGGCCTGCTCCGAACGCGAGCGGCGCAACAGGCCGAGATGCGCGGCGATGACGCGCAGAGTGCGCGTTTCGTCGAGGTCGATCTCGGCAACCAGCGCGCCGCGGGGCTCCAGTCCCGGAAGCTTGATCTGATGGACGTCGCGCACGGTGCCGCGCTTGAACAAAAGCACATTGCCGCGCCAGCCATGGCCCTTGCCGCTTCCGGAAACCGGCACCGGCACAAGCCCTGTTTCGTGTTCGATCCGGGCAAGGTCGAGCAGCCCGGCGCGGTCGCCGAAGCGGTTGTCGGCCTCCTGCAGCGCGATGACGTCGGGGCCGATCTCGCGGATGACGCGGGCGGTCCGTTCGGGGTCGAACCTGCGGTCGGTGCCGATGCATTTGTGGACGTTGTAGGAGGCGACCACCATCTGGGCGCCTTCAATGTGCTTGCGCGGCGTCGCGTTCGCCTTGCGCGCTTTCCTGCCGCGGATCGACAGGAGCACTGTTTCAGGAAGGCTGCGTCCGTTTATGTCCATAGGCCTGCTATTCGATGTCCTGATTCTTTGTTCTATGCATATCGTTCTCTCACAACCGGGACCACTTCGAGGCGGTATGCATTAGAGATAGGGCGATCCCAGCCATAACAACCGGTCAAAAACCCGGATGAGAAATGGCCGCGCTTTCAAGGTTGCGAGTGTGACGGGTTTGGCGGAAGCGATTGCCGCTCCGATGCGCCCTTCGATCTCGGCGGCAAAGCCGGTATCCAGCACCTCCAGGTCGATTTCGAAATTCAGCCGCAGCGACCGGGCGTCGAGGTTGGAAGAGCCGACATAGGCCCACACGCCATCGACCGACAACAGCTTCGAATGGTCGAATGACCCTTCATGACGCCAGACGCGGCAATAGTGCTTCAGCACCTGGTCGTATTGCGCCGTCATGGCGCGGCCGACCAGGAAGAGATTGTTGACCGCGGGCACGACGATGTCGATCTCGACGCCGCGCCGGGCAGCCGTGACCAGCGCGCTGACAAATTCCCGGTCCGGCAGGAAATAGGGCGACATGATGCGGATCGATTTGCGGGCGACGGAAAATGCGCCCATCAGCAGCTTGTGGTTGGTTTCGATGCTGGCATCCGGCCCCGACGCCACCGCCCGCACCAGGATCGGCTGACCGGGAGGCGGCGAGGGCTTTGCCACGTGCCAGACCTCGTCCTTGAGCGCCTCGTTGCCGGCAAAACGCCAGTCCTCGGCGGCAACCGCGAACAGGTCGGCCACGACCGGCCCCGTGACCTGGAAATGCGTATCCGCCGAGCTGGCAGTGCCAGCGAATTCAGCCGAGAACCCCTTGCGGATGTTTATGCCTCCGGTGAATGCCACCGCGCCGTCGACGATCAGGATTTTCCTGTGCGTCCTCAAATTCGCATAGGGAAGTCTCAGGCCCATGACGATGTTGCCGTTGAACAGATCGACGGTGACGCCGGCTTCCCGGAGTGTCCCAAGGATGCTGGGCACGGAATAGCGCACGCCGACCGCATCGATCAGCACGCGAACCGTCACGCCGCGCCGGACCGCGCCGGCCAGCGATTCCACAAAACGTCGTCCGATCTCGTCATTGTCGAAGATGTAGGTCTCGAGCAGAATGCTGCGCTGTGCGCTGTCTATCGCCCGGCACATTGCTGCGTAAGCTTCGTCGCCGGTCCTGAGGATCGTGATCGCGTTTGCCGACGTCAGTGCGCGCCGCGCCACCCTGTCGCCTAGCGTCTTCAGGCCGGCAAAGCGCTGGCCGAATTCGGCTGAGATGAGTGTTTCGAGCGCAATGTCGTGGTCGTGTTTGGCTGTCTCGGCTTCACCGGCGACGGGCCGCATGGCGCTGATCGTGGCGCGGCGGATGCGGTTGATGCCGGCAATGGCATAGATGATCGCGCCAAGGAACGGCGACAAGATCATCACGCCGACCCAGCCGGTGGCGGCGCGCACGTCTTCCTTGGTCATGATTGCGTGGACGATGCCGATGGCGGCCATCAGCATCGGAATGATCACAAGGATCAGAGGCCAGTAGGTCACAAAGGTCTGCCACATCGGCAGGACTATCGAGCCAGCGACCGCAGAAGGCAATGCAACGGATCAACCAGGACGGAGGCGCTCGCGCCTCAGTCCTTCGCCCGCTCCACATAAGCGCCATCGGCCGTCATCACCACCACGCGGGTACCCGGCGCGATGTGCGGCGGCACCAGCGTGCGCACGCCGTTGGAAAGCACGGCCGGCTTGTATGACGAGGACGCCGTCTGGCCTTTGGTCGTCGGCTCCGTCTCGACCACTTCGAAAGTAGCGCGCTGCGGCAGCACCAGGGCTATGGCGATGCCGTTGAACTGCGAAATCTGCACCGCCATGCCTTCGAGCAGGTAGGGCGCCATGTCGCCGACCACGCTTTCCGGCACCGCGACCTGGTCGTAGCTTTCCGGGTTCATGAAGTGATACCCCTCGGCGTCGGCGTAGAGGAAGGTGTGCTCGCGCTCCTCGACATAGGCGCGCTCGACCTGCTCGGTGGTGCGGTAGCGCTCCGAAACCTTCACCCCGTCGGAGATGCGGCGCATGTCGAGCTGGGTGACCGGCGTACCCTTGCCAGGGTGGATGTTTTCGGCAAAGAGGATCACGTAAAGCTTGCCGTCCTTGTCGACGACATTGCCTTTACGGAGCGAACTGGCGATGACCTTCACCACGGTTTTCAATCCTAGACTTCGTTGGCCTGAAACGATCGTTCGGCGCAAATCGGCTGCGAGAGCCGTCGCCGTAGCGCATCTTGGCCCGAACCGCCAGCCCTGTCAGCAATTCCGTTGCCCTGCAAACCCATGACTGGCGCTTCGCCCTGGTGGACGCCGGATGTTCACGCCGACCGCCGGCCGCGGCTGATGGCCCGCAACGCCATAGCTGCCGCCATGCGCGGCTGGTTTGGCGAGCGCGACTTCATCGAGGTCGAGACGGCGGCATTGCAGATTTCGCCCGGCAACGAGGCGCATCTCTCAGCCTTCGCCACCGAGGCGATCGGCGCCGACGGCGCGCGCCGGCCGCTTTATCTCCACACCTCGCCGGAGTTCGCCTGCAAGAAGCTGCTGGCCGCCGGTGAGCGGCGCATCTTCAGCCTGGGCGCCGTCTGGCGCAACCGCGAGCGCGGCCCCTTGCACCATCCCGAATTCACCATGCTGGAATGGTATCGGGTCGGCGAAACCTATGACAGCCTGATGGCCGATTGCGCCGAACTGCTGAAGCTGGCAGCCGAGCGGGCCGGCGCCAAAACCTTCCGCTTTCGCGGCCGCGAGGCCGATCCGTTCGCCGAACCGGAACGCGTGAGCGTGGCGGAAGCTTTTGCGCGTTACGCCGGCATCGATCTTCTTGCCACCGTTTCTGCCGATGGCGGCACAGACCGCGCCGCACTCCATGATGCTCTGGTCAAGGCCGGCCTGCGCACGGCCGACGATGACAACTGGGCCGATTTGTTCAGCCGGGTAATGGTCGAGAAGGTCGAACCGGTGCTGGGGCAGGGGCGGGCCACCATCTTGTACGGCTATCCGATCTCGGAAGCGGCGCTCGCCCGGCCGAGCGCGGAGGACCAGCGCGTGGCCGAGCGCTTCGAGCTCTATTGCTGCGGCGTCGAGCTCGCCAATGCTTTTGGCGAACTGACCGATCCGGCCGAGCAGCGCCGGCGCTTTGCCGCCGAGATGGACGAGAAGGAGCGCGTCTATGGCGAGCGCTATCCGCTGGATGAGGATTTTCTCGCCGCCCTCGCCATCATGCCGCAAGCCAGCGGCTCGGCGCTCGGCTTCGACCGGCTGGTGATGCTGGCAACGGGCGCGACGAGGATCGATGACGTGATCTGGACGCCGGTCGCCACTCCTTGACGGAAATCGGCCTTGGTTAAACTCACAAACCGGTCAAGCCGCGCGTCTGTGGCGGCCGCCGCGGATGGGCTTTGCGGGCCGCTTGGGCGCTATGCCGCAGCGGGACAATTGCCCGTGCGCCATTGCACAAGCCGCATTGGGACAATAGATGGTGCAACAGCCGCTACCGCCCGGCGCGGCTTCAGCCAGGACCACGCGCATGACCGATACATCAGAGGCAGCGAAATTGACCGACCGCGTCGCGGCACTGGTCGAGGCTGCCAAGCGGGCCGGCGCCGACGCCGCCGACGCGGTTGCCGTGCGCGGTCGCTCGATCGGCGTGTCGGTGCGGCTGGGCAAGGTCGAGAACACTGAGGCGTCCGAGGGCGACGATGTCTCGCTGCGCGTCTTCGTCGGCAACCGGGTGGCGAGCGTCTCGGCGACGGCGGCATCGGACCCCAAGGCATTGGCCGAGCGCGCCGTGGCCATGGCCAAAGTCTCGCCCGAGGACCCCTATCAGGGTCTCGCCGATCCGGCTTTGCTGGTTGGCAAGGTGCGCGACCTCGATCTGTTCGACGCCACCGAGGTTTCGGCCGATCAGTTGAAGGAATCGGCCCTTGCCGCCGAGGAAGCGGCCCTTGCAGTCAAGGGTGTCACCAATTCGGCCGGCAGCGGCGCCAGCGCAGGCCTCGGCGGGCTGGTGCTTGCCACGTCGGACGGCTTCGTCGGCCACTATGTCGCGTCGCGCTTTTCGCGTTCGGCCAGCGTGATTGCGGGTGAGGGCACCGGCATGGAGCGCGACTACGAATACTCCTCGAACCAGCATTTTTCCGATCTCGACGCGCCGGAGCTGATCGGCCGCAAGGCCGGCGAGCGCGCCGTGCGCCGCCTCGGCGCCCGCAAGGCGGCGACCGGTCCGGTCAACGTGGTGTTCGATCCGCGCGTCGCGCGCGGCATTGCCGGCCATCTCGCCGGCGCCATCAACGGCGCTTCGGTGGCGCGCAAGACCAGTTTTTTGCGCGAGATGATGGGCAAGCAGGTTGCGTCGGCTGCCATCACCGTCACCGACGAACCGCTGCGGCGTCGCGGTCAGGCCTCGCGCCCGTTCGACGGCGAAGGCGTCGAGGGCGAAAAGCTGTTGATGGTCGAGAACGGCGTGCTGAAGCACTGGTTCCTGTCGACGTCCGCCGCGCGGGAATTGGGGCTGACCACCAACGGACGCGGCGCGCGCAGCGGCTCGTCGGTATCGCCGTCTTCGACCAATCTCGCCATCGAGCCGGGCGACAGGACGCCGGAAGACCTGATCAGGTCGCTGAAATCCGGCTTTTATGTCACCGAAGTGTTCGGCCAGGGCGTCGACATGGTGACCGGCGAATACAGCCGTGGCGCATCCGGCTTCTGGATCGACAATGGTGAGCTTGCCTATCCGGTGGCCGAGGTGACCATCGCCTCCAATTTGAAGACGATGTTCCTCAACATGGTGCCGGCGAGCGATCTTGACCGCGATTTCGGCACCGCCGCACCGACGCTGCTGATCGAAGGAATGACCCTTGCCGGAGCGTGACCCGGTCATATCGGCCGGGGCCTCGGACGACCTCGATCTGCTGCGCGACGTCGCCCGCGAGGCGGGCGCGATCGCCATGCGCTATTTCGGCAAGAACCCGCAAGTGTGGATGAAGGGCGGCACCTCGCCGGTCAGCGAAGCCGACCACGCGGCGGACGCCTATTTGCGCGAGACCCTGCTTGCGGCGCGGCCGGACTATGGCTGGCTATCAGAGGAAACGACTGACGATCCGGCGCGGCTTCTGGCGCGGCGCACCTTTGTCGTCGACCCCATAGACGGCACCCGCGGCTTCCTCGAAGGCCTGCGCTCGTGGTGCGTCAGCGTCGCGGTGGTCGAGAATGGCCGCACGCTCACCGGTGTGCTCGAATGTCCGGCCAAGGGCGAAACCTATTGGGCGCTGCCTGGCCATGGAGCTTTCCGCAACGGCAAGCCGATTGCCGTGCGCGGCCTGGGTAAGACGGTCGAGATCGGCGGGCTGAAGCAGTTGATCGACCTGATGCCGGCGCAATGGCAGGGCCGGGTGCGGCGGGCGGCGCACATTCCCTCTCTCGCCTACCGGCTGGCGATGGTCGCCAACGGCACGCTCGACGCAACCTTCGTCAAGCCCAACGCGCATGACTGGGATATCGCCGCCGCCGATCTCATCTTGCGCGAGGCTGGCGGCGCCGTGCTCGACGGCCATGGCCGCGCGCCGCTTTATGCCGGGGAGATCATCCGTCACGGCGCGCTGGTCGCCGGCAGCGGGCAGTTGCTGACCGTGCTTGCCGGCGTCATTGCCGATACGGAAGCGTGATCGAAGGTTCCAAAGTCGGCAGCTTTGGGCTAGACCTGTCGCAAACTCACAATATGTGAAGGACCGAAATGGCCGCGGAAGACGGAAAGAAACAGCTTTTGCACCTGGTGTTCGGCGGCGAGCTGAAGAAGCTGGGAGGCACCGAGTTCCGCGATCTCGACGCGCTCGACATCGTTGGCGTTTATCCGGACTATCAAACCGCGCACACCGCGTGGAAGGCAAAGGCGCAAGCCAGCGTGGACAATGCCCATATGCGCTATTTCGTCGTCCATCTGCACCGGCTGCTCGACCCTGAAAGCAAGGCCGCCGGTTGACAGCGATGGAGCATGAAGCGGTGAAAGGGCAGCCCACCGGCGCCGCGGTCCGAAGAAGACGCGGCGGCAGTTCGAAGACATTCTGGCGCAAGATCCGCGAGCCGTTGGCGCAGTCGCGAATCGTCAAGAGCATGATCGTCAGCCTGCTCGCCCAGTTCGTCCGCCTGGTGCGCCTGACCAACCGCGTGGTCGAAGGCTCGGCTAAATTTTCAGGCGGCGACTACGCCGAATTCGAACCCGGCATCATCGCGCTCTGGCATGGCCAGCATCTGCTGACCCCAGCCTATTATCCCAAGGGACGGCCGCTGGTCGCCATGGTCTCGCGCAGCGCCGACGCCGAACTCAACGCGCTGATGATCGAAAAATTCGGCATCGAGGCGGTGCGCGGCTCCGGCGGGCGTGAAAGCACGAAGCATCTCGACAAGGGCGGCGCCAAGGCGCTAATTGCCCTGAAAAAGTCACTCGTCGCCGGCAAGAACGTCGCCATGATCGCCGACATTCCCCACGGCACGCCGCGCGACGCGGGGCTTGGTATCGTTCTGCTGGCACGCCTTTCCGGCCGGCCGATCATGCCTGCCGCCATCGCCACCAGCCGCCGCAAGGTGCTGGAAAGGAGCTGGGACAAGACCACCATCAACCTGCCGTTCGGCCGCTCCTCGATCGTCATCGGAACGCCGGTTTTCGTGCCGGCCAATGCCGACGAGGCCGAGATGGAGCGCAAGCGCCAGGAAGTCACGGCCGCGCTCAATGCCGCAACCGCCGAGGCCTATCGGCTCGTGGACGGCAGGCCATGAGCGTCGGCTGGGCGCGCGCCTTCCTGGCGGCCTACCGCCTTGCCGGTGCAGCCGCCTATCCGCTGATGGGTCCCTATGTCGCCTGGCGCACATCGCAGGGCAAGGAAGACCGCAGCCGCAGCCGTGAGCGCTACGGCGTTGCCGGGCGGCCGCGCCCCGAAGGGCCGGTGATCTGGATCCATGCGGCAAGCGTCGGCGAGACCCTTGCGGTCGTGCCGCTGGTGCAAAGCATCCTCGACTACGGTGTCAACATCGTGCTGACGACGGGAACAGTGACCTCGGCGCAGGTTGCCGACGAACGGCTGGGCGACCGCATCATCCACCAATATGTTCCGCTCGACCTCAAGCCGGCCGTCAGCCGCTTTCTCGATCACTGGCGGCCGGACCTGGCTATCATCGCCGAATCCGAGATATGGCCGATGACGATCCTCGAGCTCGGCGCCCGCCACGTGCCGCAGGTGCTGGTCAACGGCCGGCTCTCCGACCGTTCGTTCAAATCCTGGAAGAAGCGCGCCAACATCGCCGAGGCGCTGTTCGAGAACCTCGCACACGTCGTTGCCCAGTCGGATGTCGACGGCGAACGGTTTCGCGCGCTTGGCGCCCGGCCGGTCACCGTGTCCGGCAACCTCAAGGTCGACACCTTGCCGCCGCCGGTCGACGAACGGGCGCTGGCGACGCTGAAGCGCCAGATCGCCGGCCGCCCGACCTGGGCGGCAATTTCGACCCATGACGGCGAGGAGGTGGTCGCGGCGGAAGTCCACGCCACGCTCTACAAGCGCCACCATGGGCTGCTGACGATCATCGTCCCGCGTCATCCCGACCGCGCCGAAGCGCTGGCCGCACAGATTTCCGGCATGGGCCTGAAGCTGGCGCGGCGCAGCAAGGGCGACCGGATCACCGCCGACAGCGATATCCTGCTCGGCGATACGATCGGCGAGATGGGGCTTTATCTCCGGCTGACGGAAATCGCCTTTGTCGGCCGCTCGCTGACCTCGGAAGGCGGCCAGAATCCGCTGGAGCCGGCCATGCTCGACACCGCTGTGCTGGCCGGCCGCAACGTCCAGAATTTTCGCGAGGCCTATCAGCGCCTGCTCGACAGCGGCGGCGCCAAGCTGGTGCGCGACCGCGACATGCTGGCCGGCGCCGTCAATTTCCTGCTGAGCAATGAAGTTGCGCGCCACGAGATGATGGCGGCCGGTGCCGCCACAGTCGACCAGATGCGCGGTGCGCTGGCGCACACGCTGAAGTCGCTCGAGCCTTATATCCAGCCATTGATCGTCAAGTCGCGCCTGAAGGGCGCCGACGGGCGATAGGTGGCGTCGGAAGCACCACCTTTCTGGTGGGAAGCGCCGGACTGGCGGGTCTTTGCGCTGTCGCCGCTATCAGCCGTCTATGGCATCGTCGCCGGCCGCCGCATGCATCGGGCGGTACGTGAAAAGATCGACGCGCCAGTGCTTTGCGTCGGCAACTTCACCGTCGGCGGCAGCGGCAAGACGCCGGTCGCCATCGCGCTGGCCAAGCAGGCCAGGCGCATGCAGCTCAATCCCGGATTCCTGTCGCGCGGCCATGGCGGCTCGTTTGCGCAGCCGCATGTCGTCGATGCCAGTCACGACGCCGCCAAGCATGTCGGCGACGAGCCGCTGCTTCTGGCCGAGCATGCGCCGGTTGCGGTAAGCCCGAACCGCGCCGCCGGCGCCAAGCTGCTCATGGAAGCCCATGGCTGCGATTTCCTGATCATGGATGACGGTTTTCAGAGCGCGCGCATCCATATTGATTATGCGCTGGTCGTCGTCGACGCCCGCTACGGCATCGGCAATGGCCGCGTCATTCCGGGTGGGCCGCTGCGCGCCAACGTCGTCGACCAACTGGTGTTCACCGATGGGCTGTTGAAGATGGGCGAGGGCACCGCCGCCGACCAGGTCGTGCGCCAGGCGGCGCGCGCCGGCCGGCCGATCTTCGAGGCGCATGCTGAACCGGGCGGCAAGGAGCGGTTCGCCGGCCGGCGGTTCCTCGCCTTTGCCGGCATCGGCCATCCCGAAAAATTCTTCGAGACGCTGCGCGGCACGGGCGCGGAAGTGGCGCTGAGCCGGTCGTTTCCGGACCATCATTTTTATGCCCCCGACGAACTCGCCGAACTGGCGGCAACCGCGCGCCGTGAGGGACTGGGCCTCGTGACCACCGCCAAGGACGCAGCCCGGCTGCGCCATGGCGCAGCCTCGGCTGAATTCCTTGGTCAACTCGACGTGCTGGAGATAGACGCCACGTTCGAGCTCGACAATGTGCCGGAGCGGATCATCGATGAGACGCTGGATGCCTGGAGACAGCGCCGGCTGCGAGGGTAGGGCGCTCCCGCGTTGACACAGGATATTTCTCGCCGCTTATCACAATTATAAGTCAGACCGGCTTCAGCGCGGGGGGTGGAATGGTTAGGTTGCGGGCACTCTTTGTGGGCTTTGTTCTTGTGGCGATGGCGAACCCATCTTCGGCGCAGGCACCCACCGCGACCGACAGCGAATTTCTGGTCTCGGTCACCGAAGCGGACGGTGCTACCCACGTTCGGCCCTCAAACATTGTACCGCTTATCCCCGATAGCGCCTGCTTTGAATGGCGCGTACGTCTGGCGCAAGGCGACAGACTGGTATCGGTCACCGAGGTGTTCGCGCTTCCCGCGGAGCCCAGGCAGTGGGGTGGTATCGACGGAAACGAATACAGCTTGAGCAAGCTATCGGGCGATCGAAGGGTCTCCGAGACCACCATGTTCTACAAACCGCAGGACGGATGGATCTCGCATGGGTGGTGCATGGCCGAGGGTGATCCGATCGGGCCGTATTCCATCAAAGTGCTTGTCGGAGATCGGCTTGTTCATAAATTCGACTTTTCGGTCGAAAACGCGCCGGCATCCTCAAAGCCATAGTCCTGCAGGCGTTCCAGGAAAATCAGATCGACGGTGAGCCTTGCTTTCCGGTGTGCCGATCTAGCCCCGGCTGCGCAGGTCCGGATGCGTTTCGATCTCGCGGCGCAGCGAGGCGGCGGCGCTGACATAGGGCTCCTGCCTGGCGACGCTCCAATATTTGAGCTCGTCCAGCGGAATGCTCTCACCGGTCACAGCGCAGCGCACGAATGCGCCGGGGCTGGTGACCTGGAAGTCGCCGTCGAGATAGCGGATCCGGGCTTCCTTGCCGCCAGGGCCTTCGAAGCGGTTCATCATGGGGTGGTGCCAGAGTTCATGCTGATTTCATCGCCATAAATTGCCGGCAAGGTCAAGCTTGACGCAATGCTGAGGCGCTATTGTCGGCTCCAAACCATTCTTATGGGACCGGCATGGACATTTCATCCGCCCGCCTGACTGCGCTGCTGCGCGAGGCCATGATATTGGCAGCGGTGCCGTCGGCGAAGGCCGATCCGGCGAAAGCAGCACTTATAAAGGCGCTGGTGCAGCCGCCGACGCCATCCGGCGCGCCTTTGCAGCCGGCAGCGGCGCCGGCGCTGCAGGCGCTGTTGTCCGCAGCCACCGCAAAGGGGCAGCAGACGGGTTCTGCCGAGGTCCTGCAAGCCTATCTGGCCCTTGCTGAACCTGGCGTCGAGGCGCCCGACGTTTCCGGGCCAATAGCGGCTGCGATAGGCAAGGCGACGCCAGCCAACGACGATGCACAGCGCGGTCTGCCGCTGCCGTCGGCCAAGGCCGAAGATGGCGCTGCCGCAAAGCCCGCAGGACTGCCCTGGTTTGCGCTTCTCGCACCCGTGGTTTCGCCGCAGCGCCGCGCTGCCACCACCGATATGCCAATGAAGCGGGAGCAGGCGACGTCTGGGCCGAATGATGCGGCCCAGCCGCAAGGCCGACGGCAGACGCGTGTCGGTCTGATGGCGCTGGCAACCGGGTTTCTGGCCGTCGCCATTGTCGGGCTAGCCCTGCTGGTGCTTCGCTGAGCACCGAACGATCGCCGCTATCGCTCGGCTTCGAGGAATGCTTCCATCTTGTCCATCGCCAGCCCCGCCTCGACAGCGATACGGCGTGAAAGTTCGGCGGCAGCCGTGCGTGGCCGCCCCAGCGGCCGGTCGAGCCAGTACGACACCGGGTTCAGCGCCGTGCGCTCGTCAACGGCGACGATGCGGCCTGCCTCCAACTGGTGTCCGCTCAGCGGTGGCCGCGCCAGCGCGATGCCGAGCCCGTAAGCTGCGGCGTCGAGCACCAGATTGTAGTCCTCGAAGCGGCGATCCTGCGGGCGCGGGCGGTAGTCCATCCCTTGCGCGGCAAACCAGGCACGCCACCCCGAAGCGTCGGAATCGTTGATCAGCGGAAATTTGAGCAGCCGGGCCGGGTCGCCGCGACCGATCTCGTGGGCAAGGCCGGGCGCGGCGACGGGAAAGACATGTTCCTCGAACAGCTTCACCGAGATGCGGCCCGGAATGCCGCCGCGGCCGCAGCGGACCGACAGGTCGATGCCTTCATCGGCAAGGTCGGCCTGGCGGATGTCGACGTCGAGGACGATGCGCAGCTTGGTGGGATTGTTCTCCAGCGCCGCCATGCGTGGCATCAGCCACAGCCCGCTGACGGAGGGTATCGAGGTCAGCCGCACCACGGCGGTTCCGCGCGGCTCGACCCAGCGGTCGGAATGGCTGGAGATCAGCGCAAAGGCTTCCGCCGTGCGCAGATGCAGGCGGTTGCCCTCGATGGTCAGCGAGACGCCGCGCGCGCCGCGGTCGAACACTTTCAGGCCCAGCCAGTCTTCCAGCTTGGCGATCTGCCGGCTGACGGCGCCGTGGGTGATGTTGAGCTTCTCGGCCGCGGCCGAAAAGCTCCCCGTTCGCGCCGCCGCATCGAAGGCGCGCAGGGTCTCGAGCGGCACCATTGTGTCTGAGCTGTGATCCACAGTCACAGGTGATCCTCGATTTGATCGTTTGTCAACCGCGCCGAAAAGGCGCTTTCTGCCTTTCAATACTCTGGGAACCCGAGGACAGGCAGATGAGCGCAACGACCAGCACGTCGAATCCGACACAGCGGATGGACACCACGGCGGCCATCGCCGTGGCGTTGACGGTGGTTGGCTGGGCCTCGGCCTTTCCGGCGATCCGTGCCGGCCTCGCCGCATTCGGGCCGCTGGAACTCGGTGCGCTGCGCTTTGCCATTGCCGCGGTGCCGGCGGCGATCTGTCTTGCCGTCAAGCGCCCGGCGCTGCCGAGGCTCGACGAAGTGTGGCGCCTGGTCTTTGGCGGCGCCATCTTCGTCGCGCTCTACACTGTCATGCTCAATTTCGGCGAATTGACGGTTTCGGCGGGTGCCGCCGGTTTCATCATCAATGTCAGCCCGATCTTCACCGCCATCCTGGCAATGGCATTGCTCGGCGAGCGCTTCTCAAGCTGGGCCTGGTTCGGCACGGCGATTTCTTTCGCCGGCATCGGCATCATCGCTGTGGCTGACGGCAATGGCTTGAGTTTCGACACCGGCGCGCTGCTGGTTCTTGGCTCCGCGCTGTGCTCGGCCGTCAACACGATCGTCCAGAAGCCGCTCTTTGCCCGCCATCACCCGCTGACCATTTCGGCCTCGAACATGATCCTTGGCGCGCTTTGCCTGGCACCCTTTCTGCCGAGCGGCTTTGCGCAGGCCGCGGTCGCCAACACGGCCGGTATCGGCGCCGTGATCTTTCTTGGCATCGTGCCCAGCCTGATCGCCTATGCCGCCTGGGCAACCGCACTGTCGCGTCTTCCGGCAGCGCGCGCCTCGAACTTCCTCTATCTGGTCTCGCCCATGTCGGCCCTGATCGGCTTCTTCTGGCTGGGCGAAGTGCCGACACTGCTCGGTCTCCTCGGCGGCGCGCTGGCGCTCGGCGGCGTCATCGTGGTGAATTTGAAGCGTTAAAACAAAAAGTTGGAACCGTTTCCGGACTCAAACCGGGAGCCGTATCCGCCAGCTGCAGACACCCGGAGGAAGGACCGTTATGGTGAGTTGCCTGGCTGGGGGATGGAATGGGAAAACTGTTCATATCGGCAATCTTTTGCGTTTTGCTGCTGACCGGGAAAGCCGTCGCTGGCTGGTACCAGGTCGAAAACTACGAAGGGTCCATCGGGCCTAATCCAGTCCATCTGTCACTGCAGAGATATGGCAGTTTCGGCAGCGGGATTACGGTCGAAGGAAGCTATTTCTACGACGCGAAGCAAAGCCCGATAGCGGTGTACGGCAAGATCAGTGGCACCAGCGTCTTCCTTTGCGAGATTGCGGACGACAGGGAGTTCGACCGGGTGCTGGTCATGGGATCGAAAACGCCCGTTGGCACCACCGGATGTCCGTTTTCTCTCGACCTTGGCGAAAGCGGCGCAACAGGGACTTGGAGCAAGGGCTCGGACAAGTTCCCGATCACGCTGAAGAAGGTCGCAAGCCTCGACGATACCGGTGAGGCGAAGGTTGACGGCACCGTCGAGATTCCCTTCTGGGCGCAGACAGCAACCCACAGATTTGCCGGGGTCTACGAGAAAGCGGGCTTTCTCGTCTGCATGAATAAGCTGCGGGTCATCGATAAGAAGAAAAAGAAGGTCGTTCAGGAGATCGCTTTCGATGACGACGATTGCGATGCCGGCATGCTGATGACTCCCATCTACATGAATGTTCAAAAACAGGTTGGGAGAAGCTTCGAGACAATCTCCGTGAATTTTCGCGGCGGTAGCGCCTGGTTACTCACGGGATTACGTTTTCTCTCATAGGTTCAAGGATTATCGCCTGTTGGTGAATTGAGCGTGTGGCCTGACCTGGCTTGTGCTCACCGCCGCCCAAACAGCCGCTCTATGTCGGCGAGCTTGAGTTCGATATAGGTCGGGCGGCCGTGGTTGCAGGTGCCGGAGCCCGGCGTTGCTTCCATCTGGCGCAGCAGCGCGTTCATCTCCTCAGGCTTGAGCAGGCGGCCGGAGCGGACCGAGCCGTGGCAGGCCATAGTCGCGGCGATCTTGTCCAGTCGTTCCTTCAGCGTCTCGATCGTGTCGTTGTCGGCGATCTCGTCGGCAAGATCACGCACCAATTGCTGGACATTGGTTTCGCCGAGCATCGACGGCGTCTCGCGCACCGCCACCGCGCCGGGACCGAAACGCTCAATGGCGAGGCCGAACCGGGCCAGCGTTTCGGAATGCATGGCCAGCCGCTCGGCGTCCTCCTCCGGCAGGTCGACGATCTCCGGCAGAAGCAGCATCTGCGAGGGCACCGCGCGCGAGTGCAGGGCATTCTTCAGCGCCTCGTAGACCAGCCGCTCATGCGCCGCGTGCTGGTCGACGATGACAAGCGAATCCCTGGTCTGGGCGACGATGTAGTTCTCGTGCACCTGCGCGCGGGCGGCGCCCAGCGCGGTGCCGAGCAGCGTCTCGGCCGGCTCGGCTAAGCCGGCACGCGCATCGGCGCTGGCGAGCGGACCGGCGTCGAATGCAGCCTGGTCGTTTTCGCGGAAGCCGGCGCCGTCAAATCCCATATCCAGCGGCCGCTGTGGCGAGCGGTCAAAGCCCGAAAAGCCCGAGGCCCGGTAGGCCGCGTCATAACTGCGATGACCGTTGGCAGGACCCGCATGGGCGTAGGAGGCGGCTCCCGGCCGGAACGCCGCCACCATCCCGGCGGCCCCGCTGGTGGCGGCGCGGATGCCGGCATTGGCCAGCGCCTCGCGAATGGCGCCGACGATCAGCCCGCGCACCAGGCCGGGGTCGCGAAAGCGCACATCGGCCTTGGCTGGGTGGACGTTGACGTCGACGGTCGCCGGATCGAGCGTCAGGAACAGCACGGTCACCGCGTGCCGGTCGCGCGGCAGCACATCGGCGAAAGCGCCGCGAATGGCGCCGGCAATCAGCTTGTCGCGCACTGGCCGGCCGTTGACATAGGCATATTGCTGCAACGCGTTGGCGCGGGTGAAGGACGGGATCGAGACGTGGCCGGTCAGGTGCACGCCGTCCCGGCTGGCGTCGATAGCGATGGAATTGTCGGGAAACTCGGCGCCCATGACTTGCGCGACGCGGCGCAGGCTGCCTTCCGCCGTGTCGTCGGTCGCCGGCAATTCCAGCGTCGAGCGGTCCGAGCCGGCGAGCGTAAAGCGCACGGCGGGGAAGGCGATAGCGATGCGCTTGAGCACGTCGCTGGTGGCGGAGCTTTCGGCGCGCTCGCCCTTCATGAATTTGAGCCGGGCCGGCGTGGCGAAGAACAGGTCGCGCACCTCGACGGTGGTGCCGCGGTTGGCCGCCGCCGGTTTGACCGCCGAAACGCGGCCGCCTTCGATGGCGATCTCGGCTGCAGCGTCGCCTGCGGCCGTGCGCGAGCGAACCGACAGTCGCGACACCGAACCAATCGACGGCAATGCCTCGCCACGGAACCCGAGCGAGCGGATATCGCGAATGTTGTCGGCAAGTTTCGAGGTGCAGTGGCGCGCAATGGCCAGCGCCAGTTCCTGTTCGGGGATACCGGAGCCGTCATCGGTGACGCGGATCAGGTTCAGCCCGCCGCCGGCAGTGACGACCTCGACGCGGGAGGCGCCGGCGTCGAGCGCGTTTTCGACCAGTTCCTTCACCACGCTCGCCGGACGCTCGATGACTTCGCCGGCGGCGATCTGGTTGATCATCGTTTCGGAAAGCTGGCGAATGGGCATGGGGGTATTATAGGCGGATTCGAAGGGTGTGCGGAAGGCTTCAATGAATGCCGGACATTGGAGACGCCAGCGGGACAGCACCCCCCTCTGGCCTGCCGGCCATCTCCCCCGCAAGGAGGGAGATCAGATGTCACGACGGCTTTCGCCAATCTTCAATGCTTGAAGGGTGACGCGACATATGAACTGCCAATCTCCCCCCTTGGGGGGGAGATGTCCGGCAGGACAGAGGGGGGTGTGAAGGAACTCCGCGATAGTGACTACGCTGCAACCGATTTCAAGCCTGCGCCGCCAGCCAGTCCCTGACTTTCCGCGCATTCTCGCTCAACTCCCGGTTCTTCGGCCAAACCACATAGAACGCCTTGCCGGTTCTCAGCACATGGTCGGTCACCGGCACCAGCAGCCCCGACGCCAGGAGCCGTTCGGCCAGATGCCGCCAGCCGAGCGCGATGCCCTGGCCCTCCATGACGCCCTGGATCACTAGGCCGTAATCGTTGATGCGCAGGCCGCGCGCGGTGTTGTCGAGCCTGCCGCCCGCAGACTGGAACCATTCGTCCCAGCTAGCCGCCTCGCGGTAGGGCTCCTCGAGGTGGATCAGGCGATGCGTCGCCAGCTCCGCGACGCTCCTTGGCATGCCGAATTTCGCGAGATAGCTGGCGCCAACCACCGGAAAAATCTCCTCGTCCGCCAGCGGCAGCGAATGATAATCGGCCCAGTCGCGCGGTTCGCCGCCGCGAACGGCGAGCGGGATGCCCTCGGCGATGATGTCGAGATCACGGTCGGCGGTCTGGATGCGCAAGTCGATGCCCGGCAGTTCGTCGCGGAACTGCTGCAGGCGCGGCATCATCCAGAACGAGCCGAAGGCGGTCGACGCCGCCAGCGTGACATGGCCGCCGCTCGCCTGCAGGCGCAGATCCTCGGCCGATTTGCGGATATGCGACAGACCGAGCGAGACGTCGGCATGGAAGCGTTCGCCCGCTTCTGTCAGGACGACCTGGCGGTGGCGGCGCTGGAACAGCTGCGCGCTAAGCTGTTCCTCCAACCCGCGCACCGCATAAGAGACGGCGGCCTGCGTCATGCCGAGCTCGCGCCCGGCAGCGGTGAAGCTCGACAGCCGGCCCGCCGCCTCGAAGACGATCAGGCTGCCGGCCGAGGGCAGGAGGTGGCGCAGGCTTCGCATAAGCTGAGCTTATACAAGAGATCAGGATTTTCCAGCATCACATCCATATTTCCTCTCGCTAACTTGGTTGGACGGAATGAGGAGGCTCCATGAACGCACCGGCCACTGAACTGACCGAGCAAACCCACCGCCGCGGCGGCGGTCGCCTCGGACGCAAGGCGCTGAGGAGCGCCCCCGTCACCTCGTTCCCGACGCTGGTCCGCGAGATTCCCACCTACCAGATGGTCCCGGACGAGGCGGTGGAACTGATCCACCAGGAGTCACTCGCCATCCTCGAAGAGGTCGGTTGCGAGTTCCGCGACGACGAGGCGATCGCCATGTGGAAGGCGGCGGGCGCCGACGTGTCCGAGACACGCGTCCGCATCGACCGCGGCCTGCTGATGGAACTGGTCGCGAAGGTTCCGTCCGAGTTCACCCTCAATGCGCGCAATCCCGAGCGCACCGTGAGCGTCGGCGGCAAGAACTCCATCTTCGCGCCGATGTATGGCGCGCCTTACGTGCGCGACCTCGACAACAACCGGCGTTATGGCACGCTTGAAGACCTCAACAATTTTCACAAGCTCGCCTACATGGCCCCGGCGCTGCATTCGTCGAGTTCAATCATCTGCGAGCCGATGGAGATCGCGGTGCCGAAACGGCATCTCCACATCATCCATTCGGCGCTGAAGCACTCCGACAAGCCGTTCATGGGCATCGTTACTTCCAAAGATCGCGCCGAAGACACGATGGCGATGGCGGGCATCGTCTTCGGCGAGGAGTTCGTCCGCGACAACCCGGTCCTGGTGTCGATCACCAACTGCAACTCGCCGCTGGTGTGGGACGCCACCATGCTGGACGCGATGAAGGTCTACGCGCGCAGCAATCAGCCGCTGATCCTGGCGCCCTTTGCGCTGTGCGGCGCATCGACTTCGGCCTCGGCCGTCGGCGCGGTGGCGCAGGTCAATGCCGAAGCATTGGCCGGTGTCGCTTTCACCCAGCTGCTGCGTCCTGGTTCGCCGCAAATCTACGGCCAGTTCATGGTGACGGTCGACATGAAGACCGGCGCGCCGATGGGCGGCACACCGGAAGCCGCCCAGATGATGTATCTGATGGGCGCGCTGGCGCGGAAATACAAACTGCCCTGGCGAACCTCCGGCTTCCATGTCGGCTCCAAGCTCAACGACGCCCAGGCCGGCTATGAATCCAACATGCTGATGCATGCCGCCATCCTCGCCGGCGCCAATTATATTTGGCACTCCGCCGGCTGGTTGGAGGCCGGGCTGACCTGCGGCTATTCGAAATTCGCCACCGACTGCGAGCAGCTTGTCGGCTGGTACAAATATGCCGGCGGCCTGCCGTTCGACGACTTCAAGGAGGCCATGGCGGCGATCCGCGAGGTCGGGCCGCAGGGCCATTTCCTCGGCACCCAGCACACGCTCGATCATTACGAGTCGGCATTCTTCATACCCACCATCATGGACTTCAACTCCTACGAACAATGGAAGGCCGGAGGGGCGAAGGATCACGATACGCGCGGCCGCGAGAAAGCCCGCAACATGCTGGCCGACTATGAAGAGCCGAAGCTCGATGAGGGCATTGCCGAGGGCCTCAGGGACTTTATCGCGCAGCGCGAAGAGAGGCTGCCCGACAGCGTTAGCTAAGAGAACGACGAATGAGTTGATAAACGGGCGAAGACCCGATGGGAACCGCAAGGGAGAAAGACATGACACTTTTCAAAAGCAATGGCGATCGCGTGCCAACCGCCATCGAGGCGCTGGCGCAAGAGACGCGTGCTGGCCGCATGGACCGGCGCGAGTTTCTAGCATTGGCAAGTGCGTTCGGCGCATCGACGGCGCTGGCCTACGGCATGATCGGCCTTGCCGCGCCGGGACAGGCTTTTGCCGAGGAGCCGAAGAAGGGCGGCACGCTGCACATATCGATGTCGGTCAAGGCCCAAAAAGATCCGCGCACCTATGACTGGGTGGAACTCGCCAACATCTCGCGCTGCTGGCTGGAGCCGCTGGTCCGCTACACCAGGGAATTCACCTTCGAGCCAGTGCTGCTCGAAAGCTGGGACATCAATGACGACGCCACGGAATACACGTTGCATGTGCGCAAGGGCATCACCTGGAACAATGGCGATGCTTTCAACGCCGATGACGTGGTCTTCAATGTTACCCGCTGGTGCGAGAAGAAGGTCGCCGGCAACTCCATGGCCGCTCGCGTCGGCGGGCTGATCGACGAAAAGTCGGGCAAGGCTAGGGAAGGCGCGATCGCCAAGGTCGACGACAATACGGTCAAGCTGACGCTCAGCGCGCCCGACATTTCGCTGATCCCGAACCTCACCGATTATCCCGCGCTCGTCGTCCACCGCAATTTCGACGCCGAAGGCGCCGACCCGGTCAAGAAGCCGATCGGCACGGGCCCGTTCGAACTGGTCTCCTACGATGTCGGCCAGAAGGCGGTGGTCAAGCGTCGTGAAAACGGCAAGTGGTGGGGTGGTGAAGCGCCGCTCGACAGCGTCGAGTTCATCGACTACGGCACCGACTTCAACGCTTCGATCAACGCCTTCGAATCCGGCGAGATAGACCTCAATTTCGAGACGCCGGCCGACTTCATCGACATCCTGGATAAGATGGGGCTGGAGAAGTCCGAGGTTGCGACGGCAACCACGCTGGTTGCCCGCACGAACGTTACCCACAAGCCCTATGACGACCAGCGGGTGCGCAACGCGCTGCAGATGGCGGTCGACAACAATGCGGTGCTGGAACTCGGCTATGCCGGGCGAGGGACGGTCGGTGAAAACCACCATGTCAGCCCTATCCATCCTGAATATTTCGCGCTGCCCAAGAAGACGCGCGACGCGGCCGGCGCCAAGAAGCTGATGGCGGACGCAGGGCAGGCCGATTTCGAGCACGAGCTGATCACCGTCGAGGACGATTGGCAGAAGAACACCGGCGACGCGATTGCGGGCCAGCTGCGCGACGCCGGCATCAAGGTGAAGCGCACGGTGCTGCCGGGCTCGACCTTCTGGAACGACTGGACGAAGTATCCCTATTCGATGACCATCTGGTACATGCGCCCGCTTGGCGTCCAGGTGCTGGCGCTTGGCTATCGCACCGGCGAAGCCTGGAATGAATCGGCCTATTCCAACCCGGACTTCGACGCCAAGCTGAAGCAGGCGCTGTCGCTGATCGACGTGGAGAAACGGCGTGAGGTGATGAAGGATGTCGAGCAGATCCTGCAGGATTCCGGCGTCATCATTCAACCCTTCTGGCAGAAGCTCTACAGCCACATGAACAAGAAGGTGAAGAACTACGGCGTCCACCAGACCTTCGAGATGGACCTGCAGAACGTCTGGCTGGATGGCTGAGACGGTGCAGCCGGGGCTTCATGAGCCGCAAAAAAGCCGATATGCAGGATGTCTGGTATTGCCGCCTTGCCGCCAAACGTCCGGAGATCCTGCATGAAACCGATAGTGCTTGCCGCTGTCTTTTCGATTGCCTTGCCTGCGACGGTGCTGGCCGGGCCGGCTTCCAACGCCGTGAAGTTCTTTTATCTGCCCGAGGTGAAATTCGAGGGAGATGCAAAGTACCGCGACCGCTTCACCGAGCCGGTGACCAAGCTGTTCGATCTCAACGACCAGGCAACGAAGAACAAGCCCGACGAAGTCGCCTGCCTCGACTTCGATCCCGGCCTCGACGCGCAGGATTTCGACCAGAAGTCGATTGCCAAGACATTGAAGCTGGCCGAGACCGTCAATGGCGATACGGCCGAAGTCACCGCCACCTTCAGCCTTTTTGCGGAAGGCGATGATTCCAAACGCGAAATGCTGTGGTCGCTGAAGAAAATCGACGGCAAATGGAAGGTAGCCGACATCACCTCCAAGACCAGCAGCTGGACGCTGAGCGCGCTGGAATGCATGCCCGACAAAGCGCCGGAGTGATCCCGTGCTCCGCCGTCTTGCCTTGGCGCTGTCGCCCATGTGCGTGCTGTCGGTGGGTATGAGCGCAGCCGCAGCACAAGGCCTGTTGGGCCCGCCGCCAGCCAATGCGCCGGCCGTGACGGCACCGGCCGGCGCAGCACCGCCCGCAAATCCACCCGGGACAGCGGTGGAACCGGCGACACCGCCGGTTGGGTGGCCGCCGGCCGACGCCCCACCGGCCGCACCCATTCTGCCGGGATCCCCGACGGCGGTGGTGCGGCCATTTTACGATCAGGTGGGACTGGAGATCGATCCGGCGCAGCGCAGCCACTTCATCGACCCGGCAAAAACCGTTCTCGACAAGAGCGACGCGTTGCGCACATCCGGGCAGGGAGAATGTCTCGACCCCAACATGGCGCTCGACAATGCCGACTATGACAAGACCGAGATCGATAAGAGCCTGAAGACGCTCGAAGCGATCAATGGCGACCAGGCCAAGGTCATTGTCGCCTTCGTCGTCGCCGGCAATCCACATCGCCTTGAATGGAAGTTCAGGAAGGTCGACGGCGACTGGAAGATATCCGATCTGCTTTCGGTGACCGGTGAATGGGCGCTCAGCCAGTACCAGTGCGAATAATGTTGATTGAGGATCAGCGCCTGCGATCCTTCGCGCCCCTCTCTGTCCTGCCGGACATCTCCCCCACGGGTGGGGAGATCAGCAGTTCCAACGTCTCGCCCGCTCCGCATCATTTGAGATTAGCTAAAGCCGGCGTAGCGGCCAATCTCCCCCCGTGTGGGGGAGATGTCCGGCAGGACAGAGGGGGGCGCTGTCCCGCTAAAGTTCCGCAAAATAGCTTCAGCCCCTTCCGCGATAGGGGGCAACGCCGGTGTCGGGCAACCAGGCGCCTTCGGGCGGAGCGCCGGTCTGCCAGAAGACGTCGATCGGAATGCCGCCGCGCGGATACCAATAGCCGCCTATGCGCAACCACAGCGGCTTCGTTGCCGCCACAATGCGGCGGCCGATCATCACCGTGCAGTCTTCATGGAAAGCGCCATGGTTGCGAAACGAGGTCATGAACAGTTTGAGCGACTTCGATTCCACGAGCGTGGCATCGGGTGCGTAATCGATGACGATATGAGCGAAATCCGGCTGTCCGGTTACCGGGCAGAGCGAGGTGAATTCCGGGCAGGTGAAGCGCACGATCGCCGGCGGTCCGTCGCCGCGCTGGAACGGCACGGTCTCCAGGAACGCGGTTTCCGGGCTCTGTGGCGTCTCGACGTGGGCGCCGAGCTGGGTGAGGGTTTTGGTATCGATCATCGCGGTTTTCCTGGGGATTTTCCGCGCTCATTAGCATCGGATCGAAAAGTGTGCAGCGATTTTCGGATAAATTCGATGCTTAAGACAAGAACTGGAGCAGCGCGCGCTGCTCCGACACAAACTGGAATGGCAGGAAGATGATGACCAGCAACGACCCGCTTCTCCAGCCTTACCAGCTCAAACACCTGACGCTGAAGAACAGGGTGATGTCGACCAGCCACGAGCCGGCCTATTCAGAGGACGGCATGCCGAAACAGCGCTACCGGCTCTACCATGCCGAAAAGGCCAAGGGCGGCATGGCGCTGACCATGACGGCGGGCTCGGCGATCGTCTCGCGCGACAGCCCGGCCGCCTTTGGCAATCTGCATGTCTATGACGACCGCATCGTGCCGTGGCTGGCCGAACTGGCGGACGCCTGCCACGAGCATGACTGCAAGGTGATGATCCAGATCACCCATCTTGGTCGCCGCACCGGCTGGAACAAGGCCGACTGGCTGCCGGTGCTGTCGGCCTCGCCGGTGCGTGAGCCGGCGCACCGCGCGTTTCCGAAAACTATCGAGGACTGGGACATCGAGCGCATCGTGGCCGACTATGCGTCCGCTGCGCAGCGCTGCCAGGCGGCCGGCCTCGACGGCATCGAGTTCGAATCCTACGGCCATCTGATGGACGGCTTCTGGTCGCCGGCCACAAACCATCGCGACGACGAGTTCGGCGGTTCGCTCGACAACCGGCTGCGCTTCACCGACATGGTGCTGGATGCCGTGCGGGCTGCCGTCGGTGAAAAGTTCATCGTCGGCATCCGCATGGTCGCCGATGAGGACTTTGACAAAGGCCTGTCGAAGGCCGAGGGCGTCGAGATCGCGAGACGGCTAGCCAATTCTGGCAAGGTCGATTTCCTGAACATCATCCGCGGCTCGATCGAAAGCGACGCGGCGCTCACCAAGGTTATCCCGGTGACCGGCATGCGCTCTTCGCCGCATCTCGATTTCGCCGGCGAGGTGAGGGCGGCAACGAAGTTCCCGACCTTCCATGCGGCGCGGATTTCCGATGTCGCCACGGCGCGCCACGCCATCGCGACCGGCAAGCTCGACATGGTCGGCATGACCCGCGCCCATATCGCCGACCCGCACATCATCAAGAAGGTCATGGAAGGTCGCGAGCACGAGATCCGGCCTTGCGTCGGCGCCACCTATTGCCTCGATCGTATCTATGAAGGCGGCGAGGCGCTGTGCGTCCACAATGCCGCGACCGGCCGCGAGGCCGAGATTCCGCATATCATCCTGAAGACCGAAGGGCCCAGGCGGAACGTCGTCGTCGTTGGCGCTGGCGCTGGCGGGCTCGAGGCAGCTCGCGTCATGGCCGAACGTGGCCATCATGTCACGGTGCTTGAAGCCTCCGGTCAGGCCGGCGGCCAGGTCCGGCTCGCGACGCAGAACCCGCGCCGCAAGGAACTGATCGGCATCATCGACTGGCGGCTGGCCGAACTCGACCGGCTCGGCGTCGGGATCCGCTACGATACATGGGCCGAGCAGGACGATGTGCTGGCGCTGTCGCCCGATGTGGTGGTGATCGCCACCGGCGGCCTGCCGCAGAACCCGCCGCTGACATCAGGCGACAATCTCGTCACGTCGAGCTGGGACATCATGGCCGGCAGCGTCAAGCCGGCGGAGAACGTGCTGCTCTTCGACGACAATGGCGGCCATCAGGGCATGGGCGCGGCGGAGCTGATCGCCAATGCCGGTTCGAAGCTGGAGCTGGTTTCGCCGGAGCGCTTCTTCGCCCCCGAAATGGGCGGCATGAACCACGTGCCCTATATGCGCGCCTTCCAGGAGAAGGGCGTCACCATCACCATCAACACCAGGCTGCGCTCGGTACGGCGCGAGGGCAACCAGCTGGTCGCCGAACTCGCCTCCGACTTTGCCGACGGCTGGCGCGGCGAGAGGCGGGTCGACCAGGTGGTGGTCGAGCACGGCACGGCGCCGCTCGACGATCTCTATCTCCAGCTGAAACCGCTGTCGAAGAATGGTGGCGCGGTCGACTATGAGCGGCTGGTCGGCGGCGGCGATATTTTTCCTTCACGCAATCCCGAAGGCGGCTTCGTGCTGTTGCGCATCGGCGATGCAGTCGCCTCGCGCAACATCCATGCCGCCATCTATGACGGCATCAGGTTCGGCTTGCGGGTTTGAGCCTACAAGCCGGCCTACGGCTTGTTCCAAAGCTCGATCTCACCCTTCCGGCGGGCGCAACTCGATCGATCAAAGTGATGGGTGGCGCGCAGCCAAACCTCTGTGCGGAGAGCCACCTTGCACATCCGTCCGAACTGCGCGCCGCGTACGCCACCAGCCGAGAGCCAGGCGACGCACGATGCGGAATGGTCTTCAACCGGGAGGCGACGTGCGGCAGGGCTCAAATCATCCTGGCGGTCGCCATGCAAAGCACGGTGAGCACCAGCAGCCAGGCGGCGATGCGCTCGCCGCGGGCCATTTTGGTGCGCAGCGCCGCTTCCGTTGCGACGTCCGCGCCGGCAAGCTGCCGGCTGGTCTTGCGGACGACGACGCTGAGAACGCCGGCAGCGGCGAAGGCGGCCAGGATGCCTAGCGCCAGCACCATTTCCATCGAGCCGAAATAGGCGCCGTGGAAGAAATACCAGAGCAGGGCGCCGGTCACGAACACCATGCCGGCCGAGCCCATTTGCGGTCCGATAAAGCGCTCCGCCCTGATCTCGGGGTCGCGGGCAAGCGTGATGGTGGTGCCGGCCCAGAACACACCGGCCATGACGTGAAGGCCGATAATGACGATGTAGACATATTGCATGACCGCTTCCTCCTTGCCCGCCGCCCGTCCTCGGATCCCTGTCGAATGCAGGATGATACGAACTCGGTAGATCGACACGCATGATAGTTAGGTATCAAATGGTTCGATGTCAATGTATAATGCCGCGTTCCATCGCTCGGCGCCTTGTTCTACTGTCGGCGCATGACTCCCTTTGACCGTCCGCCAATCGGCATGAATCTCGCGCGCACCTCCAAGCTGGTGGCGCAGGCCTTTGACGCCGCTTTGGTCGAGGCCGGCGGCACGCTGCCGGTGTGGCTGACCTTGCTTTCGGTCAAGTCGAGCGAGCTTGCCAACCAGCGCGAACTTGCCGGCATGATCGGCATCCAGGGCGCCACGCTCACCCACCATCTCAACGCCATGGAGGCGCAAGGCTTGCTGACGCGCCGCCGCGATCCGGACAACCGCCGGGTTCATCTGGTCGAGCTGACGCAGGCGGGCGAAACGATGTTCCTGAAGCTGCGGGCGGCGGCTCTCATCTTCGACAAGCGGCTGCGCGCGGGATTGCCGGACGACAGGCTGGCGGAGTTCGCCGAGGTGCTGGCGGCATTGCGGGCGAATGTCGCGCCGGCCAAATGACCGGCACCGGTGGGCAATAGTCTAGGCTAAATTGCCCTGAAGCACCTTCAGCTTGGCTTTCTTCGGGCTGCGCGCCAGCAGCCATTCGCGCGCTTTGTCCTGCGGCATCGGGAAGGCGATGGAATAGCCCTGCACCTGATCGCAGCCGATTGCCATCAGCGAATCGAGTTCGGCTTCGGTTTCCGCGCCCTCGGCGACGATCGAAATGCCGAGACCGCGCGCCAGCTCGGTGATGGCGCGCACGATCTTGGTGTTGTCGCCATTCTCGTTGATGTTCTGGACGAAGCGGCGGTCGATCTTCAGCCGGTCGATCTCGTTGGGATTGACGTGGCTGAGCGAGGCATAGCCGGTGCCGAAATCGTCGAGCTCAAGATGGACGCCGGCAGCGCGGATGTGGCGCAGCTTCGCCGCGATGCCCGTCTTCTCGTCGTCGAGAATGACGGATTCGACGATTTCCAGCGACAGTTTCTGCGGAGCAAGGCCGGCCTTTTCCAGCGTCGCGAACAGGAAGCGGTCGAAGTCGGGTTCGCGCAGCTCGGTGCCGGACACGTTGACGGCAAGCCGGCCGAAAGCGATGCCGGCGCGATCCCATTCGGCTGCTTGCTCGATCGCCTTGGTAAAGACGATGCGGCCGATCTCGGGCATGAAGCCGCATTTTTCGGCGACCGGAATGAACTCGCCCGGCGCAATCATGCCGCGCTCGGCATGCTTCCAGCGCACCAGCGCCTCGATGCCGCTGATGGCGCCGTTGCTCAGCGACACCTGCGGCTGGAAATAGACTTGGAAGGCGTTCTCCGAAATCGCGACCTTGATGTCGTGCTCGAGTTGCTTGCGGTAGTCTAGCTCGCGCCTGAGTTCCTCGGAGAAGAACGAGAAGCTGCCGCCGCCGAGCTTTTTGGCGGAATAGAGCGCGAGGTCGGCGTGGACGAGCAGATCCTCGGCATTGTCGGCGTCGATGGGATAGACGGCAATGCCGGCGCTGGCCCCTGGAAGGATGGTCGTGCCCTGGAAGGTAATCGGCTCGTTGATCTCCTCCAGGATGCGCCGGGCCAGCATGTTGATGTCCTCGGGGCCGCCGGCGCCATTGAGGATCATCACGAATTCGTCGCCGCCAAGGCGCGCGCAGAGATCCGACGCACGGCAGGAATCGCGCATGCGCTGCGCGGTGACGACCAGCACATAGTCGCCGGCGGCGTGGCCGAGTGTGTCGTTGATCTGCTTGAACCGGTCGAGGTCGAGCTGGATGACCGCCAGCCTCTCGCGCCGGCGATGCGCGCCCTTGATCAGCGTTTCGAAGTGGTCGGTCAGGAAGGTGCGGTTGTGCAGGCCGGTCAGCCCGTCATGTACGGCGATGAAGGCCATCGAGTTGCGGGCATCGACAAGCTCGTGCGTCTTGCGCAGGATCGCCTTCGACATCGGCCGGAAGATGAAAAGCGCCACCAGGACGATGACGCCGATGGTGGCGTAGAACAAGGTGCGATGGAGATCGAGGAGCTTTTCCGACCGCTCGTCTGCGAATGCGGCGATGCGTTGGCCGAGCGCGGCATAACCCGACAGCGTCGCATTGGCGACGGAAGCATCGAGATTGACGCGCTCGCCGCCGCCCTTGTAGGCGGCATTGCCGGAGAGCTGGGATTCGAAGGACGAGATCAGCCTTTCGCCATTGGCGACCAGCCCGACCGAGAAATAGTCGAGGTGGAACGGCTTGCCGTAAAGGACGCTCTCGATCGACTTTGGGTCGGACAATGCCGGCGACAGCGGGTCGGCTCCCGTCTGTTTGAGGAGCAGGTCGTAGTTCGCCTCGAACTCGGCGGTCGCCTGTTTCAGCGCGGCAACCAGGGCCGGCTGCTTGTCACGCGCGGCGGAGCCGGTTGCGCTGGTCAAAAAGACGATGCGCTGCGACAGCGCCTTCTGGGTGCTGACGATGTCGAGCAGAGTATGGTTGTGCTGTTGCGCCGCCATCATCTGCTGCAGCAGGATGAAGGAAGCCATCACCATGGCGGCGATGATCAGCAGCGCCAGCCAGTAGCCGCTCTTGATCAGCAGGATGAGTTTGCCCGAGACGGTTTGCGCCGGCTGCTGCGACATATTCTAGGTGACCCCTCGGTCGACGGATTTCTGCCACCGATTCGTGGCAAGAACACCATTGCCTTGAAAGGGTTAACAGGTTTGGAAGCCGGCGGAACTGTTGCTTCCGCAGAAAACGAAAGCTGCTGAAATGGTTATCATGTTCTTTCGCGGCACGGCCGTATTCGCGTGCCTGCTACTCCAGCATGCTGGCCATGCGATCGGATCGCGCCAGGGTTGAGCCCGCCGTGCCACCGAAACGGTCGCTTTTGCGATGGATTTTTAGTGCGCGTAGCGCGACAGTCGCGCCAATCTCAACAGGACTTGATCATGAGCGCGGCATTCCTCTCCCATATCGACAACGAACTGCAAGGGCTGAAATCCGCCGGGCTCTACAAATCCGAGCGGGTGATCACCTCGACCCAGTCGGCTGAGATCGAAGTCGGCGGCGACAAGGTGCTGAACTTCTGCGCCAACAACTATCTCGGCCTCGCCGACAGCGCCGAATTGCGTAACGCAGCCAAAGGCGCGCTGGACCGCTATGGCTACGGCATGGCTTCGGTGCGTTTCATCTGCGGCACGCAGGAAGAGCACAAGCAGCTTGAATCAACGATTTCATCATTCCTCGGCATGGACGACACCATCCTTTACGGCTCCTGCTTCGACGCCAATGGCGGCCTGTTCGAGACACTGCTCGGCGAGGAGGATGCGATCATTTCCGATGCGCTGAACCATGCCTCGATCATCGACGGCGTGCGACTGTCGAAGGCCAAGCGTTTCCGCTACGCCAACAACGACATGGCCGATCTCGAAGCCCGGCTGAAGGAGGCGAAAGACAGCCGCTTCCGGCTGATCGCCACCGACGGCGTGTTCTCCATGGACGGCATCATCGCCAATCTGAAAGGCGTCTGCGACCTCGCCGACAAATACGACGCCATGGTGATGGTCGACGACAGCCATGCCGTCGGCTTCGTCGGCAAAAACGGCCGCGGCTCGGCCGAGCATTGCGGCGTCGAGGGCAGGGTGGACGTCATCACCGGCACGCTCGGCAAGGCGCTGGGCGGCGCGTCGGGCGGCTACACCTCGGGCAAAAGCCAGGTGGTCGACTGGCTGCGCCAGCGCTCGCGGCCCTATCTCTTCTCCAACACGCTGATGCCGGCGATCGCCGGCGCCTCGATCAAGGTGTTCGAGCTGATCCGAAATGGCGACGCCTTGCGCAAGCGCCTCTATGCCAATGCGGCGCGCTTCCGGTCCGAGATGGGCAAGCTCGGCTTCACGTTGGCCGGCGCCGATCACCCGATCATCCCGGTGATGCTGGGCGATGCAAGCCTGGCGCAGGAAATGGGGGTGCGCATGCTGAAGCGCGGCATCTATGTCATCGGCTTTTCGTTCCCGGTGGTGCCGAAAGGCCAAGCGCGCATCCGCACCCAGATGTCGGCGGCGCATTCCACCGCCGACATCGACCGCGCCGTGGCGGCATTCGCGGCGGTCGGCAAGGAATTGGGCGTCATTTCCTGATCGCCAAAAGCGATTCCGGATCAAGGGATTCAAGGGGCAAAAGCATGTCGAACATGATGAAGGCGCTGGTGAAGGCCAAGGCCGAACCGGGCATCTGGATGGAAGAGGTGCCGGTGCCGGAGATCGGCCCCAACGACGTGCTGATCAAGGTAAAGAAGACGGCGATCTGCGGCACCGACGTGCACATCTACAATTGGGACCAGTGGGCGCAGAAGACGGTGCCGGTGCCGATGGTGACCGGCCATGAATTCGTCGGCACGGTTGCCGACTTTGGTGCTGCGGTCACCGAATACAAGGTCGGCCAGCGCGTCTCCGGCGAAGGCCACATCGTTTGCGGCCATTGCCGTAACTGCCGCGCGGGCAGGGGCCATCTGTGCCGCAACACGCTCGGCCTCGGCGTCAACCGTCCCGGCGCCTTCGGTGAGTATCTGGCGGTCCCGCAGCACAATGTCGTGCCCATCCCCGGCGATGTGCCCGACGAGATCGCCGCGATCTTCGATCCCTTGGGCAATGCGGTCCACACCGCTCTGTCCTTCGATCTGGTCGGCGAGGACGTGCTGGTCACCGGCGCCGGTCCGATCGGCATCATGGGCGCGCTGGTGGCGCAATGTGTGGGCGCGCGAAAAGTCGTCATCACCGACATCAACCCGGTGCGGCTGGCGCTGGCCAAAAAGCTCGGCGTCCAGCATGTCGTCGACGCCTCGAAGGAAAAGCTTAGGGATGTCATGCCGGCGCTCGGCATGACCGAAGGTTTTGATGTCGGCCTGGAAATGTCGGGCGCCGCGCCCGCCTTTCGCGACATGATCGACACCATGAACAATGGCGGCAAGATCGCCATTCTGGGCATCGCGCCGACCGGCTTTGAGATCGACTGGAACAAGGTCATCTTCAAGATGCTGCACTTGAAGGGCATTTACGGCCGCGAGATGTTCGAGACTTGGTACAAGATGATCGCCTTGGTGCAAGGCCCGCTGGATGTCAGCGGCCTGATCACGCATCGGATCGGTATCGATGATTTTCAGGCGGGGTTCGATGCGATGAGGAGCGGCAGTTCGGGTAAGGTGGTGATGGATTGGTGAGGGTGCGGCTGAGCGCTATCCGCTGGAAATGTCGGCGCGAGGCACCCCCCTCTGGCCTGCCGGCCATCTCCCCCGCAAGGAGGGAGATTGGCAGCTTTGACGGCTCGCCAACCTCTGCAACATTGGAGATTGGCGAAAGCCTTCGCGACATCTGATCTCCCCCCTTGCGGGGGAGATGTCCGGCAGGACAGAGGGGGGTGTGAGGGATCACGGCGGAGCAGATTCTTTATTCACCCAACGCTCCCTCCAGCGCCGCCACGCCGCTCACAATCGCTGTCCGCTCCTCTGTGCTCAGCCTCTCCAGCAACTCCCGTTCAAACGCCTTCGCCAGCGGCACCATTTCGCCATAGGCCGCCAGCCCCGCCTTCGTCAGCGCCAGATGCTCTACACGTCGATCATTCTCGTCGGTTGTGCGTACCAGCCAGCGTCGCCGCTCGAGCTCGGCCACGGCGCGCGACACCTTGGTCTTGTGCATGGCCGACTGTTCGCCAAGCGCTGTCGCCGTCATGGTGCCGCGCTGTCCGAGCCCTGACAGCGTGCGCCATTCCGGCCGCGTCAGGCCGTGGCGGTCGCGGTAGATTTTTGAAAATTCGCGGCTGACGGCGTCGGCCAGCCGGTAGAGCCGATAGGGCAGGAAGCTTTCGAGTTCGAGGATTTCCATCTGCACCATGGATGCGGCATTCGCCCGTTGATAGTTACATTTTCGATGGTTACAAATGAAACCAGTTTGGTCAACATCGCCGGCAAGCAGCGCTTCGCGGGGCCGGGTTCAGGGAGGATCGGATGAGCTTTTCCTACATGCCGGGCTTCGGCAACGACTTCGAAACCGAGACGCTGCCCGGCTCGCTGCCGCAGGGGCGGAACTCGCCGCAACGGCCGGCTTACGGGCTCTATGCCGAACAGCTCTCGGGCTCGCCCTTCACCGCGCCGCGCGGCACCAATGAGCGCTCCTGGCTCTATCGCATCCGGCCGAGCGTAAAACACACCGGCCGCTTCAAGGCGGTGAGCTATCCCTTGTGGAAGACCGCCCCCAATGTCGGCGACCACGAACTGGCGCTCGGGCAGTATCGCTGGAGCCCGGTGCCGATGCCGAGTGAGCCGACCGACTTCATCGCCGGCATGCGCACCATCACCACTGCCGGAGATGTGCTGGGCCAAAGCGGCATGGCCGCGCATGTCTATGTCGCCAACCGATCGATGGTCGACGATCATTTCTTCAATGCCGATGGCGAGTTGCTGATCGTCCCCCAGGTCGGCACCTTGCGCTTCGTCACCGAGATGGGTGTCATCGAGCTGCGGCCCGGCGAGATCGCCGTGCTGCCGCGCGGGCTGGTGTTCAAGGTCGAGCTCATCGACAAGGAAGTGCGCGGCTATATCTGCGAAAACTACGGCGCCAAGCTGACGCTGCCGGACCGCGGCCCGATCGGCGCCAACTGCCTGGCCAACCCACGCGACTTCAAGACGCCCAGCGCCTGGTTCGAGGAGAAGGAGACGCCGTGCCGGCTGACGGTGAAATGGTGCGGCAATTTCAACGTCACCGAGATCGGCCATTCGCCGCTCGACGTCGTCGCCTGGCACGGCAACTATGCGCCCTACAAATATGATCTGGCGACGTTTTCTCCGGTCGGCGCCATCCTGTTCGACCATCCCGATCCGTCGATCTTCACCGTGCTGACGGCGCCGAGCGGCGAGGAGGGCACCGCCAACATCGACTTCGTCATCTTCCCGCCGCGCTGGCTGGTGGCGGAGGATACGTTCCGCCCGCCCTGGTACCACCGAAACATCATGAGCGAGTTCATGGGCCTGATCCACGGCCAGTACGACGCCAAGGAAGAAGGTTTTGTCCCGGGCGGCATCAGCCTGCACAATCTGATGCTGGCCCACGGCCCAGACGCGCCTGGCTTCGAAAAGGCCTCGCGCTCGGAGCTGAAACCGGTCAAGCTCGACAACACCATGGCCTTCATGTTCGAGACCCGATTCCCGCAAATGCTCACCCGCTACGGCGCCGAGCTTGAAACGAGGCAGGACAATTACATCGATTGCTGGACCGATCTGAAGATGCGTTTCAACGGCACGCCGGAGGGCGACTGGTCTTGAGATCAGCCCAATGAACGACCGGCTGGTGCTTCTCGGCTCCAAGGGCGGCCCTGCGCTGCGGCCGGGCGGGCCGTGGCCGAGTTCGTCGCTGCTGGAACTGGGCGGGCGAACCATCGTCGTCGATTGCGGGCTCGGCGTCACACGCGGCCTGGTCGATTCCGCCGTCAGCCTGAAGGCGCTCGACCTGGTCTTCATCACCCATCTGCATTCCGACCATGTGCTGGAACTGGGCCCGTTGCTCCACACCGCCTGGACCGCCGGGCTCGCCAGCCCGGTGACGCTGTTCGGACCGCCCGGCACCGGCCAATACTGGCGCCGTTTCTGCCAGGCGATCGAGTTCGACATCGAAATTCGCATCGTCGATGAGGGCAGGCCGGACATTCGCGAAATGGTTTCGATCGTGGAATTCGGCGAGGGCGAGATTTTTGCGCAGCGCGGCCTGAAGGTCTCGGCACTGCGCGTCGACCATCCGCCGGTGACCGACTGTTTCGCGCTGCGCTTCGAGCATGGTGCGAATAGCGTCGTGTTCTCGGCCGACACAGCCTTCTTTCCGCCGCTCGCAGGCTTTGCCCGAAATGCCGACATTCTCGTCCATGAGGCCATGCTGGAAGAAGGCATCGAGCGGCTGGTCGCCAGGACCGGCAATGGCGCGCGGCTGAAAGAGCATCTGCTTGCCAGCCACTCATTTGCCGAGCAGGCAGGCCGCATCGCCAGCGATGCCGGGGTGAAGAGGCTGGTGCTCAACCACCTCATTCCGGCCGATGATCCCGAGATCGGCGAGGCCGACTGGGAGGCTGCTGTTAGGAAATCGTGGGTGGGTGACTTGACGATTGCCCGCGACGGCCTTGTTGTGAACTTAGACGGCGCCAAAGCCGCATCAGGAGAGGAAACCGCATGAAGCTTGCCACATTGAGGGACGGGACGCGCGACGGAAAGCTTGTCGTCGTCTCGCGCGACCTGACGCGCTTCACCGACGCCTCGTTCCTGGCGCGCACGCTGCAGGCCGCACTCGACGACTGGCAGCGGATTTCGCCGCACCTGGCGACGATCGCCGAATCGCTGGAGAACAATGCGGTGCCGTCGGCACGCTTCCATGAGCATGACGCCCAATCGCCGCTGCCGCGCGCCTATCAATGGGCCGATGGTTCAGCCTATGTGAACCATGTCGAGCTGGTGCGCAAAGCCCGCGGCGCCGAGATGCCGGCAAGCTTCTGGACCGATCCGCTGATCTACCAGGGCGGCTCGGATTCCTTTATCGCGCCGCGCGATCCGATCCGCGCGGCGGACGAAGCCTTCGGCATCGACATGGAGGCGGAAGTTGCCGTCATCGTCGACGACGTGCCGATGGGCGCCAGCCTCGACCAGGCGCGCGCCGCCATCCGGCTGGTCATGCTGGTCAATGATGTGACGCTGCGCGCGCTCACCGGACCCGAGCTCGCCAAGGGGTTTGGCTTCTTCCAGTCGAAGCCGTCCTCGGCTTTTTCGCCGGTGGCGGTGACGCCGGACGAACTCGGCGACGCCTGGGATGGCGGCAAGGTCAACCTGCCTCTGCTCGCCGACGTCAACGGCAAGCCGTTCGGCCGTGCCAATGCCGGCGTCGACATGACCTTCGACTTCCCGGCGCTGATTGCCCATGCCGCAAAGACACGGCCGCTGGTTGCCGGCACCATCATCGGTTCCGGCACCGTCTCCAACAAGCTGGATGGCGGGCCGGGCAAACCGGTGGCGGCCGGCGGCGCCGGCTATTCCTGCATCGCTGAACTGCGCATGATCGAGACCATTGAGTCTGGCGAGCCCAAGACGCCGTTCCTACGCTTTGGCGATACGGTGCGTATCGAGATGAAGAATAAAAGCGGAAACTCGATCTTCGGCGCCATCGAGCAGAAGGTCGAGAAGTCCCAGGCATAAGAGGGGGCAATAGTGACGGGAGAGGCGTTCTACCTGCTGGCCGGCGTCTGGGCGCTGGCCATTCTGGTGGTCTTCATCCAGGCGATCCGGCTGAGCTACCGCATCGAGGCGCGCTCGCCCGATCTGACCAACCGCAGTGGCTACCCGCGCAAGTCGATGATGTTCCACACCATCACCAACACCAATGTGGCGCGGGACGAGGAGACGCAGGCGATGCGGCGGCGCATGAACCGGCTGCTGCTGATCGTTGTCGCCGGCTTCGCGGTGATGGCGGCTGGCATTGGCCTGATCAGACGAATGAACGCGTGACCCTGCTAGAGCATTTCAGCCGCATGGCCGGCAACAATCTCTGGTCGAACGACCGGCTCTATCGCGCCGTGCTTGCGCTGAAGCCCGGCGAATTCGAAGCCGAGCGCACAAGCTTCTTCCCGTCGATCAAGGCGACGCTCAACCACATCCTCGCGGTCGATCATCTCTATCTCGATTTTCTCGAAGAAGGCGGCGTCGGTGCGGCCGCTTATGACGACTACGTGCCGTTCGATGTGCCGCAGGCGCTGTTTGCCGCTCAGGTCGCGGCCGACTGGCGCCTGATCGCCTTTTGCGAGAAGCTGTCGGAGGCGGATCTCGACCGTCAGGTCATCACGGACCGGCGCGAGGACGGCATGATCCCCGAAAAGATCGGCGACATTCTCGCCCATGTCTTCCTGCACGACATCCACCATCGCGGCCAGGTTCACGCGATGCTCTCGGGCAGCTCGGTCGCGCCGCCGCAGCTGGACGAGTTTTTGCTCGATTATGATTTGAAGGTGAGGAAAGAAGAGGTCGAGCGGTTGGGCCTCTGACCTTTATCTGGTGTACTCGTTCCATTCAGGGCCGAGTTTGTCGAACGTCAGAAATCCAAATCTTGCCCTTCAGGGCACCTATGCGCGACAACAAGTCTTCTCGAACTGGTGGCACGAGCCGCGCCGCGATCTTGCCGTGATGAGTGATGACTATCTCCTCGCCGGCCTCCGCGCGGCCGACGAGTTCCGTTAGTTTGGCCTTTGCTTCGGTTATGGAGACGTTCACGGCTTGACCCCTTTTATCGAAACTTAGATCAAGGCCCATCGAGCCGCAAACGGGGGTTCAGGCCGCCTTGCCGTCGACCTTGATCACGCCGCGCTTGATCTGGTCCTGCTCGATCGACTCGAACAGCGCGCGGAAATTGCCTTCGCCAAAACCTTCGTCGCCCTTCCTCTGGATGAATTCGAAGAAGATCGGGCCGATCACGGTTTTGGAGAATATCTGCAGCAGGATCTTGGTCATGCCGCCGTCGACCACGCCTTCACCGTCGATCAGGATGCCGTGCTTCTTCATCCGCTCGATCGGCTCGTCATGCCCGTTCACCCTGTTGTACGACATGTCGTAGTAGGTCTCCGGCGGACCGGGCATGAACTTCAGCCCATTGTCGGCAAGCTTGTCGGTGGCGGCGTAGATGTCGTCGGTCCCGACGGCGATATGCTGGATGCCTTCGCCATTGTACTTCTTCAGATACTCGGCGATCTGGCTGGTGTCGTCCTTGGACTCGTTCAGCGGGATACGGATCTTGCCGCAGGGCGAGGTGATGGCGCGGCTGACGAGGCCGGTGATCTTGCCGTCGATGTCGAAGAAATGGATCTGCTTGAAGCCGAACAATTCGCGATAAAAGTCCCACCATTTGTCCATCTGGCCGCGATAGACATTGTGGGTGAGGTGGTCGAGGAAATAGAAGCCGACGCCTTGCGGCCGCGGGTCGCGTTCGCCCAGCCACTCGAACTCGGCATCATAGGCCGGGCCCTTCTTGCCATAGGCTTCGATGAAATAGAGCAGCGAGCCGCCAATGCCGACAACGGCCGGCACGTCGAGCGCCTTGTCGTTGCCGTCGTAGGGCGTGGCGCCTTTCGATACCGCATGCTCGAACGCATGCTTTGCATCGACCACGCGCCAGGCCATCGAGGCGGCGCAGGGGCCGTGCTTGTCGACGAACTTCATCGCGTGCGAGCCGGGCTCGGCATTGACGACATAGTTGATGTCGCCCTGGCGCCAGACGGTGATGTCTTTCCTGCGGTGCTTGGCCACCGCGACATAGCCCATGCGGGTGAACAGTTCGGCGAGCTTCTGCGGCTCCGCATGCGCGAACTCGACGAACTCGAAACCGTCGGTGCCGGCGGGGTTTTCCTTGCTGATCTTTGCGGGCGGGGCGTCGTGCGGGAAGGGACCCATGGCATTCCTCCAAACGGATGGTGGCCGCATCGGACCACAACATATCAATCATAGCGCGAAGCGGCCGCACGGTGCTTGCATTCAAACGCTTGAAATGATCATCTCGTGCGTAGTTCATGCATGATTGGAGGTGAATCCATGAATGACGTGCGCATCGACCAGTTCGACCGCAAGATAATGGCTCTTTTGCAGGGGGACGCGCGGCTTACCAACAACGATCTGTCCGAGAGGGTGAACCTGTCGGCATCGCAGTGCTCGCGCCGCCGCCAGCGGCTGGAGGAAGACGGCTTCATCAAGGGCTATCGCGCCGTGCTCGACCGCGACAAGCTTGGATTCTCGCTGGTCAACGTCATCTCGGTGACGCTCGCCACCCACAACCGCGACAATGCGCGGCGCTTCGGCGAATTGCTGGCGCGGCTGCCGGAAGTGCAGGAGGCGCACGCGCTGACCGGTGAGATGGACTACATCTTGAAAGTGGTGACCCCCGATCTCAAATCATTGTCGGAATTCGTCAACGGCGTGCTCCTGCCGCACGAATCCGTGCAGCATGTGAAGACGGCGATCGTGTTGGAGACGCTGAAGGAGACCGGCGCGCTGCCGATCTAGTTTGAGAGAGTTTCAGTTGATACGTCGGCGGGACAGCACCCCCCTCTGGCCTGCCGGCCATCTCCCCCGCAAGGAGGGAGATCAGCAGCTTTGTCGATAGCGCTCATCCTGCAACGTCGGCGATTGGCGAAAAGCGAAGGCGACATCCGATCTCCCCCCTTGCGGGGGAGATGATGTCCGGCAGGACAGAGGGGGGGTGAGGGATCGCCAGCGCCTCAGATGCTCACCCCTTGGACTGCTGAATCAGCCCGTAGAGGTTGGTGCAGCGCGCGCCGGAGCGGCAATAAGCAAACACCGGTCCCTCAAGCGCGTCAAGCGCCTCGGCCTGGTCCTCGACATTCTCGGCCGTGATCTGGCCGCTGATCACCGGGATGTAGCGGAAGGCCAGCCCCGCGGCTTCGACCGCCGCCTTGACGCTGTCGGCTGAGGGTTGGCCGGGCTGCTCGTCATCCGGCCGGTTGCAGATCACGCTCTTGAAGCCGGCTTCCTTGATGGCGGCGGCGTCTTCGGGCTGGATCTGGCCCGAGACCGAATAGTCCTCGCTCATTTCGCGATATTCCATGGCTCTCATCCTCGCAATCTGGTTTGGCGCAATGTCTTGCCACTCTCACACGAGGTCGGCAATCCGCGCCGGAAAGAAATCCCTCGGCGCAGATAGACATTTGCGGCCCAAGATCCAACCCAGGCTCAAGAGGTTTCGCGCTGTTGGCCTTGCCCGGAGGCGGCAGCGACTCTAAACAGGCGCACCGACAAACGAAGGAACCATCCCATGAGCATTCGTCGCATCGATGTTGGCCCGCGCATGAGCCAGATCGTCATCCACGGCAACACCGTCTATCTCGCCGGCCAGGTCGGAACGCCCGGCGCCAGCGTTGGCGAACAGACCAGGTCGATCCTCGCATCTATCGACGAACTGCTGGCCAAGGCCGGCACCGACAAGACCAAGATCCTGCAGGCGATCATCTGGCTGGCCGATATGGGCACCTTCGCCGAGATGAACAAGGAATGGGACAAGTGGGTCCCGCAAGGCAACACGCCCGCCCGCGCCACGGGTGAGGCCAAGCTTGCAGGGCCGGAATACACTGTCGAGATTATTGTTACGGCGGCGATTTAGAGCGCGGCGCCTTACCCTCCCCCTCGAGGGGAGGGTCGGCGAGTAGTCGAAGCGAAGCGGAGACTGCGAGACGGGGTGGGGTCGGCGAGGCTGCACCGACCCCACCCCGCGTCACCAGTGCCGCCTTTTGCGGCACTTGCTCCGCGACCCTCCCCTCGAGGGGGAGGGTAATCACCCCTGCGAAGGCCTGAACCTCGCCACCAACGTGTGGCTCTCCGCGGCGTAGGTGAACCTCACCTGCGTCACCGGGTGCTCGGCGCTCCAGGTTCGGCGCTCGACCACCAGGCAGGGCGCGCCGGTTGCGATGTCGAGCGCTTCGGCAATATGTCTGTCTGCCGCGACCGCGCGGATACGGTGCTCTGCCTCGCTCCATGGCACGCGGCCAATCAGCCAAGGGCCGGGGGCGATGTCGAGAAACTCCTCCTCGGCGGCTTCCGCGACGGCGGCGAGATTGATCAGCCGCTGTTCGTGCGCGAACGGCCGCTTGCCGGCAAAATGCCGGCATTCAAGCGCCAGCACCTGTCCGGCTGCGTCCAGTTCCAGCAAGGCGCGATCCTCGGCGCTGCTGCGCCTTTTCTGCCGCGCCAAGCGCTCGTAACGATAAGCCAGGCCAAGCGACTCAACCTCGATCCTGATGTCGTGGATTTCCAGCACCGCGGCCTGCGACTGCGGCTGGCGGACAAAGCTGCCCGAACGGCGGCGGCGCTCGATCAGCCCGGCCTTGGCCAGTTGCGACAGCGCCTTGTTCACCGTCATGCGCGAGCAATTGTATTCGGCCGTCAACTCGTGCTCGAACGGGATGCGGTGACCCGGCGCCCAGGCGCCGGACATTATTTTCTCGCTGATGTCGGACAGGATGCGCTGGTGCAGCGAACCGCCGCCTTCCACCGCCGCTGTCTCTGATATGCTCATGCCGAAAGCGCCGTCATCACATGGCGAAAGCGCTCGGCGATCGTCTCACGCGCTGCATGCCGGCCGCCGCTGACTTGTTTTTTTCCGTGCACCCAGACGCAATCGACCTTGCCGCCATTGGCAAAGATCCAGGCGTCGAGGATCGCATCGCCACTTTTTCCGGCCAGCGAAGGATGGTTTTCGTCGAGGGAGACGAAATCAGCCGCGGCGCCGGCGGCGATCCGCGACGGGCCGGCGCCGAGTGCGGTGCTGCCGCCATCGAGGGCGGCGTCGAACAGAGCCCGCCCGGTCGAGCCGCCGGCCACCGCCAGCACATTGCGGGCGCGGTGTGCGAGGCGCTGCGAATATTCGAGCTGGCGCAATTCATCCGGCAGGCCGATCAGCACGTTGGAATCCGAGCCGACGCCGAAGCGGCCGCCATGTTCGATGAACAGAGGTGCTGAAAAGGTGCCGTCGCCGAGATTGGCCTCGGTGATCGGGCAAAGCCCGGCAATGGCGCCGCTTCTGGCCATGCCGGTTGTCTCAGCCTCGGTCATGTGGGTGGCGTGGATCAGGCACCAACGCTTGTCGATCCCGGCATTGGCGAGCAGCCATTCGACCGGTCGCGCACCCGACCACGCCAGGCAATCCTCGGCCTCCTTCACCTGCTCGGCGACGTGGATGTGGATCGGTCCGTCCGGCGCAATGGCGGCAACAGCGCTGAGTTCCTCCGGCGTCGCGGCGCGCAGGCTGTGCGGGGCGACGCCGACGACAGCCTGATTCAACGCACGAACCGATTCGCGGCTTTTCTCAAGCAAGCGTTCGAACCGATTTACATCGTTGATGAATCGCCGCTGGCCTTCATTGGGCGCAGCGCCGCCGAAGGAGGAATGGGCATAAAACACCGGCAGCAGCGTCAGGCCGATCCCGGTTTCGCCGGCGGCCGCGGCAATACGTTCGGCCATCTCGGCAAGGTTGGCATAGGGTTTTCCGTCGCGATCGTGGTGGAGATAATGAAATTCGCCGACGCGCGAGAATCCGGCCTCCAGCATCTCGACGTAAAGCTGTGCGGCGACCGCCTCGACCTGGTCCGGCGTCATCGACAGCGCAAAGCGGTACATCACCTCGCGCCAGCTCCAGAAGCTGTCGGCGGAGGGACCGCGCAGTTCGGCAAGCCCGGCCATGCCGCGCTGGAAGGCGTGGCTGTGCAGGTTCGGCATGCCGGGGACCAGAATGGCGTGGCGTTCGTCGTCGGCTTGCTGCGAAGAGCCCGGCTCGACTGCCGTGATGCGACTATCGTTCAACGAAATCCGCACCTTGTCGTGCCAGCCATCGGCCAGCAGCGCCTGTTCCGCAAAGATCGCCGTCACGTTTTTCTCCGCGTTCCATGAACAATGCACTTGCAGTGCGTTTCAATATGTATATACATAATCGCCATCCAAGCAACGGAAAAAGATGATGGCGGCACAGAACAAAAGCCGGGCACGGGGCCTTCAGCTTTGGCGCAATGCGCGCCTGGCAACCATGGCCGAAGGCGATGCCGGACTGGGCCTCGTCGAAAAGGGCGCGATCGTCGCCCGTGACGGCGTCATCGTCTATGCCGGTCCGGAAGCCGACATGCCGTCAGCGTTGGCTCAGGGCGGCGAGACTACCGATTGCGAAGGCCGCTGGATCACGCCCGGCCTGATCGACTGCCACACCCATCTCATCCATGCCGGCAACCGTGCCAACGAGTTCGAGATGCGGCTGGCCGGCGCCACCTATGAAGAGGTCGCCAGAGCCGGCGGTGGCATCGTCTCGACGGTCAAAGCCACGCGTGCAGCGCACGAGGATGAATTGGTCCGGCAGAGCCTGCCGCGCCTCGACGCTTTGATTGCCGAGGGCGTGACGACCGTCGAAATCAAGTCGGGCTACGGCCTTAGCCATATGCATGAGAGATGGTCGCTACGTGCGGCGCGGCGGCTGGGCACAATGCGGGATGTGTCCGTGGTCACCACTTTTCTCGGCGCACACACACTACCGCAGAATCTGGGCGATCTTTCCGTGCCGTCGGAGCCCTATCGCGACAAGGACGAATACATCGACAATATCGTCGACAATATTCTGCCCGCCATCGCCGTCGAGGGCCTGGCGGATGCCGTTGATGGGTTCTGCGAAGGCATTGCCTTCTCGCCGGAGCAAATCGCCCGCGTGTTCGACAAGGCCAAGGCGCTTGGCCTGCCGGTAAAGCTCCATGCCGACCAGCTGTCGAACCTGCATGGCGCCGAACTCGCCGCCCGCTATGGCGCGCTGTCGGCCGACCATCTCGAATACACCGATGAAGCAGGTGCCGCAGCCATGGCCAAGGCCGGCACCGTGGCGACGATCCTACCCGGCGCCTACTATTTCATCCGCGAAACCAGGAAGCCGCCGATCGGCCTGTTTCGCCAGCACGGCGTCAAGATGGCGGTCGCCACCGACAACAATCCCGGGACGTCGCCGCTGACCTCGCTGCTTCTGACCATGAACATGGCCGCGACGCTTTTCGGCCTGACCGTCGAGGAGTGCCTGGCCGGCACCACTCGCGAGGCTGCCCGTGCGCTGGGATTGCTCGGCCAGACCGGCACGCTTGAAGCAGGGAAATCCGCCGACCTGGCGATCTGGGACATCGAGCGTCCGGCCGAACTCGTCTACCGCATGGGCTTCAACCCGCTCCATGCCCGCATCTGGAGAGGACAATGACCGAACTTAACCTGAAGCCCGGCAATGCGACGCTGGCCGACTGGCGCGCTATCTATCGTGGCGCCGTGCCGAAGCTCGACGCTGCCTGCCGTCCGAAGATCAAGGCCAGCGCCGAGGCTGTCGCCCGCATCGTCGCCAAGGGTGAGCCGGTCTACGGCATCAACACCGGCTTTGGCAAACTGGCCAGCGTCCGCATTCCGGCCGAGGATCTAGAGACCCTGCAACGCAACATCGTTTTGTCGCATGCCGCCGGCGTCGGCGAGCCGATGCCGGTCGCTGTGGTTCGGTTGATGATGGCGCTGAAGCTGGCCAGCCTGGCGCAGGGCGCGTCGGGCGTGCGGCCGCAAACCATCGAATTGCTGGAAGCGATGCTGGCCAACGACGTCATCCCCGTCGTGCCGGCGCAGGGCTCGGTCGGCGCCTCCGGAGATCTCGCGCCGCTGTCGCACATGACGGCGGTGATGATCGGCGTCGGCGAATGCTTTACACCGCATGGCCGCTTCCCGGCCAAGGTCGCTTTCGTCTCGCACGGCCTGGAGCCCGTGACGCTCGGCGCCAAGGAAGGTCTGGCGCTGCTCAACGGCACGCAGTTTTCCACCGCCTACGCGCTGGCCGCTCTGTTCGAGGCCGAAGTGCTGTATCAGTCGGCGCTGGTCGCCGGGGCGCTGTCGACCGACGCTGCCAAGGGCTCGGATGCACCCTTCGATCCGCGCATCCATCTCCTCAGAAAACACCCGGGCCAGATCGAGACGGCGGCAGCGCTGCGCAATCTGATGTCCGGCAGCGCCATCCGTGAATCGCACCGCGTCGGCGATGAGCGCGTGCAGGATCCGTACTGCCTGCGCTGCCAGCCGCAGGTGATGGGTGCGGCGCTCAGCGTGCTGCGCCAGGCCGCCGATACGCTCGGCACCGAGGCCAATGGCGTCACCGACAATCCGCTGATCTTCGCCGAGGACGATACTGCGCTTTCAGGCGGCAATTTCCACGCCGAGCCGGTGGCTTTCGCCGCCGACATGATCGCGCTTGCCGTCTGCGAGATCGGCTCGCTGTCGGAGCGCCGCATCGCCATGCTGGTAGACCCCGCGCTGTCCGGCATGCCGGCCTTCCTGACGCCGAAGCCCGGCCTGAACTCCGGCTTCATGATCCCGCAGGTGACGGCGGCGGCGCTCGTCTCTGAGAACAAGCAGAAGGCCTATCCGGCAAGTGTCGATTCCATCCCGACCTCGGCCAACCAGGAAGACCATGTCTCGATGGCCGCACACGGCGCTCGCCGGCTGATCGGCATGATCGAAAACGCCACGGCCGTCATCGGCATCGAACTCTTGGCCGCCGCGCAAGGCTGCGATTTCCATGCGCCGCTGGCGTCGAGTGCAGCTCTGGAAGCGGTTCGCAAGCTGGTCCGCGCCGAGGTGCCGCATCTCGACAATGACCGGCATTTCCACCCTGACATGGAAAAAGCCATCGCCATGGTGCGCAGCGGCGCTGCCATCAAGGCTGCGAGCGCGGTGACATTGCCTTCGATCTCGGGAGTCTGACATGACCGACTGGCTGACAGTGACCGAAGGCACGGCACCCCTGTTGGTGTCGATCCCGCACACGGGTATCGATCTCGCCGGCATCGACAATCGGCTGGTCTCGCCCTGGCACGGCCGCCGCGATTGCGACTGGTGGATCGACAATCTCTACGATTTCGCCGCCGGCCTTGGCGCGACGATTGTGCATACGTCGATCTCGCGCACCGTCATCGACGTCAACCGCGATCCTTCCGGCGCCTCGCTCTATCCCGGGCAGACGACAACGACGCTATGCCCGACCGAGACCTTCGACGGCGATCCGCTGTATCTGCCCGGCGCGGAACCGACGCCGTCGGAGATAGACCAACGCCGCATAGCGTATTTCGTGCCTTACCATGAAATGCTGGCGGCCCAGGCCGTCAGGCTGCGCGGCCTGCATGAGAAGGTCGTCATTTACGATTGCCACTCGATCCGGTCGGTGCTGCCGCGCCTGTTCTACGGCACGCTGCCGGTGTTCAATCTCGGCACCAATGACGGCCAGACCGCGGATCCTACGCTGCAGGCGCTGGTTGGCCAGATCATGGCCGAGAGCGGTGAAAGCAATGTCATCAACGGCCGTTTCAAGGGTGGCTGGATCACCCGCTATTTCGGCAATCCGCAAGGCGGCTACCATGCGCTGCAGATGGAACTTGCCGATCGCGGCTATTTGCGCGAGCCCGAGGGCAAGGGCGAACCGGACAATTGGCCGGTGCCTTATGATGCCGAGTTCGCCGCGCCGATGCGCGCCATACTGACGAAAATCCTCCAATCCGCCATTGACTGGGCCGGGCGCTGAGACGCCGCCTTACTCCAAAGGGACAATGATGAATAATCCTCGCCACAACATCCGCGAAGTGCGCGCGCCCCGCGGCGACAAGCTCAACGCCAAATACTGGACGACCGAAGCGCCGCTGCGCATGCTGATGAACAACCTCGATCCCGATGTCGCCGAAAACCCCAATGAGCTCGTCGTCTATGGCGGCATCGGCCGGGCCGCGCGCACCTGGAACGATTTCGACAGCATCGTCGCCTCGTTGAAGACCCTCAATGAAGACGAGACGCTGCTGGTCCAGTCCGGCAAGCCGGTCGGCGTCTTCCGGACGCACACCGATGCGCCGCGCGTGCTGATCGCCAACTCCAACCTGGTGCCGCATTGGGCGACCTGGGACAAATTCAACGAGCTCGATAAAAAAGGCCTGATGATGTACGGCCAGATGACGGCCGGCTCCTGGATCTACATCGGCACGCAAGGCATCGTGCAGGGCACTTATGAGACCTTCGTCGAGGCCGGACGCCAGCACCACAATGGCAATCTTAGGGGCAAATGGATCCTGACCGGCGGCCTCGGCGGCATGGGCGGCGCCCAGCCGCTTGCCGCCGTCATGGCCGGCGCTTGCTGCCTGGCCATCGAATGCAATCCGGACTCGATCGATTTCCGGCTGCGCACCCGCTATGTCGACGAGAAGGCCGAGACGCTCGACGAAGCGATGGAAATGATCGAGCGCTGGACCAATGCCGGCGAGGCGAAGTCGGTCGGCCTGCTCGGCAATGCGGCCGACATCGTGCCGGAAATGTTCAAGCGGGGCATCCGCCCCGACATGGTCACCGACCAGACCTCGGCGCATGACCCGATCAACGGCTATCTGCCCAAGGGCTGGACGATGGCTGAGTGGCGCGAGAAGCGCGTCTCCGATCCCAAGGCTGTCGAGAAGGCCGCCCGCGCCTCGATGCGCGAGCATGTCGAGGCGATGGTGGATTTCTGGAATGCCGGCGTGCCGACGCTCGACTATGGCAACAACATCCGCCAGGTCGCCAAGGACGAAGGCTTCGAGAACGCCTTTGCCTTCCCGGGCTTCGTGCCGGCCTATATAAGGCCGCTGTTCTGCCGGGGCATCGGCCCGTTCCGCTGGGCCGCCCTTTCGGGCGATCCCGAGGACATCTACAAGACCGACGCCAAGGTGCGCGAACTCACCCCTGGCAACACCCATCTGCACAACTGGCTGGACATGGCACGTGAGCGCATCGCCTTCCAGGGCCTGCCGGCGCGCATCTGCTGGGTCGGCCTCGGCGACCGCCACAGGCTGGGCCTCGCCTTCAACGAGATGGTGGCCAGGGGCGAACTCAAGGCGCCCGTCGTCATCGGCCGCGACCACCTCGATTCCGGCTCGGTCGCTTCGCCGAACCGCGAGACGGAAGCGATGAAGGACGGCTCCGACGCCGTCTCCGACTGGCCGCTGCTCAATGCGTTGCTCAACACCGCGTCGGGCGCGACCTGGGTGTCGCTGCATCATGGCGGCGGCGTCGGCATGGGCTTCTCGCAGCATGCCGGCATGGTCATCGTCGCCGACGGCACGCCGGACGCCGCAAGGCGCCTGGAGCGCGTGTTGTGGAACGATCCGGCGACAGGCGTCATGCGCCACGCCGATGCCGGCTACGACATCGCCATCGAGTGCGCGAAGGAGCACCAGCTCAATCTGCCCGGTATTTTAGGCTGATTGGCTTAAATGATGCGCATCCTACGGGCCGCCGACTACCGGGTCATGCCGTGGAAGAATGGCGGCGGCACGACCACCGAGATCGCCGTCTCGCCGGACGGCGCCGGCCTGGACGATTTCGACTGGCGCGTTTCGATGGCGCGAGTCGAGGATAGCGGGCCGTTCTCGGGCTTTGCCGGCGTCGACCGCACGCTGGCCGTGCTGGAAGGCGAGGGCATCGTCCTCGACATTGCTGGCCGGCCGCCGGCCGAAGTGACGGCGGCTTCCGCCCCGCTGTCCTTCCCGGCCGATGTGCCGACCTCGGCGGCGCTGATCTCCGGTCCGATCACCGACCTCAACGTCATGACCCGCCGCGGGCGGGCCATGCACACGGTCGAGCGCCTGGTGATCTCGGTTCCGACCGATACCCGGCCGACCAGCGCTATGACCCTGATCCTGCCGTTCGACGGTGAGGTCGGCGTGACCGGCGCGACATCGTCGCGCCTTGGACCTCGCGACACGCTGTTGCTCGGACCGCAGGCCGCGAAGCTGCGGCTTGAACCGGTGCGGCCGACGATCGTGTTCGTCGTCCGGATAGCCAGCCTGGGCTAGCCGCACCGCCAGCACAACGATTAACGCCTGTTGCCAAACATGATCGCACGCCGGAGAAATCTGGCGTAAGCTGTTGTCTGGATCACGAAAAAGCCCGAATCCTTCCGTCGTTCCAAGGCGGACGGGAGGGCAGGGGTGCTCGTCCTTGAGTTGTCGAAAGCCCCACTTAAAATGTCGAAGGGATAACGCCTCTGGCGTGGTGAGAAGCAAAACTTTCGGCCAGTGTAATCATGCAACCAATTGCATTTGAATCGGTTTTAGGGACATTGCCGTGGCGGTGGCGCCGCATCGCGTCCCCCATGCGGAATTTTCAATGAATATCCAGACAAATCCTGCCCATATCGAAAAGTCCAGCGCCGGCTTCCCGGTCATCACCGAAGAGCCGATACGCTCCAATTTCCTGCCCGAAGAGCGGCTGCGCGCGCTGGGCGAAAGCCTCGCCAAGGGCGACATCAAGGACCTGTTCGGCCTGACGCAGTTCGATTTCCAGGCCCGCATCCGCGACAGCGCCAAGAAAATCCTCGAAGTCTACCGCTCGACCAATGCCGCCCAGGCCAAGGGCGAAACCATCACGCCTGCCGCGCAATGGCTGCTCGACAACAATTATCTCGTCGAGGAGACCATTTTTCAGGTGAAGCGCGACCTGCCGCGTCGTTTCTACCGGCAGTTGCCGACCCTGGAAGTGGCCAACCGCGCCGCGGTGCCGCGCGCGCTGGCCCTGGCCTGGAGCTATGTCGCCCATTCCGACAGTTCGGTTTCGGCGACCATGTTCAAATCCATCGTCGAGGGTTTTCAGTCGGTCGAGCCGCTCAAGATCGGCGAATTGTGGGCGCTGCCGTCGCTGCTGCGCTTCGTTTTGATCGAGAATCTGCGCCGCATCGCCGTGCGCGTCGACCGCACCAGGCAGATGCGCCATATCGCCAACGAGGTCGCCGACCGCGTGCTGGCGACCGACGACAATGCAGACCGCCGGAAGATCCTGTCGGGCTACGGCGCGCATGCGCAGGACACCACCTTCGCCACCCAGTTGCTCTACCGCCTGCGCGACGGCTCGCAGAATGCCGGCAGGGCGCTGGAATGGCTGGAGGTCGAGCTCGAGAAAACCGGCTCCGACGCCGAGGAAATCATCATTTCCGAGCATCGCACGCTGTCCAGCGGCAATGTCACCACCGGCAACATCATCCGCGGCCTGCGCCTCATCAACGACGTCGACTGGACGGTGTGGTTCGAGGGCGTCAGCCGCATCGACACGCTGTTGCGCGAGCGCACCGATTTCGCCGCGCTCGATTTCTTTTCGCGCGACCAGTACCGCACGTCGATCGAGCAACTGGCGCGGCGCTCCGACCTGTCCGAATTCCGTGTCGCCGAAAAGGCCATCGAGCTGGCCAGCCATGTTCCCGGGGTCACCGATGCCTCCGGCGTGCCGGATGCATCAGCCGATCCGGCCATGCATACCGATGTCGGCTTCTTCCTGGTCGGCCCGCGCCGGCCGGATCTGGAAAAGGCGATCGGCTATCGGCCGCCCTTCCATGTGACCTTCAAGCGCGCCTTCACCGCCACGGGCTGGCTCGGCATCGTTGTGCCGGTCTTCCTGCTGACGGTGCTACTGCTGGTTGTCTCCGGCAATGCGCTTGCCCATCTCGGCCTGTCGGTGGAATCCATCACGCTGATGCTGGCGCTGTTTGCGGTGCCTGCCAGCGAAGGCGCGCTCGCCTTCTTCAACACCGTTGTTTCACTGTTCCTGAAGCCGACGCGGCTCGTCGGCTATGACTACAAGCACGGCATTCCGGCGGCATCACGCACCTTGGTCGTGGTGCCGTCGCTGATCGGCTCGCGCGATGATGTCGAGGAAAACATCCGCAACATCGAGGTGCATCACCTCGCCAACACGGCCGAAGAAATCCATTTCGCGCTGCTGTCCGACTGGCCGGATTCCAAGACCGAGATCGACGCCGCCGACATCGAGATCCTGCAATATGCGAGCGACGAGATCGCCAGGCTCAATGCCCGTTATCCCTCGGAAGGCGCGCCGCGTTTCTATATCCTGCATCGCCGCCGGCTCTACAACCAGGCGCAGGGCGCCTGGATGGGCTGGGAGCGCAAGCGCGGCAAGCTGCATGAGCTGAACCTTCTCTTGCGCGGCGACAGCGACACCACCTTCCTGCCGCTCGACGTGCCGCTGCCGGAAAAGGTCGTCTATGTCATGACGCTCGACGCCGACACGCGCACCACGCGCGACGCCGTGTCGTCACTGGTCGGCAAGCTCGCCCATCCGCTCAACCGCCCGCATTTTGACGCGACAAAGCGCGTCGTTACCGCCGGCTACACCATTCTGCAGCCGCGCATCACAGCCTCGCTCACCAGCGGCGACGACGCTTCTTTCTTCCAGCGCGTCTTCTCGTCCAACAGCGGTCTCGATCCTTACGTCTTTGCCGTCTCGGATCTCTACCAGGACGTCTTCAGCGACGGCTCCTTCACCGGCAAGGGCCTTTATCACGTCGACGCTTTCGAGGCGGCGCTGCAGGGCCGCATCGAGGAAAACACCGTCCTCAGCCACGATCTGCTCGAAGGTGCGCTGGCGCGCGCAGCACTTGTCACCGACGTCGAACTGGTCGAGGACTATCCTACCCGCTACTCGGTCGACGCCTCGCGCCACCACCGCTGGGCGCGCGGCGACTGGCAGCTGCTGCGCTTCATCTTCTCGCCGCGTTCCGGCGTGCCGGCGCTGTCGCGCTGGAAGATGGTCGACAATCTGCGCCGCTCGCTGACCCCGATCTTCTGGGTGATGGCGGCGATCGCCGGCTGGACGCTGCTGCCCTTCACGCAGGCCGCGCAGTGGCAGGCGCTGCTGATCCTGTCGCTGTTCATGGCGCCGACCTTCGATGTCGTCAACGCCATCCTGCCCAAGAGCGGCGACCAGACGCCGCGCGGCCATTTCTCCGCACTGGCGCACGACACCGTCTTCGGCACGGCCCTTGTGGCGCTGAAAGTGCTGTTGATGGCGCACAATGCCTGGATGATGGGCGACGCCATCGTGCGCACGCTCTACCGCCTGTTCGTCAGCCGCCAGAACCTGCTGGAATGGCGCACCGCGTCGCAGGCGCACAAGGGCGGCGACAACGATATCGGCTCCTATTACAGCATGATGTATGGCGCCGTGATCATCGGCGTCGTCGGTCTCGCTATCCCCGTGCTGGCCGATTCCACCGGTGCCTTCGTCGCCTTCTTCTTCGCTCTGTTCTGGATCGGTTCGCCGGCGGTTGCCTGCTGGATCAGCCGCTCGGCCGAGACCGAGGACCGCCTGCGCATATCGCAAGCCGACATCCACGCGCTGCGCACCGTGGCGCGCCGCACCTGGCATTATTTCGAAACCTTCGTCACGGCCGAGCACCACAATCTGCCGCCCGACAATTTCCAGGAAAGCCCGGCGCCGGTTGTGGCGCCGCGGACGTCGCCGACCAATATCGGCGTCTACCTGCTGTCGGTGGTGTCGGCACGCGATTTCGGCTGGATTGCGCTCTCCGACGCCATCACTCGCATCGACGCCACGATGACGACCATCGAGAGCATGCCGCGCAACCGCGGCCACCTCTTCAACTGGTACGACACCACGACGCTCAAGCCGCTCTATCCGCTCTACATCTCGGCCGTCGACAGCGGCAATCTGGCCGGACATCTGGTCGCGGTGGCGGCGGCCTGTGCCGAGTGGGCGGAAGCCCCGTCCGTTCACCTGCAGGGCGATTTCGAAGGCGTCCTCGACACGGTGAGTATCCTCGACGAGAGCCTCGAGGAATTGCCTGACGACCGCCGGCAACTGCGGCCGTTGCGCCAGCGTCTGGCCGATCGCCTCGATGGCATGCGGCGCGCCGTCATGACCATCAAGGCGCAGCCGGAGATGGCCTCGATCCGCACCATTAACCTGGCCGTGCTTGCCGGCGAGATCCGCAAGCTCGCCACCGCCATCCACACCGAGGCCGGATCGCAGCGCAGCGACATTATCGCCGACTGGGCGGCACGGCTGGAAGCGACCTGCGAGGCGCATGTGCATGACTCGCACAGCGACGAAAACGCCGTCGAAGCCTTGCGCGCCAAGCTGCTGGCGCTGCGCGAACGCTGCCGCCGCTATGCCTTCGAGATGGATTTCTCTTTCCTGATGCGTCAGGAGCGCAAACTGCTCTCGATCGGCTACCGGGTCGAGGAGCACCAGCTCGATGAGAGCTGCTACGATCTGCTCGCCTCCGAGGCGCGGCTGACCAGCCTGTTCGCCATCGCCAAGGGTGACCTGCCGACGGAGCATTGGTTCCGGCTTGGAAGGCCGATCGTCGAGATCGGCTTCCAGGGTGCGCTGATGTCCTGGTCGGGCTCGATGTTCGAGTATCTGATGCCGCCACTGGTGATGAAGGAACCGCAAGGCTCGATCCTCAACCAGACCAGCAAGCTGATCATCAAGCGTCAGATCCAGTACGCGCGTTCGAAGAACGTGCCCTGGGGCATTTCGGAAGCGGCCTACAATGCCCGCGACCGCGAACTGACCTACCAGTATACCAATTTCGGCGTGCCCGGACTTGGCCTCAAGCGCGGCCTTGGCCAGAACACGGTGATCGCCCCTTACGCCACGATCCTCGCGGCGCAGTTCACACCGCGCGAATCCGTCCAGAATCTGGCTAGGCTGCGCTCCATCGGCGCTCTCGGCCGGCATGGCTTTTACGACGCCGTCGACTTCACGCCGCAGCGCGTGCCGGAAGGCACCGACCACGCTGTTGTCCTGAACTACATGGCGCATCACTCCGGCATGTCGATCGCCGCCGTTGCCGACGCCATCTTCGAGGGCCGGCTGCGCGACCGCTTCCACAGCGATCCGGTGATCGAGTCTGCCGAACTCCTGCTGCAGGAGAGGGCGCCGCGCGACATCCCGACCGCCACGGTCAGGACCGAAGCCGACGAGCGCTCGAAGGACGAGACCGAGGTCGAGAGCCCGGATTCGCGCATCGTCCTCGACCCGCTGAGGGCGTTGCGCGCCACCAGCGTCATGTCCAATGGCCGCTACTCCGTCATGGTCTCGGCCACCGGTTCCGGTTACAGCCGCTGGGGCGAACTCGCCGTCACCCGTTGGCAGCCCGACCCGACCGAAGACCGGCTCGGCTCCTACATCTTCCTGCGCGACGCCGGCAGCGGCGACTGGTGGTCGGCCACCGCGGAGCCGAAGCAGGCGACCGGCGAGAGAGTGCAGACGCTGTTTTCCGACGACAAGGCGAGCTTCGTCAAAACAGTGGGCTCGCTTCGTTCGGAGGTCGAATGCATCGTCATCTCGGAAGGCAATGGCGAGGGACGGCGCGTCACGCTCTACAACGACGGCGCCACTGACCGGCATATCGAGGTGACCTCCTTTGCCGAGCTGGTGCTGGGCAACGAAGCCTCCGACAATGCCCATCCTGCGTTCTCGAAAATGTTTATCGAGACCGAGATCGCTGCCAATAACGGCGCCATCTTTGCCACCAGGCGCAAGCGCGAGAAGAACGAGCCTGACGTCACCATGGTGCATTTCGTCACCGATCCGTCCGGGTCGGCGCGCGATGCCGAGGCCGAAACCGACCGCCGTGCCTTCATCGGCCGTGGCCGTACCATCGCGGAAGCGGCGGCCTTCGATCCCGGCGCCAAGCTTGGCGGTCACCACGGCTTCACCCTCGATCCGGTAGCGGCCCTGCGCCGCCAGGTGCGGGTGCCGGCCAACAAGAAGATATCGCTGACCTTCTGGACCGCCGTCGGCGCCAACCGCGCCGAACTGGACGAGGCCATCGCCAGGCTCGACCATCCCGAAAGTTTTGCTCGCCAGGCGATGCTTGCCTGGACGCGTTCGCAGGTGCAGACCCGCCATCTTGGTCTCAGCCTGACCGACGCCGCCAACGTGCAGAAGCTGGCGCGCTTCCTGATCTATCCCGATCCGTTCCTGCGCCTGCCCGGCGAATCCATCGCTTCGGGGCTGGGCAAGCAGTCCAGCCTGTGGCCGACCAGCATTTCGGGCGATTTCCCGATCTTCCTGGTCCGCATCGGCGACGTGGCCGACCTCGAAATTGTCGCCCAGGCGCTGCGCTTCCAGGAGTATATGCGCGCCCGCGGCATGATGATCGACTTCGTGGTCGTCAACGAGCAGGCATCGTCCTATGTCCAGGACCTGCAGCGCGCGGTCGAAACGCTGTGCGAAAACAGCCGCCTGCGCGGCAAGGAACTCGGGCCGCGCCAGCACATCTTCGCCGTGCGCCGCGACCTGATGGACGAGGCGACGTACAAGACGCTGCTGGCGGTTGCCCGCGTGGTTCTGCACACGCGCAACGGCACCATCTTCGACCAGATCGAACGCGCCGAGGCGGCAGCCTTGCAAGCACGCGATGGCCTGCAGCCGGCGGCCCCCGCGTCACTGCGCGAGCCGTCTCTGCCGGTGCCGGCGGCGCCTGCATACCATGCCGCGTCCGACAGCAGCGCCGACGGCAGCGGCCTCAGCCAGTGGAACGGCTTCGGCGGTTTCGAAGGCGATGGCCGTCACTATGTCACGCGTCTCACCGGCCGGCGCACGACTCCGCAGCCCTGGATCAACGTCGTCTCGAACGCCTCGTTCGGATTCCATGTCTCGGCCGAAGGCGCTGCCTTCACCTGGAGCCGCAACAGCCGCGATTACCAACTGACGCCATGGTCGAACGATCCGGTCACCAACCGGCCGGGCGAGGGCATCTACATCTACGATCAGGCCAGCGGCAAGGCATTCTCGCCGCTGGCTGCCGTGGTCCGCGATCCCTCGATGACCTATGAGACATGGCACGGCCAGGGCTTCTCGACCTTCCGATCCAAACGCGGCCCGCTGTCAATGGATCTGACGCACGTCGTCGATCCCGTCGATCCAGTGAAGATCACGCGGCTGCGCATCCAGAACTCGGGCTCGGCGCCGGCGCGGCTGCGCATCTATGCCTATGCCGAATGGGTTCTCGGCAGCCATCGCTCGAGCACGGCTGCGACCATCATCCCGTCCAGGGATCCAGCGACCGGCGCGCTTCTGGCGCAAAACCCCTACGGTCTCGATTTCGGCGACCGGGTGGCCTTCCTGGCCGCCACCGGTCCGGTGCATTCGGTGACAGCCGATCGTGGCGAGTTCATCGGCAGGCAGGGCACCAGCGCCTTCCCGCACACTGTCGTCAGCGGCGCCGGCCTATCGGGCCGCGTCGAGGCCGGCGACGATCCGTGCGCAGCTGTCGCCAGCGACATCGACATCCCTGCCGGCGGCGACGTCACGCTGGTCTGGCTGCTTGGCGACGCCGCTACATCAGCCGAAGCGAGCGCGTTGGTGCAGACCCATTCGGGCAAGGATTTCGACCAGCGGCTGGCCGATAATGAACGCGTCTGGCGCGGCTTCCTCGACACCATCCAGGTCGAGACGCCCGACAAGGCGCTCGACGCCATGGTCAATCACTGGCTGCCCTATCAGAGCCTGGCCTGCCGCATCCGCGCCCGCTCGGCCTTTTATCAGGCAAGCGGCGCCTTCGGCTTCCGCGACCAGCTACAGGACACGCTGGCCCTGCTTGCGCATGATCCGAAACTGGCGCGCAACCAGATCCTCAATGCGGCGCGCCGGCAGTTCCCCGAAGGCGACGTCCAGCATTGGTGGTTGCCGCGCACCGACGCCGGCGTGCGCACTATGATCTCCGACGATGTGGTCTGGCTGGCGCATGCCACCAATCGCTACATCGAGGTGACCGGCGATACAGGGATCCTGAAGGAGCAGCTGCCTTTCATCGACGGGCAGGTGTTGGGCGAGGGCGAGCACGACGCCTTCTTCACGCCGGAAATCTCCAAGACGAGCGCTTCGCTTTACGACCATTGCGCGCGCGCGCTCGACCTTGCGGTCAAGCGCAGCAGCCCGGCCGGGCTGCCGCTGATCCTCGGCGGCGACTGGAACGACGGCATGAACCGCGTCGGCGAAGCCGGCAAGGGGGAGAGTGTCTGGCTCGGCTGGTTCCTTTTGAAGACGCTGGGCGACTTTACCACCGTGGCCAAGGGGCAGGGCGACACCAAGCGGGCGCAGGCCTGGACAAAACACGCCGATGTGCTGAAGCGGGCGCTGGAAAGCACCGCCTGGGACGGCCAGTGGTATCGCCGCGGCAGCTACGATGACGGCACGCCGCTTGGCTCGCACAATTCGGACGAGTGCAAGATCGACTCCATCGCGCAGTCGTGGAGCGTGCTCTCCGGCGAGGGCGACCCCGCGCGCTCGACCACGGCGATGCAGCAGGCGACGAACCTGCTGGTCGACGACAAGCTCAAGATCGTCAAACTGTTTACCCCGGCCTTCCAGAACACGAGAAAGGACCCTGGTTACATCAAGAGTTATCCGCCGGGCGTGCGCGAGAACGGCGGCCAGTACACCCATGCGGCGACCTGGTTCGTGATCGCGCTCGCCGAAATGGGCCGCACCGACGATGCCTATCGCTGCTTCTCGATGCTGAACCCGGTCAACCATGCGCTCGACGATGCATCGGCCGAGCATTATCGCGTCGAGCCGTACGTCGTCGCCGCCGACATCTATTCCGGTGAGGACAAGGGCGGTCGCGGCGGCTGGACCTGGTATACGGGCTCAGCGGGATGGCTCTACCGTGCTGCGGTCGAAGGCATTCTGGGCATTGAGCGGCGGGGCAAGCAGATCACGTTCCGGCCGAAACTGCCCAGCCATTGGGACGGCTATTCTGCCACGCTGAAGATGCTGGGGTCGGAGATCAAGGTTCGCGTCATCCGCGACAAAAAGGCCAAATCCATCTCGCTCGAAGTCAATGGAACCAAGACAAAATCTTCCGGTTTTCAGCCGAAAGCCGGCGACAAGACCGAGGTGGTCGTCAAGATACCCTCGTAAAATCAAAGGCTTCAGGTTATTGACGCGCGCCTTTCGAGGCGCGCGTTTTCTACTTCGGCATGCTCCTGGCGCAGAACGGCGTGCCTTCCCGATAACGGCGGTCCAAGCGTGCAGTGACTAAAAATGTGGCAGGGCCAGCTGCTGCCATGATTTTGCCGCAAGACTGACATTTCACCTTTTATCTCAAACCGTTAGGTGATCACGGCAGATTTCGCAACGTCGTCATCTTTTGTTCGCAGAATGGGAACGGAAGAGGTAGACGGGCATTGTTTTGCGACCCGTTAACCGGTACGTGTCAAGAAATGGTGCGGTGCACAATAATGTTTTTGGCGGAGTAGCTGAAGTGTCACTTCTGCAAATCTACTGGAGAGCGCTGGGTTATCTCGCAGCCGACAGGAAGCGCGTTGCGTTTATCTGCGGTGCGAATGTCGCGCTCGCCATTATCGCCATCCTCGAGCCGATCATGTTCGGCCGGGTGATCGACGCCATCTCCGATAAGGGTTCGGTGTTTTCGACGCTCGCGCTGTGGGCCGGTCTCGGCGCCTTTAACATCGTCGCCTTCGTGCTGGTGGCGCGCGGCGCCGACCGTTTTGCCCACAAGCGTCGCAGCGAGGTGCTGTGCCAGTCGTTCGAGCGCGTGATCACCATGCCGCTCGCATGGCACCACCAGCGCGGCACCTCCAACGCGCTGCACACGCTGCTGCGCGCCGTCGAGACGCTGTTCAGCCTGTGGCTTGAATTCATGCGCCAGCATCTGTCGACGGCGGTTGCGCTGGCTCTGCTGATCCCGACCGCGATAAGCATGGATCTGCGCATGTCGCTGGTACTGATGGCGCTGGGCGTTCTCTATGTCGGCATCGGCCGGCTTGTGATGAAGCGCACCAAGGCGGGCCAGGCCGCCGTGGAGCGCCACTACCATCAGGTGTTCGCGCATGTGACCGACTCGGTCAGCAATGTGGCCGTGCTGCAGAGCTACAACCGTCTCGGCCACGAGGCCGATACGCTGCGCCGCTATGTCAAGAACCTGCTCGACGCGCAGAACCCGGTGCTCGACTGGTGGGCGATGGCCAATGCGTTGCACCGCCTGTCGTCGACCATTTCGATGATGGTTGTGCTTTTGATCGGCGCCTATCTGGTCACCCATGGCCAGCTCAAGATCGGCGACGTCATCGCCTTCACCGGCTTTGCCACGCTGCTGATTGCCCGCCTCGACCAGATGTCGGCTTTCGCCAACCAGATTTCCGAAGCCCGCGCCAAGCTCGAGGACTTCTATCACCTCGAGGATTCGGCCGCCGACTCCGCCGAGCCGGACGGCTTGCGCGACCTCACCAACGTCACCGGCCATGTCCGCTTCGAGAATGTCGGCTTCGAGTTTGCCAATTCGAGGCAGGGCGTCGACGACGTTTCCTTCGAGGTCCAGGCCGGGCAGACGGTTGCCATCGTCGGCCCGACAGGCGCCGGCAAGACGACGCTGATCAACCTCTTGCAGCGCGTCTTCTCGCCGTCTCATGGCCGTATCCTGATCGACGGCATCGACACCCGCACGGTGACCCGCAAGTCGCTGCGTCATTCGATCGCCACCGTCTTCCAGGATGCCGGCCTGCTCAACCGCTCGATCGAGGACAACATCCGCGTCGGTCGTGCCGAGGCGACTTATGACGAGGTTCACGCCGCGGCCAATGCGGCTGCCGCGCAGGATTTCATCCTGGCCAAGAGCGCCGGTTACGACACCGTCGTCGGCGAGCGCGGCGGCCAGCTTTCGGGCGGCGAGCGTCAGCGCATCGCCATTGCTCGCGCCGTGCTCAAGGACGCACCGATCCTGGTGCTCGACGAGGCGACCAGCGCGCTCGATGTCGAGACCGAGGACCGCGTCAAGGAAGCCATCGACGAACTGAGGCGCAACCGCACCACCTTCATCATCGCCCACCGCCTGACCACCGTCCGCGACGCCGACCTGGTCGTGTTCATGGACAAGGGCAAGGTGGTCGAGATGGGCGGCTTCGCCGAACTGTCGCTGCGCAATGGCCGTTTCGCCAGCCTGCTGCGCGCCGGCGGCCTGCTCAACGACGAGGAAGTCCGCCGCCTCAGCCGCACCGTGAATATCGAAGCGGCGTAAGCTTTTTTACCTCCCCCTTGTGGGGAGGTCGGACCCGTAGGGTCCGGGTGGGGGTAGTGTCCCACCACCCACCCCGCTGCTTCGCAGCGACCCTCCCCACGAGGGGGAGGGTAAATAAGACTGCGACACTCCCTCGATTGCCCCGAACGCGCCGCCGGTCTATCTAGACCTATGAGCGACACCTCCTCACGCCTCGCCGGCTGGACCGACCTCGCCAACCCCACGCGCTTTGTCGGGCTGGCCGATAGGCTGGTGCCGTGGCTGGCGTCGATCGCCGCGATCCTGCTCGCCATCGGTCTCTATATGAGCTTTGCCGCGCCTGAGGATTTCCAGCAGGGCATCACGGTGCGCATCATGTATATCCACGTGCCTTTCGCCTGGCTCGCCATGATGTGCTACACGGTGATGGCCGTCGCCGCGCTCGGCACGCTGGTCTGGCGCCATCCCTTGGCCGATGTCGCGCTGAAGTCGGCAGCCCCGATCGGCGCCACCTTCACCGCGCTTGCGCTGGTCACCGGCTCGATCTGGGGCAAGCCGATGTGGGGCACCTGGTGGGTCTGGGACGCCCGCCTGACCTCGGTCTTCATCCTGTTCCTGATGTATCTCGGCATCATCGCGCTGACGCGTGCGCTGGATGACGCCAGCCGCGCCGCCTGGGCCGCCGCCATCATCACGCTCGTCGGCTTCATCAACATCCCGATCATCAAATTCTCGGTCGACTGGTGGAACACGCTGCACCAGCCGGCCTCGGTGTTCCGGCTCGGCGGACCGACGATCGATCCCAGCCTGCTATGGCCGCTGCTGGTGATGGCGCTCGGCTTCACCGTGCTGTTCTTCGCGCTGCATTTGACGGCGATGCGCACCGAAATCCGCCGTCGGCGAGTGATCGCCATGCGGCGCATCGCGGCGCGGCAGGCAGAGCAACGCGACTAGGCGGTTCTCTTTTCCGGCCACTCGAATGACAACCGAACAGCAGCCTTTGCCTGTCTCCGTCTAAATTAGAATATGCTGCTATGTTGCTGTATAGCAACGAGGATTGCTGAAAGAGTGCCCTGACTGCGTCTGCTTATTGACAGCTCCAACCCAGGCGAGCAAGTAGCTGGAAGGCCACGAGGGAATCGACGATGAAACTGCTTCTACTGGCTGGTGTGTCGACAACGGCATTGGTGCTTGGTTGGAGTTCGGCCTACGCCGCCGACGCGATTGTCGACGTTCCGAGGGCGGAGGATCTCTGGTACGTCACGCTCTTCGGCGGCGCCAGTTTCCCGAACCATGTGAAAACGGACTACAATGGTACTGGCTATTCAGTCGATCTTGATAGCGGGTTCGTAATCGGCGGCGCTGTCGGTCGGCGCATCAACGATGTGTTTCGTGTCGAAGGCGAACTGTCCTACGCGCGCTACAAGGCAAGCGAATACAGCTACACGGGCGTCGGCAACTATCCGGCTTCCGGCAATCTGTCGGCCACCTATCTTCTCGCCAACGTCTGGGCCGATGTTGCGCATTTTGGTGATGCCAAACTCTATGTCGGCGGCGGTGTCGGCGCGGCCTATGTTACCGCCGATACTCACTTTGATGGCCACGCCTTTGGATACGGGCCTGGCGGCTGGGGTTTCGCCGGCCAGGTGGGCGCCGGTGTTACCTACGCGGTAACGCAGAATGTCGACCTCGATTTCGGTTACCGCTTTAAGGCCGTGACAAGCGTGGATCTAGACGACAATGATGGCGGCGGCACATACGAGAACGCCAAATTGTACTCCCACAATCTCCAGCTTGGCGTAACCCTGAAGTTCTGATTGGTTCGTCGCAGGCCGCGACCGGGATTTGACGGATGCCGCTCTTGCCACGCCGGCAACCCCTGGGCCTGCCGGTAATGATCCCAGCCTCGCTGCCGACCGCCGGTGAGCCGGCGGAAAAGACATTGCAGCGCGGCATCGACCTGCAACGGCGCAAGCGTTTTCGCGAGGCCGAGTTCTGCTACCAGACGGTGCTTCGCACGCAGCCCAAAAATGCCATGGCGCTGAACCTGATGGGCACGCTCGCCATCGAGGCCGAGCATCATGACGCCGCCATTGCCTATATGGAAAGGGCGGTCAAGCTCGAACCGGACAACGCCATCTTCCGCAACAATCTCGGCAATGCCTACAATGTCACCGGCAACGTCGACAAGGCGCGCAGACATCTGAGAAAGGCGATCGAGCTCGACGGAGGGCTCATCGAAGCGCTGTGCAATCTCGGCCGCTCCTACCGCAGCCAGCTCGAGGGCGACATTGCCGAAGGGTTCTATCGCCAGGCGCTGGCTATCGACGGCCAGTCGGTGATGGCACTTGCCGGTATGGGCGATTTGCTCACCGACATTGGCCGGCCGGCCGAGGCGGTCGAATGCTTCAGCAAGGCCCTTGCCATCGACCCGGGCCATGTCGAGGCGCTGGCTGGAATGGCGCTTGCGCGCCGGGCGGTCAAGGACGATCCGACGTTGCCTTTGGTGCTGAAACGCCTGGAATTGCCGACAACCACCGATCGCGAGCGGGTAGTGCTGCACCACGCCGCCGGCAAGATGCTCAACGATCAGCGCGAGTATAGCCCGGCCATCCGCCATTTCGCGAGGGCCAAGGCGATTTCCGGCAATGATTTCGACATCGACCGGCACACCCAGCTTTACGACAGCTTCATCGACACTTTCGACGCCGGCTTCTTCGAGGCGCGAGCCAATTTGGGAAATCCATCCAGACGCCCGGTCTTCATCGTCGGCATGCCACGGTCGGGAACGACGCTGACCGAGCAGATATGCGCCAGTCATCGCGATATCCATGGCGCCGGGGAGTTGTCGACCATTCGTTCACTTGCCGGCGAACTTGGGTTCGACAAGCTCGACCCAGCCATTTTCACCAAGGCCATGGCGGCGCTCACTGCAGCCAAGGCCAAGGAGCTTGGATCGAAATATCTCGACGATCTCAAAAAGCGCAACAACACGGTGCGGCTTGTCGTCGACAAGATGCCGCATAATTTCGAGCTGCTGGCCTTCATCAGCCTGATCTTGCCGAATGCCCGCATCATCCATTGCCGGCGTGACCCGATGGACAATTGCGCGTCCTGTTTCATGCATAATTTTTCCGAGGCGCACGGCTATAATGCCGATCTGACCAAGCTTGGGCAGTATTACCGGCAGTATGACCGCCTGATGCGCCATTGGGCCAAGGTCATCCCGCTGGATATCCACGACATGCCCTACGAAGAAACGGTCGCCGATTTCGAAAATCGCGCCCGCGGATTGATCGGATTCCTCGGCATCGAGTGGGACGATGCCTGCCTGCGTTTCAACGAGACCGAGCGCACAGTGCGGACGCCGAGCCGCTGGCAGGTGCGCCAGCCGATCTATTCATCCTCGGTCGAGCGCTGGAAGCTGTATGGCGACGCGCTGGATCCGCTGAAGGCGGCGCTGGGTCCGGTTTATCAGTCCTGATTTCAGTTGGCCCGAACAACCTCGCGCTCGACGCGCGCTGGCGTAGATTAGACCTGAGTTGCATCGTGCTTTGGGGCCAAATGAAAGCCGAATGCTTTCATGACCGCCAGTGTGGTTTCCAGCGTAGGATTACCGTTTTCGCTGAGCGAGGTATAAAGATGCTCGCGAGCCAAGCCGGTCTTTCTGGCAATGTTGCTCATCCCCTTGGCGCGGGCAACGACACCGAGGGCGGACGCGACGAATTTGGCGTCTCCGGTTTCCATTGCCTCTGCCAGAAACGCCTCGATTGCCGTATCGGAATCGAGCATTTCGGCGGGATCGAAATCATAGATTTTTTCAACCATTGTCGTCACTCCATTCTACGGCCAGGCGCTTTGCTGTCCGTATGTCGGTTTCTTGTGAACTTTTATCCCCGCCGCACAGGAGCAGGATGACCGTTTCACCGCGCTTGTGAAAATAAACGCGATAGCCGGGCCCATAGTGAATGCGCAATTCACTGATGCATTCACCCACTGGGGCCACGTCGCCGGGATTTCCTACAATCAAACGTGCAGCCGAACGGCAATTGCCGCCTTGGCTCTTCCGTCTTTCAGCTTTTGGTGCCACCTCCGAAAGGTGGCTGTCTGCTTCAGGATTGCCATGAGGACTAGTAAGTTATAAATTACAATTCGTCAATGTCGAAATAGGGCGAGCCTCCAAAACGAAAAGCCTCACCCCATCCGCCCACGCGCTTCCACCTTCAGCGTTTCCAGCACCTTGTCACCGTCGATCAGATGCACCTGGTCGAACAGGTTGGTCACGACGCAGCAATGATCAGGCACCACGCGCACGCGCTCGCCAATGCGAAGCTTCGCACCATTTCCAAGCGTGACCGTGCCATGTTCCTCGCTCAAGCTGGCGACGCGGGCGCCGGGCATGCCGAGCAGCTCGCCAAAATCGGCGAGCCCCAGCGTGTCGCTGGACAGCGCCTTGCTGCCGCTGTCCAGGATGGCGCGGGCCGGCGTCGGATGGCTGACCACGGTGGCGAGCACCGTCAGCGCACAATCGTCGAGCGTGCCGACGCCTTTGGCGACCTGGTAGCGGTCGAGGTAGATGTAGGTGCCGGGGCGGTATTCGGTCACCACGCTGTCCTCGCCCGAGCGCCACATGTCAGGCGTGCCGCCGCTGGAGATGCGTTCACAGGCGAGACCCGAGGCCGCGAGCGTTTGTTTGGCGCCGGCCAGCCACGATTCAGCCTCGGCGGCGCGGCCGGCCGCGGGGTAGGTCATCAGCCCGCCGAAGGTGAGCCCCTTGGCTTGGTCGATCAACTTCGCCATTGCCAGCGCCTCGGCGGCGCTTTGCACACCACAACGGCCCATGCCGGTGTCGCATTCGACCAGGACGGGCAGGGGGTGCCCTGCATCGGTGAAGGTGGCGGCGAGCCCCTCCAGCGTTTCGAGGCTGTCGGCCGTCACTGACAGTGTCACACGGCCATGCAGGGCCTTGAGCCGCTCCAGCTTGGCGCGGCCAAGGATGTTGTAGGGCAGGAAAATATCGGTCAGCCCGGCATCGGCCATCACCTCGGCTTCGCCGATCTTCTGGCAGGTGATGCCGACCGCGCCGGCCGCCACCTGCTTCTTCGCCCAATAAGGCAGCTTGTGCGTCTTGATGTGCGGCCTGAGTTTCAGCCCGTGGCGGTCGGCATGCGCCTGCGCTCGTGCGATGTTGGCTTCGGCGCGGGCTGCGTCGATGAGGATCGCCGGCGTGTCGAGGTCGTCTATGCCTTGCATGAAATATCACCCTGGGAAATCTGGCTGACTTATGGCCCCGATCCGCACGGATGTCATGGGGCCAGCACGCAGTTTGCGTCGACACCGCAGCGCTGTTCGGCTATGCGCTTCAGATAACTCCAGGGAACGCGACGCGAAGGGATCACGATCATGAAACGCTCCACCGTCAACGACATCATCCGCGATGCAGACGCCTTCATCCGCTCGTTCGGCTACATCATGCCGCCCTTCGCCTACTGGAGCCCGGAAGAGATGAAGGAGCGCAAGGCCGACTCCGCCGCCATTTTCACCTCGCGGCTCGGTTGGGACATCACCGATTACGGCCAGGAAAAATTCGACGAACTCGGCCTGTTCCTGTTCACCGTTCGCAACGGCGTCTATGCCGACATGAAGAAGGGCATGGGCATGCTTTATGCCGAGAAGATCATGATCTCGCGCAAAGATCAGCTGTCGCCGATGCACCGCCACAACATCAAGGCCGAGGACATCATCAACCGCGGCGGCGGCAAGCTCGTGCTGGAACTGTTCATGCACGATCGCGACGGCGGCATCGATCCGAAGGCCGAAGTGACGGTGCCGGTCGACGGCACCATCCACAGGTTGCCGGCAGGCGGGCTCCTGAAGCTCGACCCGGGCCAGAGCGTGACGCTGCTGCCCGGCGTCTGGCACGCCTTCTGGGCCGAGGGCAAGGATGTGCTGATCGGTGAGGTCTCGACCGTCAATGACGATCTCACCGACAACGTCTTCCGCGAGCCGATCGGCCGCTTCTCCAACATCGACGAGGATGTCGCGCCGGTGCACCTGCTGGTGTCCGACTATGAGAAGTGGGTGGGGTAGGCGAGGGCCTAATCGCCCCAATTCAGCTGCTGAAAGAACGTCCAGATGCTGATCGTGCTGTCATCCCGATCGCTCGTGCTGTGCAGCGTCAGGACAATATCCACCGTGGGCGGCGCCTTGCTCAAGACTGTGATCAGGCGCGCGCTGCCGTCAGGCACGATACCTATGCCTGACGTCATTTCCCAATTTCCATCGGCTTGCTGAAGTCGGGAAGAAGAATCTCCGAATTGCTTCCTCATCGATGCATCGTTTAGAAACGGTTCGTCGGTGAGTTCTGCAAATTCCTTCCAGGATCCGGAGACTGCCGCCTGAATGGCGCGTTCTATTCTGGCTTTTTCCGCTTCGCTAACTTGAGCCGGCATCCCGAACTCCGATCTACAGCTGATACTTATCTGCCTTGCGGGTGCCGAGCAAAAGCTTCCGCTCAAGCTGTGCCCGCAGATCGCCGTAATAGGCGGTGAGGAAGGCCCTGGAATCGACCGGCTCGATCGTCATGCCGATCTTGCGTCCGATCGTTTCGGCCACGGCTTTCAGCGCGAAATAGTCGTCGCGGCGCAGCACTTCCTCCAGCTTGTGCAGTTCGGCGATGCCATAGGCATCGAGCTGCGCCTGGGTGAAGCGGAATGCGCGGGTGGTGGTGTCCTGGCGTTGCGACAGGTCTTCGACCAGCGCCAGTTTCGGCGCCTCGACAACCCACGTTCCGGCCAAAAGGTCGCCGATGCGCATGCGGTCGCGGTTGAACAGCGGGAAGAGCGCAAACAGCAGCGTCCACACCAGTCCGAAGATCGTCGTCAGCGTGTCGGCGAGCCCCATCTCGCTGCGGCCGAGGATGATCGACAGCGGCAGGAAGATCTCGATCTCGCGCATCAGGTTGCGGGCAATGACCTGATCGACTGACAGGCCGGCGCCGCTGCGCGACGCCACCCGGATGCCGAGCATCCGTTTGCCGGGCGTGGCGGCGCGGCGGCCGGCTTCGAAGACGATGAAATAGGCGTTGCGCAGGAAGAAGATCAGGATGATCCAGACGATGAACAGCGGCTGCGCGCCTTCGCCTTTGAGGCCGGCCAGCCCGAACAGTGCAACGATCGAGATCACGATCGCCGTGACGATGATGATGACAAAGTCGAGCAGGAAGGCGGCGGCGCGGGTGCCGGCATCGGCGAGCTTGATCCGGAGATCGACCCCTTCCGGCGTGATCAGCGGCCGTATCGTCGAGACGGCAGCGCGCCTAGCGGTCGCCATGCCGCACCACCCTGAACACATAGAAATAGCAAAGCCACAGCGTCAGCATGACGCCGCCAATGGCATAGCGTGTCACGTCGCTGGTGATCACCTGCCTGCCGATGCCTTCGAGCAGGCCGGCAAACAAAAGCATGATCGTCACCCCGACCATGGTGGTGGCGGCCACGCGCCCGGCATCGGCAGCAGCCGTCATCCGCGTCAGTTCGCCGGGGAAGGCGATGCGCGTGCCGATGCGCATGCCGGCGGCGCCCGCCAAGGCGATCGCGAACATCTCGGTGGTGCCATGGATGGACAGCCATCCGCCCAGCTCCAGCCCAAGCCCCTTGGCGACGTAGATCTGGAACATCGCGCCAAGCAGGCAGCCATTCATCAGGATCAAGAGCACGCTCGGCACCGCGAAGGCAAAGCCCAGCGCGAAGGCCAGGATCGCCACCTGGACATTGTGCGTGAACAGATAGGCGGCGAAGCCCGACAGGAAATTGCTGTCGGCGCCGTCATAAAGCACCTGTCGCAGGACTTCGACTGAGGCGTCCGGGTTGCGCCCGCCGGCCAGGCTCGGCGGAATGATGGCGTCGAACCAGCCCTTGTCTTTGGCCACCAGCCAGTAGCCGGCGCCGGCGCCGACAAAGGTCAGGACGACCGACAGCAAGGTCTCGCGCCACAAATCGCGAATGGCATGCGGCCAGTCATGCAGGAAGAAGTCGCCGATGCGCTGCCGCAAGCCGCGACGTGCGCCATAGAGGTAGAAGTAGCCGCGCAGGCAAAGCGCTTCGAGATAGCTGACCAGCGCATTGTCGAGCGACGTCGCCCGCGCCACCGAAAGCGAGGACAGCGCCGAGCGGTAGAGCAGCGGCAGCGACAGCAGTTCGTCTTCCGATAGCGTGCGTGGCGCACGTTTCTCGACCCGGGCAAGCAGCGCCTCGAACGCCTTCCAGTCGGCCTCGCGCTCCGAACGGAAGCTCGCCAGCGACTGGCGCACCGCATCCTTGCCGACCAGCGCGTTCACAACAGATCCTCTCGCTTGAGCTCGAGATAGCGCTCGACCAGCGCCGGCCCGAGCCTCTGATGGTCGGCTTCGATGACATGCGCGCCGAGCAGCCTGAGCCTGCCGATGACGACCTGCCTTTCGCGCAGCAGCCCGCCGGCGACGACGGAGCGCGCCACATCCTCCGGTGCGTCCGGCGGCATGTCGGCCAGTGTCTCCAGTTCGACATCCTTCATCATCATGAACAGCACCAGATGCCGTTCGGTGAGCCGGCCGACGGTGCGCAGCATCAGTTCGGCGCTGATCGGATCGACGAAGTCGGTGAAGATGATCACCAGCGAACGCCGGTCGAGCCGCGCCGCCAGCGTCGTCAGCGCCAGGGTGAAATTGGTCTCTTCGGTGGAATAGTCGATTTCCGCCGCCCGCTTCTGGATCATGGCGAAGCTGGCGGAGCCGCGCACGGCGCCGCTGGAAACGCGCGGCCGCGCGTCGAAGCCGAACAGCGAGACCATGTCACCGCCCTTCAGTGCGATGAACGCCGACAGCAAGGCGGCGGTGACGGCACGGTCCACCTTCGGCACGCCGTCGACGGGCTCGCACATCAGCCGGCCGCTATCGATGGCCAGCACGATGTTGTTGTTCTCCTCGATGCGGAACTCGCGCGCCAGAAGCCTGCCGTGGCGGGCGCTGCGCTTCCAGTCGATCATCCGCCGGCCCATGCCGGGCTGGTAGTCCTTCAGCGCCTCGAACTCGCGGCCCTGGCCGGCGCGGCGTTGCGCATGGCCGTCGGGCAGCGACTGGCGCTGTAGAAGCGTGATTGCCTCGTCGCGGGCGCTGCGGATATCGGGCAGTATCGCGACCTTGTTGTCCATTGGCAGTACGACCTGGTTCCAGACCAAGCCGAACGGCCCGGGCCAGCGCACCCACAAGCGGTCGAACCTGGCAATGCCGCGCCGCAGCGCCTGAAAATTGAGATCGAGCGATGCGCTGCCGGCCTCGGCGGTCCATGCGCCGCCGGTGCCGCCCAGCGGGGCCAGCCGCTCGTCATGGCCGAGGCGCGCCTGCACCGCGCGCGACCGTCCCCTGAGCCCGGCGGTGACATGGACGGTGAACTTGCCGCCGACGCTGACTTGCGGCGGGGCATGGATGCTGGCATCCAGGGAAGCGCGTCCGCGCCCGGCGGCCGCGTCCACGGCCAGGAAAGCAAGCAGCACGCAGATCCACAACAGGCCGAGATACCACAGCGACGGCAGCGCGAGCGCGATCAGGAAGGCCGGTATTGCACATGCCGCACCTGCCCAGACTAACCGGCCGCTCGGATAGATCAACGTGGCGCTTCCGTCTGGTCGACCAAGTCGGTGACGATCTGCTCGACCAGGCGGCCGTCGATCTGCGCCGCCGGCGACAGGATCACGCGATGGCGCAGCGCCGGCACCGCAAGCGCCTTGACGTCGTCGGGGATGACATAGGCGCGCCCGTCGAGCGCTGCCCGGGCGCGTGCGGCTCTCGCCAGCATGGCGCCCGCACGCGGGCTGGCACCGACTTCCAGATCGGGGCTGGCGCGCGTGGCCCGCACCAGCCTTGCGATATAGTCCACGACGTCGTCGACAAGCGTGACCTCGCCGACGGTCGCCAACGCCTTTTCCAGCGTCTTGCGGTCGGCCTGGGCGGTGATGCCGTATTGCTTGATATCGTGCGAGGCGGTGCCGCCGCCATGGTGGATGATGATCGCCTTTTCCTCTTGCGCGCCGGGGTAGCTCACCCGGTGCTTGAACAGGAAACGGTCGAGCTGGGCCTCGGGCAGGGGATAGACGCCCTGATGCTCGATCGGGTTCTGCGTCGCCACCACCATGAAATTCTGGCCGAGCGCATGGGTGGTGCCGTCGAAGGTGACGGCATGTTCCTGCATCGCCTCCAAAAGGGCGGCCTGGGTCTTGGGCGGCGTGCGGTTGATTTCGTCGGCGAGCAAAAGGTCGCAGAAGATCGGGCCGCGCGTCAGCGTGAATTGCCCGGTCTGGAAATTGTAGATGTTGGAACCGACGATATCGCCGGGCATCAGGTCGGGCGTGAACTGGATACGGCCATAGGCGACCCCCAGCGCCTGGGCAAAGCAGCGCGCCGTCATCGTCTTGGCCGTGCCCGGCGGTCCTTCGAGCAATATATGCCCGCCGGCGAACAATGCCGTCAGCATCAGATCGACCGTATCGTGTTGCCCGGTGATGGCCTTGGCCACCTCTTCCCTGATCTGTGTCGCCAGGGCCTTCACATCATCGACGTTCACCGAGCCTCCTTGCCGTCCAGTCGTGCAGCTTTTCGGCTGCATCATGCATTTGTGTCAGGGTCTTTGCCGCGTTCGCAGCTTGCAGGCGGGTCGTGAAACCGCCGGCTTCGTCCTTGTCGCGGGAATCGAGCCAGCGGTCGAGCGCTTCGCCCTGCAAACCGTGCGGCGCGCCGAGCAGCGCGCCGGCGCGCACGCGTGCCAGTGCTCCATAGCGGTCGCCCAGTTCCTCCAGCCGGCCAGCGCGGCGCAACAGCATCGCCGTGGTATCGACCAGCGCGCGCTTGCCGAAGGCGATGGCGCGCTGATCGGCCCGCGGCGGCCCGAACCGGCCAAGGCCATGCAGGAAGGCAAGTGCCGCCGCCGCCAGGATGGTCAGCGTCAGCGCCAGGAAGGGCGGCTCGACCAGAAGCTTGGCGAGATCGTATTTTCGCCCGACGCCATGCAGCGTCAGGTCGAACATGACGGCACCCTTTTCGGGCTGGAGGAGCTCGATCAGCTTGAGCGCCGCCGCCGCCTTGTCGGGATATTTCAAGCCAGCGTTATTGATGAGATCGGGGTCCGTCAGAATGTAGAACCGCTCGTCTTCGATCTCGGTCAGCACGGCCTTGCCGTTGCCGGCGGCAATCAGCGGGTGTTCGTCGGCCACCCATTGCAACTGGTCGGGAACGCTGACCACTTGCCCTGAGACGTCGAGTTGCTTGACCGTGGTCTCACCTTCGCCGAGCTTGGCCTTGGCGATGCGGCCGAGCCAGTCGTTGACCACCACATCCGGCAGTCGCTGGATCTTCATCTCCCAGCCCTCATGCTGGAACAGCGGCAAGGTCGCCCATTTGGGCAGAACGAACAGCGTATCCAGGCCCTTTCGAAGCTTGATGATGTTGGCAAGCGCATCCGGGTCGCTGTCGGGTGAAATGGTGACGATCAGCAGCATTTCGGTCTCGAGATCGCTGTCGGACCGCGCCATGTCGGGCGCTTCGCCGGTCAGCTTCAGCCATTGCGCCAGACCGGCATAGCCGATGCCGCTCTTCGACAGCGGGGTTGCGCCACCGACGCTCGGCTGGCGAAAGTCGGGCGCATAGGTGGACAACAGGAAGAAGCCTGCGGCCGCGAGCAGGCTGGCGAAAATGCCCCAGAACAGCGTCCTGCGGCTGAACGGCTCCTGCTGGGCGATGTCGGCTGTCGCGTCACTCACGTCCAGGCATCCCTGAAGACGAATCGCTCATAGGCGCTGCGCGCCTCCTGCCAGCCCTCGGGCCCGACCGGCCGGCGCGCGAACAACGCCGCCTCGACGATGCGCGCGATCTGGGTAAAGGCGCCACGCGCCCGCGTTGGCAGCGACGCCGCTCCCGCGATATCGCGCGCGGTCAGCGACGGGCGCAGGAAGTCGGGCAGGCGGCCGGCAATGTCGGCAACGCTGCGGCGCAGCAGGAGATGCACCGCCTCGTCATACTCGCCCCGGGCGGCCAGCGCATCGGCTTCCGACAGCAGGACCTGCGCGGCGCCAACGTCGGGGTGCCATGTCGCTTCCGCCTCGGTCACGCTCTTTTGGCGCCACCAGGGCAGGCGCCAGGCGACGCCTTTCACCTCAAGGAAAATCAGCAGCAGAATGATTGCGGCACCTGTGATCACGGCCCCCCAGAACAGATAGATCATGTAAGGGCCGAGCTGTGCCAGGAATTCGACCAGCGGCTTTAGCCACTCAGGCGTCTTGGGCTGTACGTAGGCCGGCAGGTCGAACTGGATCGAATCGTCCGACAGCAACTGCTTGTGCAGTTTGGCCAGCCATTCGGCTTGCGCAGCGTCCGGCTGTGCAGCAGTCACCTTTTCGCCCCCATGCAACCTGCGGTTCGCGGGCCGACACTGGCAATACGCCAAGGCAATTGCAAGCGGCGGCAACCGCAAGTATCAATATCGGTGATTTATACTTTCTGATTTGGGGTATCCATTAGTCGGGGGGAATGTAACATGACGTCAATCGCGAGCGAGCGGCCGGAACGGTTCAGCGTCGGCAGGGCTTTCAGCAATACGTTTTCGGTAATCGGACGCAGCTTCGTCCCACTTGCCGCCATCGTCGGCCTTTTTTCGACGCTGCCTGCGCTGCTGTACAACATCTGGAGCTTTAGACAGATTGCAAAGATAGCAGTACCTGGGGCGAGCTTCGAGCAATCGGCTATGGCGGGCTATGGTGCCGTTTCGATGATTGCCGGCCTGGTGCTCCTGATCTTGGCCTTTCTGGCGCAGGCGGCGCTGGTACGAGCGACAATCGAAGATTTGAACGGCAAGCGCCCGTCGATTGGCGATTGCATTCAGATAGCCCTGCGCAGCTTCCTCCCCACGCTCGGAATTGGTCTTGTGATCATCGTGGCAATGTTTCTGGTGGCGATGATATTAACGGTCATCACCATGGCCATCCCCATCGTCGGCGGTGTGATTGCACTTCTGTCGCTCATCCCCATAGCCATGTGGCTGATCAGCATATCGGTGGCTGTGCCCGTCGCAGTTCAGGAAAGGCCTGGCGTCTTCGCCTCGATTTCGCGAAGCAGGGCGCTGACGAAGGGAAGCCGCTGGCGGATATTCGCGCTGTTTCTGGTCCTCGGCATTGTTGCGATAGGGCTACAAGTGGTTTTCACCTTGCTGTTTCAGGCTGCTATTGCGAGCGGCGGGATCAGCACGACCGGTCTCATTGCCGCTGCCATCGGAAGCAGCCTGCTGTCGACAATCGTTTCGGCGGTGATTTCGGTGGCGATTGCCGTCACCTATGTCGAGCTGCGCCAGGTCAGGGAAGGCACCAGCGTCGACGAACTGGCGGAGATCTTCTCGTAACGAAGGTTTTGGCCCGAGAACAGCCAGTCATGTTGGCGCGATTGGCCGGGATCTAGCTCGGGCCGGAAGGGGTAATCGTGGCATCGACGGCGTCGGCGCGGCTTGAGAAGTTCCAGATCGGCAGGGTTTTCAACAACACCTTCGCCGTGATCGACCGCAATCCCGGTCTGATGATTGCTTTGGCGGCGCTTTTCCTGGTCCTCCCAGCAGTTGCGCTCAATCTGTCGACCACTGGAATGGCGGCCCCAACGGCTACATCGCCGCACCTCCACTCGGCGCGAAGTGGGTCATTATGAGCAGCTCGTTCTTATCGCTCGTTTTAAGCCTGATCTATTTCGTTTGCGCGCTGTTGTTCCAGTCCTCGCTGGTGCAAGCGACGGTAGAGGACCTGAACGGCAAGCGCCCGGCGATCGGCGACTGCATCCAGATAGCCTTGCGCAGCATATTCCCGACGCTGGGGGTGGGGCTGATTGTCTTTTTGGCCATGATCCTTGGCCTCATCGTGATGGGCATCGCCGGAATGTTGGTGCCGATCTTCGGAGCGATCATTGCCTTCGTGGTGTTGCTCGTTGCCGGCATCAGGTGGCTGCTCGGCATATCGGTTTCCGTGCCGGTGCTGATGCAGGAGCGGCTTGGCATGTTTGGCGCGATGTCGCGCAGCCGTGCTCTGACAAAGGGCAGCCGCTGGCCGATGTTCGGTGTCTTTCTGATCCTGTGTTTGGCGGCGCTTGCCTTCCAGATGATGTTTGCCTTGCTGATCGGCCTGATTTTCGCTTTCTTCAGCGGCCTCTCGACGGTCGCCCTGATTTTCGGCGCTATCGGAAGCGTCCTTATCGCGACGGTCGTGTCCACGGTGGCATCGGTGGCCATTGCGGTCGCCTATGTTGAACTGCGCCAGGTTAGGGAAGGCACCAGCGTAGACGAACTGGCGGAGATTTTCTCTTAGAAGGCGAAGCCAACTCGGCTGGTCGGGCGGCGGGGATTTCAGTGACAACAGCTTGGCCCCGCCTCCGCGCTCGTCCGACACAGGCACGACGAGGTGATCGCCACATCCCGCGCGAGCTGGACATGGTCGAAGCAGCGTTTGGCCGCACGGTCTGCCTCGTCCTTGCCGTGCTCGTTCCAGGTGAGGTTGTAAAAAGGCCCGGCGGCAGAGGCGATGCCCCAATGCACGAAGGCGCAATCAGGATCTGTCTCCAGCGCCTTCTCGAAGCACTTTATGCCTTCCTCATGGTTGAAGCCGTAGCACCAGTTCAGCCCGATATCGAACCAGCGCTGCGTCTCGGCCGAGGCGGTGGAGATTGGACGGCGATAGGTGCCGAGGTCGAAGTGGTCCATGCGTTCTCGTGCAAAATATCGCGGCCAAAGTGTATCAGGCCTTGAACTCAATCTTGGGGTGCTGACCTAGGTAAAGTGCGAAGCAATCTGTTCGACAGGGTCCTTGTCTGGGCGCACCAAAAGCCAGAAGATCAGCCCTGTAGCGCCACCGAGTATCCCTATGAAGGAGCATGCATAGAGAACTCCGCCGATTCCCAATGGAGGACTCCACTTACTGAGGCCGAAGACAAACGCTGGAACAAAAACTGCCAGAAAGCCAACGACGACGTATACCCAAAAAAACTGCCAGCGCCGTCGGGTCAGGACATAGAAGGCCGGAATTCCTACCACCGCCTCCACAACATAGAAAACAAGGGTTACGAAGATGAAGCCCGACAACGGCCCCGTCTCAGGGTGGTTCGCATGCCAATTGTAGCCGGGCAGGATCGCCGGAATAATGGGTGCAAGAATGAAAGCCCAACGGGCGCGCATGTGTATTCTCCGGAATGACGCGAGCCCACAGCGGCGCCTCGTCGACACACCAGACCGATCCACGGTCGCCGCGTCAAGACAGACACCGTCGTAAATGCTCGGAGTGCGCTGCAGGTATCTACCTGAGCGACATACCGCTCAGGTGCCAGCCGGTATGCGGCGTCCCCGAAGGATCACCCCTCCAGCCACACCTTCTCAAAATGCTGTTCCAGCGACTGGTGCTGTTCGCAGCCTTGCACGCCCTTGCGGTAGGTGCGGTAGACCGAGCGCCAGTAGGGCTGGATGATGATGCCGGCATCGCGCAGATTCTGCTCGATCTTGGCCATGATCTCCTTGCGCTGGGCAGCATCCGGCGTTGCCAGCGCCTTGTCGAGGAGTTCGTCGAACTCTTTGTTGGCGTAAGCGCTTTCGTTCCAGGCGGCGCCCGATTTATAGGCGAGCGCCAGCACCTGGACGCCGAGCGGGCGGCCCAGCCATTCGGTGGTGGAGAAGGGGTATTTGCTCCAGTCGTTCCAGAAGGTCGCCGCCGGCAGCACGGTGCGCTTGATCTTCAGGCCGGCCTCGCGCATCTGCGCGGCGATCGCATCGCCGGTGCTTTTTTGCCATTCGACATCGACCGAGATGAGCTCGAATTCGTGGTCGGCCTTGCCGGCCTCGGCGAGCAGTTTCTTCGCCTGATCCATATCTCGCTTGGCCGGACCGATATCGGCGTACTCCGGATGCATCGGACCGACATGGTGGTTGTCGGCGGGCTTGCCGCGGCCGCCGAGGCCGAGCGCCAGCACGGCGGAATTGTCGACGGCAAGCTGGGCGGCGCGGCGCACCTTGACGTCGTCATAGGGTGCGTTGCCGACATTGAAACGGGCAACGATGGTCGATCCGGTGGCGATCTCGGAATTCAGCAAGCCCATCTGCTCGGTCTGCGACACGGCGTCGGACGCGGTTTCGTGGTCGGTGTCGATCTCACCGGATTCGAACGCCGACAGCATGGCGTTGGGGTCGGAGCCGTAATCGACCCATTTGATGCCATCGAGATGGAAGTCGCCTTTCCACCAGGGCTTGTCCTTGCGCTTCACCTCAGCACTTGTCTCGTCATTCCAGCTGACCAGTTCGCAGGGTCCGGTGGTGATCGCCAGCGCCTTCATCGGATCGTCGCCGCCCTCATAGGAGCGGTGCATGATCAAAGCCGGATAGTCGGCCATACCGGCGATCAGGGAAATGTCGGGCTTCGGCAGATTGAGTTTGACGGTGAAGTCGTCGACCTTCTCGATGCCGCCGTCGACCGGTTTCTTGGTGTCGGCATTGATCAGCGCACCCATGCGCGCGGCGACCGAGTTGCCGGCGACGGAAGCATCGCACCAGCGGGTGAGATTGTGGATGACGTCGTCGGCGTTGAAGGTGTCGCCATTCGACCAGGCGATGCCCTTGCGCACATGCAGCGTCAGCGTCTTGGCGTCGTCGCTGGTTTCCCAGCTTTCGAGCAGCCACGGCTCGAAGGTGAAGTCGCGGTTCCAGCGCACCAGATATTCGTTGCAGTGGCGCGCCACATTGGACATCTCGACACCGTCGAAGGTGCGCGGATCCTTGAAACCCTTGACGTTCATGGCGACGCGCAAGGTGCCGCCGCGCTTCGGCTCCTCTGCCCGGGCGGGCGACGCGCTGAGGCCGCCCAATGCCAGTGCTCCGGCCGCGCTGACGCCGAAGCCGGCCATGATGGCGAGATATTCGCGCCGGTTGACGCCGCCTTTCCTGAAATCATCGGCAACGGGCTTCGCCTGCGGGTGCAAATTGCGGTCGGTCAGCATGAATTTCATCGTTGTTCCCTCTTTTGTCGGGCGCCCCGACGGTCCGCCTCCGCTGGGGGCGGATGCGATCATCGGGCGCCGTTGCCTGAGCAGGTGATGATAAAGCGGGCCGATCCCGGGAAATGTTCTCATTTCCGCAATTCTTGTGCGCCACTCCGCAGAGGTAGACGGCCAATCTCCCCCCTTGTGGGGGAGATGTCCGGCAGGACAGAGGGGGGCGCTGTCCCGCCATCCCGTCTGCCGACTGGAGTATCTTCACAGATAATCGTTGCGTTGATTTAGGATACTGAAGGGCCGCGATCCTTCGCGCCCCCCTCTGGCCTGCCGGCTTTCGTCGTTCGGAAAGCCAAGCAATTGGCTTTCCATCCGCTACGCGGACCACTCCTCAACCCCCACGAGGGGGAGATCAGCGCTTCGCCGCCTCAATACGGCCAGTCCTTCTTGCCGAGCACGGCGACGGCGGCGATGGCTGCAAGCGTGCACACGAACGCCTCGCCGGCGCGCGGAACATTTTTGCGGGCGCGCAGAAAACTGTGCACGAGGCGGTTCTCCTCATACCACCAGGCGCGGCCGCCGGCGGCAACGACACGGTCGCGATAGGTCTCGCCGTCCGACGACAGCGGATCGCACTGGGCAGTGATGATGACAGTCGGCGGCAGGCCGGAGAAGTCGTTGTCTTTCAGCGGAGAAAAAGTCGGGTCGTCGGGCGACTGTGCCGGGGCAGCGCGAATGGTGCGGTAGAACGCGATGTCGCGCAGCGTCAGCAACGGTGCCTCGGCATGTTCGACATAGGAGCCGGCACTCTCGTCGCCGCCGAGGCCGGGATAGATCAGCACCTGGCCGGCCGCCCGGCGCAGGTGGCGGCGAGACGCGTGCGCGACCGCGGCGGCAAGGTTGCCGCCGGCGCTTTCGCCGACGAGCACGATCGGCAGGTCCGTTGTCACCGCCGCCCATTCGAACACGGTCAGCGCGTCGTCGAAGGCGGCCGGGTGGGGATGTTCCGGCGCCAACCGGTAGTCGGCCGAGACAACGTCGAAACCGGTGCCGGCGCAGATCTCGGCGCAGATGTCGTCATGGCTGTCGAGCCCGCCAAGCACAAAGCCGCCGCCATGATAGTAGACGATGACGGCGCGCAGGGGCTTGCCCGCCATCCGATAGTAGCGGATCGGGATGGCGTGCCCTGCATCGGCGGCGATGATGCCGCCGCTGGCCGAAACCCCTTTGGGATAACCCTGATGGAAGGCGCGGCACATCGCATCATAGACCGACCTTTGCTCGGCGATCGGAAGTTCGGCGATTTCTGGCGGGAACCAGTCATTGACCAGGTCGATATACTCCCACAGCGCCGGATCGAGCAGGGTGGCGTATTTCCCCCGCCTGGCGATCTTGAGCTTGTGGACCGTGCCCATCTCTCAGAGCTCGCCGTAGAGCCGTTCGGCGTTTTCAAAGGTGAAGCGCAGCGGCACCGAGCCCTCGACCCGCCATGCATCGACGGTGTCGCCCGCCATCAGCCGGCACGCGTCTATCGTGTTGGTGACGGCGCCGCCATAGAGCCGGTTGGCAAGGTTGAGGATGGCGGTCTGGTGCATGGCGGCACTGCCGCTGCCGCAGGCATCCTTGACCAGAAGCACACGAAAGCCGGATGCGACCGCGTCCTTCACGGTGGCGTCGATGCAGGCCTCGGTCCAGACGCCGGCGACGATCAGCCATTCGATGCCGCGCGCCTTGAGTTCGGTTGCGCCAGGTCCGGCGCCGAAGGCGCTGGCCTGCGTCTTGACCAGCATCGTCTCGCCGGCCGCGGGCGCCACCTCATGGCAAATCTCCGTCAGCGGATCGGTCTTGTCGGAAAAGGCAGACTTGCCGTCGGCGTCGAGCGGATGGAACGGACGCGCCTTGGCGGTATCGACGATATAGGCCCAGTGATACAGCGGCACGAAGTTGCGCCGCGCCGCCGCCTGCAGGCGCTGGACGTTGGCAAGCACCTCGCCAAAACCTTCGACCAGATAGCGCTTGTCCTGCCGATGCTCTTCCTGGAGGTCGATGAACGCCGCGGCGACCGTGCCGCGTTTGATCGAGATGGGGCTTTTCATGTGGACGGGCCTGGGTTCGCGACCGCCGCCGCCGTTCTTCTCGCAAGGGCAGCGCAAGCGATGAAGATTGGTCGGCGTCCTCCGAACTTCGTCATCCCAGGGCGAAGCAGCCGCGCAGCGGCGTCGCGGAGACCCTGGGATCCATTCCGTGACGTCGACCGTGGAGTGCAACTGTGCAGGATCTGCACACTTGCGGCGCTCTGGAGTCCATGCCGTGACATTGGCCAAGGAATGCGGCGGAGCAGAACTTGCTCCGTTGCGGCGCGGAGGAGTCCCGGCATGGATCCTAGGGTCTGCGCCGCGTCGCTGCGCTCCTTGCTTCGCCCTAGGATGACGACGGGATTGGCGTTCACGCTGGTTGCCAAGGGATGCGAAACGACCATCAAACCTGCTTCTCCAGAAACTCATCCTCGTAGGGAAAGCGCGACAGAAGCTCGGTGCCGGTGTCGGTGATCAGGATCTCGTCCTCCAGCTTGACGCCCTCGCGGCCGCCTTTCTCGCCGATATAGCTTTCCACGCTCACCACCATGCCGGGCACGACAACACCGTCGCGGCCGTAGGTTTCATAGTCCATGGCGTGCGCTATGAACGGCGTCTCGCCATGCATGCCGACGCCGTGCATCACCGAGGTATAGCGCTGGTCGACGAAGCGGTCCGGGATTTTCCACGCCTTTTCGGCGATCTCGCGAAAAGCCATGCCCGGCCTGACGATCGAAATGTTGTGCTGAACCTGGTCGTGTGCCATGCGGTAAAGCGATTTCTGATAGTCGGTCGGCTTGCCCGGCCCGCAGCGGAAGGTGCGCGAAAAATCGGAATAATAGCCATAGCAGCCGATCGTGTCCGTATCGAGCGCCAGAAGCTCGCCCGGCCGGATCTTGCGGCCGCTGGCCTCGTTGAACCAGGGATTGGTGCGCTGTCCCGAGGTGAGGAGCCTCGTCTCGATGAACTCGCCGCCCTGGCGGATCACCTCGCCATACATGATGGCGAACAGATCGTTTTCGGAGACGCCGGGCTTGATCGCCTCGCGCACGGCATAAACAGCGGCTTCCGCGCCGGCCATCGACACCTGCAGGCATTTTACTTCCTCAGGTGTCTTCACGGCTCGCACAGCCAGGATTTCGCCCTGGCAATCCCTGACGTCGCAGCCGCGCTTTTCCAGCGCCAGCGCCTGCAAATGGCTGCAGCGGTCGAGCCCGAGCTTCATCGAGCCGCCGCCGTGCTTCTTCAAAAGCTCGGCGATCTCGTCGGCGAAGGGACCGGCGGTCTCGTCGTCACGGCCCGACACCGAAGACCACACCAGCTTGGACGACCGCGCCTCGTCGATCGTGTCGAGCACCATCGAGACATGGTAGCTCTGCGGGTACTCGAACAGCACGATCGGCCCGTCGGTCGGGATGAAGAAATAGCGCGTTGAGTTGCGCAGGAAATAGCCGAACATGTTGCGCGAGCCGGTGGCGTAGCGCTGGTTGTAGGGGTCGAACAAAACGACGCCCCCATAGCCCGCCTCGCGCATCCAGCCGCGCAGTTTCGCCAGCCGCCCTTTGCGCAAGGCGTCGGCATCGATGAAGGACGGCTCGGTGTCCGACAGCCACATGCCGCCGGCGGAGTCAGCCGCGACCGGGTGGCGCATGCGGTCCTTGAAATCCACATCCACGGTGCTGTCGGGGTCGAAAACGACGATGCTCATTGGGTGCGCCTCCTGAAGGCCTGAACATAGCTACGAACCGCAGAATGTCTGTGCGAGAATCCGCAGATGTCGTGCGAAATGCCGCAGTAGAAGTCGTTCGGCAACGATCCGTCACACCCCCCTCTGGCCTGCCGGCCATCTCCCCCGCAAGGGGGGAGATTAGCAGCTTCGCTGGCCGCGTCAGCACCCCAGCGTTGGTGATTTGCGAAAACCGCCGAGCTCCCAATCTCCCCCCTTGCGGGGGAGATGCCCGGCAGGGCAGAGGGGGGTGGGCGGGAACTCGGCGTGGCCGATAAGCGTCCCTAATGCCGCCGCATCGCCTTCGGCGCGTGCCCATGCTCCTCGCGAAACGCTCGGGCAAAACTTGACATGGACGCAAAGCCGCAGGCCAGCGCCACGTCTCGCACCATCAGCGTCGAATGGGCCAAAAGGTCGGCGGCGCGCCGCAGCCGGAGGCGTCGGTAATATCCATTGGGCGAGATGCTGAGCTCGCTGCGGAAATTACGCTCCAGCTTGTCGGAGGAGACGCCGAGCCTTGCCGCCAACTCGGTCATCCCAAGCCGCTCTTCCACCGCATCCTCCATGATGGCGATGGCCGACAGCACCAGTTCGTTCTGGACGCCGGTGCGCAGGCGCAGCGGCATCAGCTTGCGGTCGACGCTCGAGCGCAAGGGGCTGTGCACGAACCATTCGGCAACGCCCGCCGCGAGCTCGCCGCCATAATCGTTGGTGATGATCTCCAGCATCATGTCGAGGCTGCCGACGCCACCGGCCGAGGTGAAGCGCTTGCGGTCGATGACGTAGAGATCTCGCCGGAGCTCGATATCCGGGAAGGCCTCGGTGAATGCCGCCTGGCTGGTCCAGTGCAAGGTGCAGGCATGGCCGTCGAGCAGGCCGGCCCTGGCGAGGAAGAAGGCGGCGTCGGCCACCGCGCCTATGTGAGCGCCGGTGCGCAGGCTCCTGCGGATCCAGGCAACCGCATCGTCCGCGACAAGCAAGTCCGCATTGCCGCCCGAGCAGACGACGATGCGGTCGACCTTCGGCGCGCCGAACGCTGAGAATCCCGGTTGTATGACAACCCCGTTGGACGCCTCGACCGTTCCCTGGTCGGCGCCGACGATCACCCAGCGGTAACAATCGCGTTTGGCCAGCACGTTGGCGGCGCGCAATGGCTCGATCACCGAACTGAACGCCATCATCGGAAAGCCGGGAAAGACCAGCACGGCGAAGGTGAGGGGACCTTCGCTCGCTGCGGGTTGCGCCCGGTCGTGTGTTTGGCTGGCACGGTCGGTATTCACAATTGTGTATTTCCCGGGAGCGTCATTGGTGGCAGACAGGAAATGTAGCGGGCTTTTTGGCCCGCCGGCAATGGAGACGACGCCATGTTTGCGGCCCAGACCATCGACAGCACCGACAAGCCGGCTTTCTACCGCGAACTGGCCACCCAGTTGAAGGCGCTGCTGGAAGGCGAGAGCGACTCCGTCGCCAACGCCGCCAACACATCGGCGCTGATCTTCCAGATGGTGCCCGATCTCAACTGGGCCGGCTTCTATTTCCTGGCGTCCGACGAGGAGCTGGTGCTTGGACCGTTCCAGGGCAAACCCGCCTGCGTGCGCATCGCCGTCGGCAAGGGCGTGTGCGGCACCGCGATCGATCTCGAAATGTCGATGCTGGTCAAGGACGTGCATGAATTTGCCGGCCACATCGCCTGCGACGCTGACTCGCGCTCGGAACTCGTCGTGCTGCTGAGGGACAATGACGGCGTCTTCGGCCTGATCGACCTCGACAGCCCGACGCCCGGCCGCTTCGACAAGGACGACCAGGCCGGCATCGAAGCGCTGGCCGCGATCTATGTCGCGGCGAGTTCGTTCGAGGACTAGGCGAACTTCACCAGCATCAGGCTGAAGCCTCCGATGAACAGGAAGGCGCAGAAGGCGAGCGCCAGCGGGCGAAGGCCGCGCGAGCGCAGTTGCGAAATGTTGGCCTGCAGACCCATGGCGGCGAGCCCCATGGTCAGCATGATGGTGGTGGCGAACGCCATGGCCGACTTCACTTCGGCCGGCACGGCAACCAGGCTGTTCAGCGCCACGACGGCGACGAAAGCGGCGACGAACCACGGTATCGGCGGCCGCGCACCGGATTGGTCGCTTGGGCGATCGCCATTGCTCTTGCGGCGCGCCATCAGGCCGAGCGCGATCACCATCGGCGCCAGCAGGGCGACGCGGGTCAGCTTGGCGACGGTGGCGATCTCGCCGGACTGGGCGCCGTTCTGGAGGCCGGCGCCGATGACCTGTGCCACCTCGTGGATCGAGGCGCCGGCCCACAGGCCGAATGCGTGCTGGTCGAGGCCGAGCACCGGCGCCAGCAGCGGAAAGCCGAGCATGGCGACGGTGCCGAACAGCGTGATCGAGGCGACGGCATAAGTGACGTCCTCGTCGCGCGCATCGGTGACGATGTTGGTGGCAACGATCGCCGAAGCGCCGCAGATCGAGGTGCCGGCGGCAATCAGCTGCGCCAGCTTGGCGTCGACGCCGATCAGCCGGCCAAGCGTAATGGTGAAGACGAAGGTCGCTCCAAGGGTCAGCGCCACGATGCCGACGCCGCCGGCGCCGATGGAGACGACCTGGCCGAGCGTCAGCTGAAAGCCGAGCAGCACGATGGCAAAGCGCAGCAGGCGCTTCTGCGAGAATGCAATGCCGGCCTTGGCGTGGGCGGGCGTGCCGAGCACGTTGGAATAGATCATGCCGGCGACGACGGCGAGGATCATCGGGCTGAACAGCGCGAAGCCGGAGACATTATGGGCCGAGAAGGCCACCCCCGTAATCATCGCCACCAGCACGATCCCGGGGATGACGCCATTCCACACGGAACCGAGCCGCTTCCGGCCCACGGCCAGGTCGGCGGAAATCATGCTGATCGGAATGTCGTTCGCTAGCTGGGCGGCGGAAGACAATGCAATTCTCCGGGCAAGTACCTCAGGAGAATGTCATTCCAGAATCGATCTTTCCAACGAATTGTTCTTGTTGGAATGATCGATTTTTGCGAACGGTCGGCAATGCCTTCAATCTTGCCTGTGCCATGCAACGTAATGACTGGCTCGGTTATGCAGCTTGACGCTCTGCGTCTTGCACTCCAGCGTGGCGTCATGTCCATTTTCTCGCTCGCCATCGCCCAGCGACGTCGCCTCTGCACAGTGCGGAGCGGCAAGGCGCGACGACAAAGACCGGCACACTAAATCGGTTCGTTCGTTCCAGCCCCGCCCGCGATGTCTGCCGGCGGGGTTTTCATGTCTGGAGCCTTTGCCATGTCCAATTCTTCCATCCTGTTTCGGCCGGCCCAACCGGCGGACGCTGCTGCCATCAAGGACATTGTGCGTGCCGCCTATGCCAAATGGGTGCCTCTGATCGGCCGCGAGCCGCTGCCGATGCGCGCCGACTATGACAAGGCGGTCGCCGAACATCCGTTCGATCTCGCCATCGAAAATGGCCGCATCGTCGGCATGATCGAGACCATGCTGGCCGACGATCATCTCTGGATCGAGAATGTCTGCGTCGCGCCAGAGGCGCAGGGCAGGGGAATCGGCCGGCTGCTGCTGGAACGGGCGGAGCAGAAGGCGCTGGAGGCCAGTTGCTTCGAGCTGCGCCTGCTGACCAATGGCGCCTTCATGGCCAATGTGTTGTTGTACAAACGGCATGGCTATACGATCGACCGGGAGGAGCCGTTCATGAACGGCATCACGGTCTATATGAGCAAGAAACTGGGGTAATGGCCGATAACAGGGAGGATCGGATGGCAGTCAGGGTCCGGTTGAAGCCGCTCTCGGGGCGGTATGCCGTTTCGCGCCTCGAAGCAAAAGACAGCATTCCCGGCTGGGCGGACGGGCCGGGCTTCGTCAGCATTACCAGGACCGACGACGAGCTTTCGGTTGTCTGCCTGCAGGATCGGGTGCCGGACGGGGTGAAGCATGACAGGGACTGGGTCGCCCTGAAACTCCAAGGTCCCTTTGCCTTCGACGAAACAGGCATCGTCCTGTCGGTGATAAAACCATTGTCGGAAAACGAACTCGGCATTTTTCTGGTATCCACCTTCGATGGTGACCATCTGCTCGTCAAAGCCAAGGATGAAGCCGCGGCAAGGGGGCTTCTGGTCGCGGCGGGGCACACGCTTCTGTAGCCGTAGGCTCAATCGCCCGCCCTTGCGTTTGACATCGCTCTTGCCCCATCGCTATTCCTGAACCGATACGACGATCCGGCGATCGCCCCCCATCAATTCAGAAATCCCCCGAGGAGAAGCCCGTGTCACACAATCTGCAGTTCTATATCGACGGCGTGTGGGTCGATCCTGTCGTGCCCAGCACACTCGACGTCATCGACCCGTCAAACGAAGATGCTTTCGCGCAGATTTCGCTCGGCTCAAAGGCCGATGTCGACAAGGCGGTTGCGGCCGCCAAGCGCGCCTTTGAGACATTCGGCTTCACTTCGGTCGAGGAGCGCCTGGATATCCTCAACCGCATAATCGAGGTCTACAAGAAGCGCAGCGCCGATCTGGCGCTGGCCGTATCGCGCGAGATGGGCGCGCCGCGCCAGATGGCACTCGACAGCCAGGTCGGCATCGGCCTGGCACATCTGCGGAAGATGGCCGAGGTGCTGAAGTCGTTCGAATTTCGCCAAGTCAAGGGCTCGTCGCTGATCGTCAAGGAGCCGATCGGGGTCGTCGGCCTGATCACGCCGTGGAACTGGCCGCTGAACCAGATCACCTGCAAGGTCGGTCCTGCGCTCGCCGCCGGCTGCACCATGGTGCTGAAGCCCTCGGAAATCGCGCCGCTCGACGCCATCATCTTTGCCGAAATCATCGACGAGGCCGGCGTTCCCAAGGGCGCCTTCAACCTCGTCAATGGCGACGGCCCGGGCGTCGGCCAGGCGCTGTCCAGCCATCCCGATGTCGACATGATGTCGTTCACCGGTTCGACCCGCGCCGGCATCCTGGTTGCCAAGGCGGCCGCCGAGACGGTCAAGCGCGTGCATCAGGAACTCGGCGGCAAGTCGGCCAACATCCTGTTTCCCGATGTCGATCTTGAAAAGGCGGTGAGCAAGGGCGTCGCCGGCTGCTTCAGCAACTCAGGCCAGTCCTGCAACGCGCCAACCCGCATGTTCGTGCCGCGCGACCGCCATGATGAGGCGACCGGCTACGCCAAGACGGCGGCCGAAAAATTGACCGTCGGCCCGGCCGATGCGGCCGGTACCAAGCTCGGCCCGGTGGTCAGCCAGATCCAGTTCGACAAGATCCAGGACCTGATCCAGGCCGGCATAGATGAAGGCGCGACGCTCGTTGCCGGTGGCCCCGGCCGTCCGGCCGAACTCAACCGCGGCTACTATGTCCGCCCGACCGTGTTCGGCGATGTCACGCCCGACATGCGCATCGCACGCGAGGAAATCTTCGGACCGGTGCTGGCGATCATGCCTTACGACACAGTGGAAGAGGCGATCGGCACCGCTAACGACACCGTCTATGGCCTGGCCTCCTACATTCAGGCCAAGGACATTCAGAAGGCCCGCGAAGTCGCCGCCCGCATGCGCACCGGCAACGTCTACATCAACTATCCCCAATGGGACGCCGGCCTGCCCTTCGGCGGCTACAAGCAATCCGGCAACGGTCGCGAATACGCCGAATACGGCCTCGAGGATTTCCTCGAGATCAAGGGCATCGCAGGCTACGAGGCGGCGGAGTAGGGGCTACCCCTTGGGGACCGGCAACCAGCCGGTCCCGAGGCTTCAGCTCTCAAACGTGCGGCTTCACTCTTCCCGGAAAGCTTTCTGGATCTGATCCGACAGCGGCTTCACCAGATAGGAAAGCATCGTCCGGTCGCCCGTCGGGAAGAACACCTCGGCCGGCATGCCCGGCGCCAGCGCCAGCCCGCGCAGCTTGGCGACCTCCGTTTTCGGCAGCGTCACCCGCGCCACATAGAAGGCTGCTCCGGTGCGCTCTTCGACGGTGAGATCGGCCGAGATCCGCGACAGCGTCCCGGTCAGCTCCGGCGTGGTTTGCCGATTGAACGCCGACAGGCGCAAAATCGCATTCTGGCCCATCGTCACCTGGTCGATATCCTGCGGTGCGATATGCGCTTCAACGGTCAGGTCGTCCGTCACCGGTACGATCTGCATCACCTGTTCGCCGGGGGTGATGACCCCGCCGATCGTATGCACCGCCAACTGCAGCACCACGCCATCCTGCGGGCTGCGCAGATCGATGCGCTTCAACTGGTCCTCGGCCGCTACCTTGCGTTCGACGAACTCGGAGATCTTTCCCTGGGTATCGCGTAAATCGGTCGCGACCTCGCTGCGAAGATCCTGGTCGATCTGGATGATCTGCAGTTCGATCTCGGACGCCTTGCCTTTCACCTGGGCAATTCCCGCGGTCAACTGGCCATGCTCGCCTTCGAGCCGCACCGCGTCCCGTTCCAGCGACGTCATGCGGTCGATTCCTATCAGCTTGCGATGCCAGAGCGACCGCACACCTTCCAGCTCGATCTGGATCAGCTCGATCTCGCGGCGTTTCGCCTGCAGCTGCTCGGTCAGGCCGGCACTCTCCTGCTTCAACTGCGCGATCCGTTCGCGCAATTGCGATCGCTGGCCAGACCGCGCCTGGTGCCGGAAATCGAACAGCGATTGTTCTCCGGCCATCGATGCGGCGACACCGGCTTCGTCGCGCCGCGATGTCAAAACGTCCGGAAAGCTGATCGTGTCCTTGCCGTCACGCTCCGCCTCCAGGCGCGCCAACCGTGCATAAAACTCATCCAGACCTTTTGAGACGATCGCCAGATTGGCGCGTGTTGTCGTTTCATCCAGCCGCACCAGAATATCGCCCGCCTTGACCCGGTCGCCTTCACGCACCCTGATCTCGCCGACCACGCCGCCCGTCGGATGCTGAATCTTCTTTACATTGGAATCGACCACCAGCCGGCCGGCTGCGATCACCGCACCCGACATCCTGGTCACTGCCGCCAGGCCGCCGACACCGCCGACAAGCAGCAGACAGGTAGCAACGCCGGCCACGAGATAGCGGCGGACCTGCCGATGATGCAAAGCGGATATGTCCTCGCTCATGCCGGAACGCCTCTCTCCGTGGCGGCAACGACCTTGAGCGGCGCGGCGGATCGAAAGACCTTGTTCAGCACCTCGTCCTTCGGACCGAAGGCCTGCACATGGCCATTGGCCATCACCAGCACCGTATCGACATTGGCCAGCACACTGGACCGGTGCGCGACGACGATAACGATGCCGCCGCGTTCCCTGATGCCCTGGATCGCTGCGGACAAGGCCACTTCACCCTCCGAGTCGAGATTGGAATTCGGCTCGTCCAGGATGACCATGAACGGATCGCCATAAAGAGAGCGGGCAAGGGCGACACGCTGCCGTTGCCCTGCCGACAGCGAGGCGCCGGCTTCGCCAACCTTCGTGTCGTAACCGTCGGCCAGATGCACGACGAGATCATGCACGCCGGCGGCCTTGGCTGCCGCAAGCACCATGTCGGACGACGCATCCGGGTCGAAGCGGGCGATGTTCTGCGCAATCGTGCCGTCGAACAACTGCACATCCTGCGGCAGATAGCCGATATGTTTACCCAGCTCGTCGGCCGGCCACTGGTCAAGCGTCGCGCCGTCCAGCCGCACGGCGCCGCGCGCCGGCAGCCAGACACCTGCAAGCGTACGCACCAGCGATGATTTGCCGGAAGCACTCGGGCCGATGACCCCCAGGCCCGCTCCCCTGGCCAGTGAAAAACTTGCATCCCACACCACCGGCGTGCGTTCGCCCGGCGGCGCGACACTGACATTCTCGACCGCCAGCGCGCTGACAGGCGCGGGCAGGGTCACGCCGGTTGCGCCTTCCGGCAGCGCGGACAGAAGCTGCTTCAGGCGTGCCCAGCTTTGCCGCGCTGAAATGAAACCCTTCCAATGCGCTATCGCCAGTTCGATCGGAGCCAGCGCCCTGCCCATCATGATCGAGCTTGCGATCATGATGCCGCCGGTCGCCTCTTGCTTGATGACCAGATAAGCGCCGATCGCCAGCATTGCCGATTGCAGCATCAACCGCAGGATCTTGGAAATCGTGCCAAGCGTTCCCGCGACATCGCTGGCTGCCGCATGGGCGTTCAGGTACTCGGCATTGACGGCAGACCACCGCTCGGCCATACGCCCGCCAAAACCCATGGCCTGCATGGCTTCGGCATTGCGCCTTGTCGCCTCGGCCAACGTGCTGCGGACGGCCGCGTGCTGTCCGGCGATCCTTGTCGGGCCGCGGGTCCGGAACTCGGCCAGAAGCGTCAGTGCAAACAGGACAACGGCGCCGGCAAGCGCGGTAACGCCGATCCAGAAATGAAAAATGAAACAGATGCCGATATAGAGCGGCATCCATGGCAGGTCGAACAAAGCGGTCGGTCCGGCACTGCCGATAAAGGAGCGGACCTGATCGAGATCCCGTAGGGGTTGCAGCCCGTCGCCGGAAGGCTTGGCGCGCAGCGGCAGGCGCATCAACGCCGAATAGACCGACGGGCTCAGCTTTGCGTCCAGCCCCTGTCCCAGCCGCACCATGAGGCGAGAGCGGATCAGCTCCAGCACTCCCTGAAACACGAACAATGTTCCCGCAAGCACCGCCAGGCCGACCAGCGTCGGCACGCTGCGACCCGGAACGACGCGGTCATAGACTTGCAACATGAAGAACGAGCCGGTCAGGGTCAGCACGTTGACGACCCCGCTCATCAGGACGATGCCCGAAAACGCACGTCGAAAGGACGCCAGGATTCCGACCAGCGTAAGCGGCGTCGATGGCGTCAGCTGCATGCAGGCTCGCAATCAGGATATGGCATCTCGTCCTTCAATAGATAACTGCCTTGAGTGTGACATGGACGGGCAAGCCGGCCTGGAACTGCGCGCTGCCCCGCGCCACCAGCCAGCCGTCCGCACGCTCCAGGCGCGCAACGACCTGCAGCGTTGGTGAAGCGGTCGAGCTTGCGGGCAGGGGCAAGGAAAATTCTATCGTCTTTGAGCCGCCCTCGCTCTTGAGGCTGGTTTTGGCGGCGCGGCGTCGCCCACTGTCCTGAATGGCGGGATCCTCAAGATAGATCTCGAGATGACCTTCCGGGATAGCCTTGCCGCCCACAAAGGTGACGGCGCCGCGAATATTGGTTGCGCGAATATCTGGCGATTGCGCTGCCGCCGCCCCGGTGGCCGCGGCGACTGCCGCAACTCCGGCGGCCATTAACACTGTGCGGCGGTCGGTCATCGCGTCCTCTCCCTTTTCACTGCGCTGGGGTATGCGGGAGGGGAGCCTGACGGCACCCCTCCCGGCAACGCGTTAGATGACAATGAAGTCTGCAGCCGAAAGATCCAGATTTGTGTTCAGGTGTGCAAACTGAACGGCTGCTCCCTGTCCGGAACCATCGGCGTCGTAAGACAATATTCCACTGTCGGTGTCGTAGATGATGCGGTCGTCGGCATCATGAGCAACACCGGCTGCGCTCTTGTAGAATGAGCCCAAAGCGAGGGCGCCGTCGCCGCCAACGCTGGCAAAGATGAGGTTGTCCAGCAGGATCGTATCGTCGGCGACCTTGAAGTCCTTGATCCAGTCGATATTGCCGTTCCCGAGTTCTGTCGAGAAGCGGAAATAGTCGTCGCCGGCGCCGCCGGTCAGCGTATCGGCAGCCAGCCCGCCATCCAAAAGGTCGCTGCCGCCGCCGCCATTGAGCGTATCGGCGCCCGCAACGCCCGGCTGAGCTGGTGCCGGCGGGAATTCGACCGATACGTTCAGCTTGTAAGTCGAGCCCTCCGGCACGGATTCCACCCAGCCATCGCCAGGAGCGGAGTCCGACCATTCGCCCTCCACAATATAGTAGGTTCCGGTTTCCTGAACGATGAAGCTGGTGCTCGAATCGCGGCCGTTGTTGGAGCCGGGGTCGTTGCCGCCATCGTCGTTCTGGGCGACGATATTGCCATCGCTGTCCAGCACCCTGACGATGCTGTCATGGACATTGGGGTCGGCAATGCCATCGATGTCGATAGTGATGATCGTGCCGGCCGCCAGGTTGATGCTGTAATATCCGCCCAAGCCGTTTCCGGTGGCATTGACGGTGGTGTGAAGGGTGGTCGTCGAATCGAAGATGTCGGGGTCGGCGGTCAGCGAGAAGTTGTTCGAGATGTCGAAGGCGGTCGAGACCGAATTGTTGGTAGCGTCCGGTCCGAGCGTGGCGTAGCCGGTGCCCATGCCCGGGCGTGGCGGAGCATCGCCCTGATAAGCGAAATCGCCAAGCAGGGTGTCATCGCCGCCGCCGCCGTCGATCTTGTCGGCGCCGCCCTGGCCGGTCAGCACATTGGCCGCGCCATCGCCGGTCAGGTGATCGTTGAAGCCCGAGCCAGCCAGATTTTCGATCGAGATATAGGTGTCGCCGCCGGATTTGCCGCCACCCAGTTTGAGGTTTTGCCCGCTGGCCGCGTCGGCGTAGTCCGCCGTGTCGCTGCCGGCGCCGCCATTCAATATATCGGCGCCGCCACCGCCGGTCAGCGTGTCGTTGCCGGCGCCGCCGGAAAGTTTGTTGGCCTGGGCGTTGCCGATGAGATGGTCGTCGAAGAACGACCCGACGGCGTTTTCGAATCCGACCAGGATGTCGTGCCGGATAACGGTGCCGCGCCCGACGATCTGCACCGGGCCATCGCCGTCGCCGCCATTGGCCGTGCCATTGGCGAGGTCGATCGTCACGCCGGCGGAACTGCCTTCGTAGACGACCGTATCAATGCCGGCGCCGCCATCCAGATAGTCCTGGCCGGCGCCGCCGATGATCGTGTCGTTGCCGGCTTCACCGTACAGGATGTCGCCGTCATTGCCGCCATCCAGTATGTCGTTGCCGCCGCCGCCGTTGAAATAGTCGCCGCCGCCCCGGCCCCAGAAATGATTTGCCGCCGACGTACCGATGAAACGGTCGATGCGGTCATCGGAGCCGATCAGGTTCTCGATGCTGTAGAAGGTGTCGCCGGTGGCGGTGCCGCCATTGGCAACGTTCGTCTCGAGATTGACGAGCAGTTGGAAGGGGCTCTCCTTGCTGAAGTCTACCGTGTCGACGCCGGCGCCGCCCCTGAATATATCGACGCCATCCTGGCCGCTCAGCGTATCGTCGCCGTCGCCGCCGTCGAGGATGTCATTGCCCTGGCCGCCGAGGATCGTATCGTTGCCGCGGCCGCCATAGAGCGTGTCATTGCCGTCGTCGCTCTCGGTCTGGTCTGGAAGGTCGGCGACATCGATGGTGTTGTTGATGTCGCGGCTGGCGAGCGAGTCGCGGCCGCCGATGATGAGATCATCGCCGCCTTGGCCGAAGATCGTGTCGTCGCCGGCGCCGCCGTCGAGCGTATTGTTGCCATTGTCGCCGAAGATGACGCTGGTCATCGTGTTGTCGCCGATGGTCGGTGCGGTTTCGGTGCCGCCGTCTCCAGGCTGGAGTGTCGACTCGTCGGCGTAGATGATGTGTTCGACGTTGGCGATTTTCCGGATATTCAAGTTCCGGTTCAGCAGAACGACCGTGTCATTCCCGCCATTCGCTTCCTCGCGCACGATGTCGTCGAGAGAATCGACGAAGTAGGTGTCGTCGCCGCCATTGCCGGCCATGCGGTCGCCGCCGCCGCGGCCATCCAGCACGTTGGCTCCGTCATTGCCGATCAGGACGTCATCATAGCTGCTGCCGATGCCGTTCTCGATGTAATAATCGGTGCCATCGGCGTTGTGCCCGGCAAAGATCGACACATTGTTGCTGTGGCCGTTGACGCTGGAGAACTGTCCGGCGCGCAAATCGAGGATCGTGCCGGCCGTCGAGCCGGAGAAGTCTATCGTGTCGGTTCCGCCGGTGTCATGGATGACAAAACCGATATCGTGCTGCATGCCCGACGAGGTCAGCCGGTAGCCGTCCACGGCACTGCCGAAGCCGTAGACGTTGTCGCCCGTGTTGAGATCGATATGCTGATAGGTGCGCACGCCGTTCTCGTCGACGGTCGAGAAAAAGCGGCGGATGACCGCCTCGATGTCGGCCATCATCGGCGTTGACGCCGACCAGCGGCTGGTTTCACCGACATCGATCCCGTCGAAATAGGACATGACGCTGTATTGCTGACGGTCGTAGGTCCAGGTCGCATTGTTCAGATAATTGATCTGTACGCCGCCGGGGCCGCTGTAATTGTAGAGCCCGGGGTGGTTCAGCCCGAACTCATGACCGAATTCATGGATGAAGGAATCGAAGACATAGCCGCCAATATCCGTCTTGTTGACCTCGGTGTCGTGGAAACGCTGGCCGATGCTGACATAGCGGTCGTTGGAATAGGCGCTGCCGTCGTCCTCTTCGCCCAGTTCGGGGCTGACAACCTGCATCCAGTCCGTTGCGCTGTTGTATGGTGCATTGTCGACGATTTCGAACTTCAAAGGGGTGACACTGGCCCACATCTGCAAGGCGCCGATCGCGGCGGCCTTGTATTCGGGATGGTCATTGAGCTCGGAGACATTGATCCTCAGCGTTCCCGCCGCGATCGCCGGCGTTATCGACCGGTCCAGCGCTCCAAGGTAGGTGAGAAAGGCCCCGTAATCTTCGCTTTTGCCGTACGGGTTGTCCGGCGTCTGGTCGTTGACCCACCATTGATCGCTGGTTTGGCTTGGGTTCGGCATCCTTGGGACTCCTTGGTCTCGCAGCCGTGGCAATTACGGCTGTATGGTTTAGCAGTTGCCAACCACCGACAAGCATCGTTTGCGCTTGCCGGTCGAGCCCCGTCCCAGTGCCAACAATGCTATTGGAATCTTCGCTTGTCTAGCCTCTGTTCGCGCTCAGTACATGTGAAGGTTCTTGGGCGCGCTTGTACCGGCGGGTTTGAGATACTCGTTTGTTGTCGATCGTGGTGGCGCTAGGCTATGTCCATACTTCGCCAACCTAGCCCAGCTTGCAAGGTGCTGGGGCACTAGAGGAACCCGTCCGGCGCGCGAAATGTTCATATGTCACGCGCCAGGGGTCGCTCTCCGCTCGTCTCTCCTCGCCGATCCAGTGAAAGCTGTCGGCGGTGATCTCGGTGAACCGCCACCGGGCCTGCAGCCCGCGCGAGTCCTCGCCGATCTGGACGATGTCCTTGCCTTCGGCCCGCCCGATCTGGCGCGAATAGTCCTGGTTGAGCGGATCACTCCAGATGATGTGCCAGCCACCGATCCCGGGATCGAAGACGCGCAAGGTCGTGCCATACATGGTGGACGGGGCAGGGCGCGTGGGCCTGATCCAGATGTCCTGAATGGCGCGGCCTTCGAGCACCCAACCAAAGTGACACTCGCCATCCCATTTCTGAATTGTGCCCTCGTTGCGGTGGTGGAGTGTCTCCATGTCCCAGCTGCCGATCAACCAGCCATAGAAGTCCATGTCTTTCGCCCGGTCGGCTGGCGGGCCTTCGGATGCGAGAGCGGTGAGAAACGTCGTCATGATTGTCTCCAGGGCAAGCCGCGCCGAAACACTGGGCGTTCAACCATCGCAGCGTTGCGGGTTCGGGGTCTTGGGAAAAATTGCGGAATGCTGCTGTGAAGGCAGCCGTCCTTCCGTGTTCGCGCCATACCGAATCTATGCGCGAATGCTAATGTAGCATCGGCGGGTACCCCAATGCCCGCCTGGCCGGCGCCTCCTCAGGCAAGCTCTTGAATGAGCGGCGCCGGCCGCTGGCCTGGGCGGCGTCCAAGTTCCTGCCGGGGAAATATGAGGCTTGGCGGGAGGGTTATCGCTGGGCGGTTTTGGCCGGCATTTGGATATCGGTCTGTATTCCCAGAACGTCCGCTGCCCAATCGCGCAGTTCCGGAGAAGCATCGCCCGATTTCATGATCATTGGAACCCAATCAATTCTCGGGCGGCGCTTCATCTTCCCAGCCGGCCAGCTCCGGCAGGTCGTCAAGCCAACTCTTCTCCGTCGCCGAAGCTTCGCCGGCCTGCGGTACCGCCTCTGTGGCGTTTTGCATGAGCGAGTCCATCCACTTGCGATAGGCAGCCGGCGCCAATTCGGGCGGCAGCACCTTGGCCTTGGCCAGCATGCGTTTGCGGAAACTGAGTTGCCGGCGCAGTTTGGTCGTCGTGAACTTTATCGCCTTGCCCTGGTATTCCACCGTCCAGCGCCCATCCCCATGGCTGGTCAGCCGGTCGATGGCAAAACCCGCATCGACCGGCCTGTCGCGCCAGGGAAGCTCGATGGCATTTCGCCTCAGATCGAGTGCCCATCGCCGGTAGTCGGCACCGGTACGCTGCGGCGGCAGCACGCCAGCCTGTTCGAGGATTTTCCTGCGAAAGGTAGGCTGCTTCTTGATCTGGCCGGTTGTCAGCTCGATGCGATGCCCACGGAACTCGACATGCCAGCGGATTCTCCCGTTGCCGACATATTTTGCCAGCCTGTCGATGGCGAACTCGTCGTCGGACAACTCCACGCATCCCTGGCGGATGCGTTCGAGGATGTACTGGCTGTCAGTGGGCATGACGTGCCTTGGCTGGGGAACCTGGATTCGAACCAGGACTAACGGAGTCAGAGTCCGTGGGTCTACCGTTAACCTATTCCCCAAAAAGCCTTGTTTTCCAAGGCTTTGGCCGAACGAGGGAAAAGCCGTTAGACACTTTTCCTGCGCGAGTTAGACAGAACTCGTTCTCGTTTCGGGCTGGCTTGTATCACATTCGCCATGTCGATCAAGACCCCTGAGACGTCTGCGCTCGAAGAATAATGCTCGGCCATCTCGACGGTCTCCTGGCCGAGGAAGTTCTTGATGTCCTCCAGCCGGTAGCCCAGCTCGCGCAGGTCTGTGGCCACGGAATGGCGCAGGCCGTGCATGGTCAGGCCTTTGCTGGCCAGGCCGCGCGAGACGCACTGGTCGAAGAATTTGCCGATCGAGGCGGAGAAACCCATCTCGGTCCATGGTTTGCGTTGCGAATTGAGGTAAAGCATCGTGACGTCGATTTCGGCGACCGGCCAAGCTTGCAGCGCCTCGTCGAGGATCCGTTTCAATTCGCCGAGCGCCGGCAGCTTCATCAGCTTGCCGTTCTTCGAGGCGCGGAAGGAGATGTAGCCGTCGCGATACGCCATGCGTGGCAGGCGCAGAATGTCGCCCCGGCGCATGCCGAGAAAGCGTGCCAGGGCGATCGGCACCTTGTAATGAAGCGGTGCCGCCGCGAGCACATTGATACGCTCTGTCCTGGTCCAAGGCCGGTTTTCCTTGCGCCTGTCGGCGGCGATCTTGGCCTTCTCAAGCTCGAGGCAGGGGTTCGACGGCACCAGCCCGTATTCCTTGCCGTGCTTGAACGCCGAGGAGAGCATCGCCATCATGTGATTGGTGAAGGCGCCGCGCCGCTTTTTGACCGTCTTGTCGCGAAGCTTGGCCATGAAGGCCGTATCGATCAGCGACAGCGGGGTGGCTGCGATCGGCTTCAGATGGTCCATGTACTGCTGATAGTCGGAGCGGGTACGGGGCGCGAGGTCCGTGAACTTCGGCGATTTCTTGTAGCTTTCGAGCAGGGCGCCGAGCGTCCCACTGGCGACCGTCTTTGGCGCGTGCAGCTTGTCGAGCCGATCGACCTCCGCGGCCAGCGCCTGCCCGGTCAGTCTGGTGTCGATCGGCGTGCCGCTCTTGCGGTGATAGATCCGCTCGATGCCCAGCCGATCCTTGTAGCGCTTGAGCCCTGTAATCTTAATCCTCATCGAGCAACCCCAACCAATCATCCCCACTCGCCGGCGCCGAAGCGTTCCGGCTGTCCAACCACTTGTCAAGCGCCCGCACATCATAGCGCACCAGGCTGCCGATCCTGGTCGGCGCAACCCGTACATGCGACTTCAACCATTCCACCGACTTGCCGCCGCAATACTCGGCGGCCTCTGCCGCCGAGAGCATGCGTCTGGGTGGTAGAGAAACGGTTCGTTCATGCATTCAGGTGGGCCTCGCCAATATTCCGAGATACCGCTGCAGGCGGTCGAGGAAAGCGAGTTCCGCCTTCATGGCGCCCCAGGGCTCTATCGCCCCGACGAGCTTCGGCGGCGGCAGCGATATGCGTGGCAGGCAGGCGCTGTCGGGCCGTGCACCGAACAGAGCGGCGGCTTCAGCGATCAGCATTCGATCGTCCATATCGCGGATTTTTTGGGAGTAGGTCGGCACGGACTCGATGTCGGGCAGGTCCGCAGCCTGATAGATCGCGTCGTCGATGCTGCGCTTTACCGAGGCGATGGCACGATGGGCCAGTCGCTGGACGAAATCATCGCCATCCAGTCCGGCGTCTGAGGCAAGCTTGCCGATGTGATGCTGGATCAGGTCGACAGCCGGCCTGGTGAAGTCGCCCAGAACGTATTCGTGTCCGTCATGCAGCAGGAAATAGCCGGCAGCTACGCCGTCGCCTGTTTCTCGAAACATCGCGTCGGCACCCATCACGCAATGCTGCGCCACAGGGTAGGCCGGGCAGCGATAGAGGCCGTTGAAACGCGCCAGCTTTGAAAGCGTGTTTGCCATGTCCGCGAAGCTGATGTCCGATGCCTTCGGATCCAGAAGATCGAAAGCCGAACCATCAGGCTTGAATGTTGGAATAGTGGAGGGTCGGTTGGCCATGCCGACCGCCCTCATTGGTGCACCTGCGGCATGGCCGCCTCTACCGCTTTGATGACGTTGGCCCTGATTGTCGGGAAGATCGGCAGGCGGTCGAGATAGCCCGCCAGCACCGAAATGCAGCGTTCCCGCTGGCCGGACCACGGATCGAGAAGCAGGGCGCCGCGCGAGGCGCAATATTCGCCCCAGACCTGCAACAGGCTCTGGGTAGGCTGCGCATCGCCAGGCAGCGGCGGACGGTTCGGCGCCGCATGCCGGGCTTTCTCGATCATATCCTCCAGGAGATCGGGCCGAACGGTGATCTGCTTGGTGCTGGCGAGTGCTGCCATATTTGCGGCGCTGTCGCGGAACTCGATGATCTCTGCGGTCGTGAAGCCGGCCCGCACGAGGTCTTCCGGCCTAACCCCACCAGCGACCGCAAACAGGTCGCGCATGGCTTCCGCCATTTCCAGGCAGCGCGGGTGAGTATCGACAGCCGTCTCCGGAAGATCGCGGCGGGTCTGAGGCGAAGGTCGGTTGGATGAAAACAAAGCGGACTCCTTGTGTTTGGACGTTTCAGACAAGACCGATGGTGATGGCGGCGCAGAACAGCAGGGCTGCGGCGAAGGCCGCAGCCTCAAGGCGCGTCGCTTCACGCCCGTAGCGGCGGTGCTGATACTCTGCTTGTCGGGACATCCCGATCTGCTGACGCAGCTGCTTTTCAATCGCTGACATCGCCTGGTCTCCTAGATGCTGATATGGTAGGTAGTGCCTACCTACATTGTCAAGTACGGTAGGTAAGAAAGGAGTGTGGTGGCTTGTGATTTGTCGCAGTCGCGCCTGCTGTTTGTACTTGTTTTGTTCCCCACAGTGAGTCAGATTGACGCGCAAAGGAGGCGGCGTTGGTCACGTATTTTGTGGTTCAGAGTTTTAAGGTGACGCCCAAAGGGGCGATCACATCGGGAGAAGTCGTAGAGGTGCAAAGCGTGGAGCACGCTCTCCGCCTGGCCGAGAAACTGGCGGCGAGTTCTGCCGGAGTGGTTGCTTTCAGCCGAACCGGGGATCCATCGACCGGTGAATTCGAGGACGCCGTCATTCTCTATGCGAACGGAGCAGTCCCGGCACTCGAAGCCGAATTGGCGATGGCTTGCTGATTCCGGGTCGCGAGAAACTCACGCTGAGTGATTGCGCCGGTGGTCAATGATGCTCTCGCATCTCGAAGTGGCATACTAGGCGGGAGCTTCACTGTAGTGCAGGGGCCGCCGGGATGCAGCTTGACTTCGTAGATTGATTTCCCAACTATGGCTGTATGAGCACCGTCGCCAAAATCCGTCGCGATTTTCTTTTCCGGGTTTGCCCCATAGCGGGATCGTAACCCCCGGCTCGGCTGCCATGCGCCCCGAGCCGAGGGGTCAATATTTAAAAAGACATTTGAAATTGGCGCGGGGTCGCATCAGTCCCTGCAGCATCGGCGCATTCCGCAATAAATTTCCGTCGCACTGACAACCGTCGACGACCCCTGGCGGGTCCCGACGCGAGGCAGAAACATGAGCTCTCAAATGCAAAACATCAAGAAAACCCGGCGCAAGCCGAACATCCGCATCTCCCAGTCGGATCACGCACGTTTGTCGGCCCTCGCTAACGCCGTTGCGGCCCGAAATCCTGAGGCAGCAGATGAGCTGCTCGCCGAACTCGAGCGCGCGCGCATCGTCGCCCATGGCTGGGTCTCGGCCGGCACCGTCCGTATGGGTTCGACTGTGACCTTCAAGCCCGACACCGGCGATCGGAAAACGGTCACGCTGGTTTTCCCTGGCGATGCGGACATTTCCGAAGGCAAGGTTTCGATCCTCACGCCGATTGGCACAGCCCTGATCGGTCTTTCGGCTGGGCAGTCGATCATGTGGGCCGCCCGGGCCGGGCGCCGGCACGAATTGTTGGTGCTTGACGTGAGCCAGCCCGCTCCGGAAGGCGATGTCGCCGATCGGCGCGCGCCAGCGTCTTCGACAATTGCTGAGGGCGTCTAGACATGGGCGTTTCCCTCCGTCTCTTCAATCACGCGGGCAGCCTCATCGCGGGAGTGTGACCCCTGCGCCGGCCTATCATGGCCCGGCACAGGGGTAACTTTCCACACCCGATCAATTGCTTGATGCCGGATCCCTTTGCACAGGGCCGGCTGGAGACGCGCCATGCTCACTATCGATAGCTGCCATCTGACCACCAAGGACTACACCATTCTTGAAGTGATGCAGGAGCGCCAATCTGCCCGCGGCGATGCCTTTTCGGCTATACTTCAACGGAAGATTTCGAGCGCAGTTGTAATGTTTCGGGAAGACATCCCGCCAAACGTGGTGACACTCAGTACCCGCGTGGCCTATCGGGTGAACGACGGCCCTGCCGAAACCCGCATCGTCGCCCATGACGAGATGCGCGGTCTGGTTGGCATGCTTTTGCCGATCACCAATCCGCGCGGCCTTGCGCTGCTTGGTCTGGCCGAAGGTCAGTCCATATCCATTCCAACAAAGGACGGTGGCCTTGAAACGCTGACTGTGCATGAAGTGGTCTATCAGCCAGAAGCCGCAAGGCGCGAGAGACTGAAGTTGGCGGGGAGTGCTGCGGGTTCGTGTCGACCGGACGGACCGGTTCTGCGCGTCGTCCATCGTTCCGATAAGGCGCAAGACACAGCGGCAAAGCAAGTCATCGCGGCTTTCGACACCGGGTTCGACGACCCGGGTCCATCAGCCGCCTGAGAAACCCCTGATGTGCCCAGTGAGGCCAACGGCCGTAGCGACAAGCTTTGCCCACTTCTGAAATCGGATGTGTAGGGGAGGGGATCGAATGATCCCCACCTGTCCACCGATCAATAGTCGTTGTTGTAGTACCGGTCGTCGCAGGGTGCGGTGTAGATGCGGCCGCGGCGGTCCTGGTAGCGGCAAAGCTGTTCGCCGCGGCGCTGTGGCGTGGTTGACTGGCCGATGACGGCGCCGAGCAGGGCGCCGCCGGCGGCGCCGACGACCGTGCTTTCGGTGTTGCCACCCAGCGCCTGACCGGCGAGGGCACCAACGCCGCCGCCGATGAGGGCGCCCGTGGTCGCCCTCTGCTGCTGTTCAGTCTGGGTCGCGCAGCCTGCCAGAGCGGCAGTCATGAGCACGGCGGCAATGGCTTGTCTGATCATCATCTTGGAACTCCTTTGAAGCCCCAAACGCGGATTGGAGCGAATGGTTGCCAGTTGCTGGCGCATTGCGGCCAAACGGCGGCGTGACTTCTCACGAAATGTGTCGCCGGTCACTCAAGACAAGTGGACAGGTTTCCCTAACCAAATCGCAGGCGGCGCCGGCCTTTACTGATGGGTCAATACCATGGTGCGAGGCGATGGACAAAGCAGCGGAGCCGGACTTTGACAGGCGAAGGGCTCGCGCTGCCCAGTATTTGCGCATGTCGACTGACAGGCAGGTCTACTCCATCGACAATCAGAGGGACGCCATCCGCAGCTATGCCGAGGTCATGGGATACGAGATCGTTGCCACATATGAAGATCCTGGCCGAAGCGGGCTCAACATCTGGGGGCGCCCGGGTTTGAGGCGGCTGATCGAAGATATCGAAAGCCGGCAGGCCGATTTCGAAACAGTCGTGGTCTATGACGTCAGCCGATGGGGACGCTTTCAGAATACCGATGAAAGCGCCTCTTATGAATACCGATGCCAAAGAGCCGGAGTGCGGATCGAGTTCTGCGCGGAACTGTTCGTGAACGATGGGAGTATCGGCTCCGACGTGCTGAAGGCCATCAAGCGCAGCATGGCAGCAGAGTACAGCCGCATGCTGTCAAACCGGGTCTTTGCTGGCCAAAGCCGCATAGTCAAACTGGGTTTCAGCGGAGGAGGTCGCGCCGGTTTCGGCCTCAGACGTCTTCTTGTCGACGGCTATGGAACTCCGAAGGCAATGCTTCATCGCAATGAGCGAAAAGGTCTGGCCAGCGACCGCGTCATTCTCGTTCCCGGGCCTAAAAGTGAAGTTTCGACCGTCCGATGGATATTCAACCAGTTCGCGAAAAAGGGAAAGACGGACGTCGAAATTGCGTCTGCTCTAAACGCGCGCGGCCTGGTCACCGAGTTTGGCCGGCCATGGACGAGAGCGTGCGTAAGCACGATCCTGGCCAGCGAGAAATATATCGGCAACAGTGTATGGAACCGGATATCCCATCGGCTTCTGGACAACCGCACAAGGAATCCGCCGAGCGCGTTTATCCGTGCTGACAATGTTATCGAACCGCTTGTAGCTCGGGCGCTGTTTGATCGCGCGCAAGCCATCAAGAAGGCGCGCACTTACCTCACGCCTGATCAGGAACTGCTGGCCGATCTTACCAGGCTTCTGAAAGAGCGGGGGAAGCTGTCGAGCCCAATTATTGACGCCGCCCCCGGATGCCGTTCAGCCAACATTTACATGCACCGATTTGGAAGCATGAAAGCGGCCTACCAGTTAATCGGATACGATGGGTCGGCGAATTTTCGGAAACTCGACATCAGCAGGCGGCTCGAGCAGATCCGGCAGCAAACGATCGAGAGCTTGATATCGGGCATCGGCAGGGTTGGTGGGTCGGCGCTGTACGATCCCCGAACAAAGCTTATGCGTGTCAATCAAGAATTCTCCGTGGCCATCTGGATTGCGCAATACCGGGTTATGGTCGGCGGATATCCGCGCTGGCCATTCTGGAAGCGGGGTCTCATCGGGCCGGACATGACGATTTTGATCAGAATGGAGGCCGACAATCAGAGTATTCGCGACTTCCTGATTGCGCCCGCCCATGAAGCTCAGTCTGCCTGCGGCGCGCTGAAGGCCGAAAATGGCGTGCGCCTTAATGCCTTCCTCTTCTCTTCGCTTGTTCCTGTGGTGGAGATGGCAAGACGCGAGCCGATATCGGCAGGTGCCTTAAGATGAAGAAGCCTGAACTTCGCCGCCTCGTCCAAACGAACCGGCACGCCAGCCGACTGACGGACGATTTGCAGGGACCATTGAACCCGCTGCTTGGCCCTGCCTTCTTGCAGACCTACAAGCGCAAATCGGACGATATGCAGGATTTCATCAAGGAAGCCGGCGCGGTCCATCAACAAATGGAAAGCGCCGTCACTGCCCTTCACGAGATCTTGCGCGACGCTGAGTTTCGAGCGTTGCTGCAGGCGGATGGTTTTGCAACGCTACCTTCGATGTTGACGCAAAGGGCGCCATGCGGCGAGGCGGATGCCGGTGCTGCTGAAAAACAGCCAAACACGTTTCCCCCTAGCACCGAGCCGCAACTTATCGGAGGTATCTGCGTCGAAGTTCTCGAACTCATGAAAGATTTTGGCGCGCCTTTGAAGATCTTCGCCTTGTTACGAGAGGCAGTACCGAGCCGGCAGATTGAAATTGTTCGGCTCATGATAGCGTTGGACAGCGTGCAATTTCGAAGCGCCAGGGTCTTGATCGCGCTCACACCACTGTCGCTTCTCACCAGTCCATCGGCTGACAGAAAGCAATTCGACGGTATTTCCCCTTCGCAAATGGCTTCTATGGAAACCGACCTTGCCAAGGTCAGCCGTGACTATCTGAACGCTGCCAACACCTACGGTGCAAGAATGCTCAACCTGATCGCCGCTACAAGCTATTTTGACCGACTGCTGAACAGCCCCAAGATGGTGCGGTATCTAGCGCGCAATTTCGGCGGGCAACTCGAGGTATTTCAGAAGTTGCTCGACTTCCGAGACAATGGCTTCAAAAATCGCGCGCCGCCAATGGCAATTCGTCATCTCTCGGCGGGTTGACAATTGCTCCGCAAGCGCCATGCTGCAGTGCAGCATGGCTAGCTATGAATCCAGCATCATCAGGTCATCGCGCATCGAATGCCTGGACGGGCTTCGCGCGCTTGCGGCGATCTGGGTGCTGGTCGGGCACTGCCTGCTTCTGACCGGCTGGCAGGTTCCCATCGTCGGCGAGCCGGATCTTGGCGTCGACCTGTTCATCATGCTGTCCGGCTTCCTGATGGTGTTCCACTATCAGCTGCGCCAAGACAAGGAGCCCTGGCAAAGGCCGGAAACTTGGTTGAAATTCTGGACGCGTCGCTATTTCCGGATCGCGCCGCTGTTCTACGTCATGCTTTTCCTGGCGCTGGCGCTTGGCCCCTATCTCTACGATTGCAGGATCATCATCGACGATTTCCTCTCGAGATCGCAGCAGGCGCCAGAACGCTATCTCGACGGCAGCCTGAAGAACATCGTTGCCCATCTCACCTTCCTGTTCGGACTGGTGCCGAACCTCGCCTACCGCACGCCGCTGCCCGACTGGAGCTTGGGGCTGGAGATGCAGTTTTATGCCGTGTTCCCGGCCGTCATGCTGCTGGTGCGCAGGCTGGACTGGATCACGACCGCCATCCTGGTCGCGGCCGTCGGCTGCGCCATCGTGTTTGCGATGCGGCTGTTGTCGGTCCATTTTCCGATGCCGTCCTTTCTGGCGCTGAAGATGCAGATATTCCTATGCGGGATGCTGCTGGCGGGCGTTGTGCATCAAACCCAGCCGAGGCCGTTCCTCTATCTGGCATTGGCCATGCTTTTGGCGGCGCTGCCCTTTGGCGGCGACTACGGGCTGGGCAAGCTCCTGGTGCGCGAAGCGCTGGTGGCGGGCTTCTTTGCCTTGGTTCTCTACCGCATGCTGCCGGGAAAGGCGGGAACGCTGGCGCGGGCGATCGCCGTGACGCTCAGCAACCGGTTCTTTCATCTGATGGGAGAGCTTTCCTTCAGCATCTACCTAATTCATCTGCTGGTGCTGCAGCCCGTCGCGGCCTTCGTCATCAGCGAATACCGAAACGAGCTGGCGGCGCCGCTGCGCTTCGCGATCGTCTTTGCCGTGGTGCTGCCGACGGTGACCTTGCTGTCCTGGATCACCTACACTCTGATCGAGGTCCCCGGCCAGAAGGCGGGCCGCTTCGTCGTCCAGCGCTTTGGCCGAAAGGCCGCGCCCGCGCTGGAGAGAACGCCGGCGGAGTAGGGCGCGAAGCCAGCCGATCTCCTCGAACTGACTCCACCTAGAACTGGGTCACGCCTTCTCTCGCGCGACGAAGCGACAGCCAATGCCGCAGCAGGGCCCGGATATTCTTGTCGCAGCTTCTCTATCTCAGCCTTCGCCTCACCTAGATGCCCAAGGCGTGCCTGGCACATCGCCAGATAGCCATGAATGTACCAAAACGGGTGGGCCTGCCGGGAAAACGCCAAGATTGCTTCCTGATATTGTCGCAGCATTAGCAGAGCCATGCCTCGGATTTCCCAGTGCCATGTCGCCGGAATTGGATCGCGTTGAAGCAACTCATCCATCGTCTTGAGCGCTAGCGCGAAATCACCGTTTCGAAGAAACAACTCTGCATGGTATGCCATCGCAGTGGCATTGGCGGGGTTTAGGCTGATGGCTCGTTCCAAATGGGAGGCTGCCAACTCGTATTGCCGCTTGAGAATCAGCGCCATTCCGAGCAGCGCATGGCCAGTCGCCGTCATCCAAGCCAATTGCGGTTCGTGCGGCGGCCGCCATTTAGGCGGTTCCTGCCTGATTACGACAAAATGGGGATCTTAATTGGGCGGGGAGCAGGCTGGCTGGATCCCCATCGCGATGCTTGGTCGCTGCTCGCGAACCCACGCTCAAGCAATAGTGAGCTTGCTCCGCATTGAGCATCAAATATCCAAACAGACGCCGGCCCGGCAAACAGTGGGCGAACTCCCAATGAATGCAACGATCAGCGATCCCCGCAGTACCGATGGCTGCGGCTAGGGTAATCGCAAGGGTGATTTCGGCCTGCTCGGCGGAGCGGCCCTCCGTCTAGCTTCTGCCGTCCAACTTACGCTTGATTTCGATCGGGACTCGCTTGCCTGGGTGACCCACGTCAATTCGCAAACCCGCAGCTTTGTGTTTGGCGCCTAGTCGCAGGATACCGGCGTCCTGCCTGCTAGAATACAAGTAGCGCTCAGAAAAGTGAGCCCGCTGGCGATTATAGAGCCTCCCCCGTTCCTTCGGCGCTGGTTGGACGCCTGGAGAGCGCTGTTCCCCCCAATACATTTCGAGCATTCTAGTGGGGGCAAGCGGGAGGGTCACAAACGCTTTTTTGTGCGCAAATCCTCCGTCGCCATAGGAACGGTGCACGTACTCTGTTGGGGTAATTCTCACAACTGGGCTATCGCTCGTGATTAGAAGTTGGCGCATTGGTTCGACTACAATCCAGCTCATATCGTTCAGGATATCGGTCAACGGAGCAGCGGCTGAAATCGACATTAGGCCGGCGCGTCTATCAACCGACATCGTGTATCGAGTCTTGTCATTGAAAAATTCAAAGAGTTTCTCACGTTCTTCTTTGGTGGTTTTCTTTTCCCCTCGCTCTGCTTCCATCCTATCCAAGGTTTCATCTAGCCGCCCGCGGTCGCTAAAACCCACGTTTCCAACAGCCTGGATCATATCTCCATAAAGGCGTGCAGTAGCATTCAGCATTGCGGGACTTCGTGTGTACAGAGTCGCGACAAACAATGAGAAATCGAAGCGCTCTTGCCCTTTTAGTGTCTCTCCTCTCAGCAATTTCGGGTATAAGGGCGCGGCGGCGGACTCGACCTTGCCAAGCCATTCTTCAAGCTGATCGTTGTATTCTCCATCGAGGCCTTTGATTGAATAAAAATTCGTCTCTGCGGCCGTATTCTCAGCGCGATCGGCGCGGGCGCTCCCTTCGCGCTTGTCGTAGGTCCACACTTTCCCCTCCGGGTCGACAAAATTTGCAAGGTAGAAACGGGGAACAAAGTGCTGTTTCTTCGGTCGGCTCATGGTGCAAAGCTTGGGGCTGGTTGTGAAGTTGGGTGAGTTGCAGGAAAAAGGGGGCAAATCAAGCGAACTGGCGGTGCAGCTGCCCGCCGTGCTCAAATTCCCATCTGTCGGGCTATCGCTTTGATCGCCGCCACCCAGCCGCCACGGCGTCTGCTTCTGAGCAGAACCATCGTTCGCCTTTGGCTTCAGTGATTTTGGTGGCGCTGTAATATTTCTGCCCAGGCACGTGATAGATGCGCTCGCCTTCTGCTGAAATGTTCCCTTTGATAAGGCAGCCGTTGGTGTCGCTGCCGAGAGCAAATAGCGGTGCCGACGTTGTTTGCCCGTCGTCGCTGTGCTGTGCTCGCCAGTCCCACGGCGGCTGAAACGATCCTACCCACAAGCCGACCTTTGACCCCTTGGCCTTCGCCTGTTGCGAGGCATACGCACCGTTGCTGTATTTCGGCCAATCGAGCGCTTGACCGCGCTCGACCATCCATTCTGCCACCCCTGAGCCGTCCGCGCGCCGGCAATCGCCCACGTAGCGGCCATAACGATCCCATGTAACGAAAGAGCATTGAACCGGCCTGGAGGCGGCTAGGAAGCTGTCCAGCGCATCGGCAGACCGCCGACCGCAGGGATACTCGAAGCCCTTTGCATCGTCGCAATATTGGCGGCTCTCCGGCGCGTCGATTCCGTTGAAACGGATGCGTTGGCCGTGCACCTCAATCGTGTCGCCGTCGATAACCGAAGCCATCCCGGTTATCGGCGCGGGACTCGGCTTGGTCAGGTTCTGTAGGTTGATCTCAGGCAATGAGCCGCTGTGCTGCATAACGAACTGCGTCGCCAATGCCGCAGCCGCAGCTACCGTCACGAAGATCACGCGCAAAGGCATGCCTGCGAACCGGTTCTGGCGATACCCCCTCGCTCCGGTTCGCTTTCGCCATTTGTCGGACCGGTTCTCATAGCGAGATCGCTCTACCATTTTTCAGTTCTCGCAGCCGATACCGTCGTGATCGCCGTCCAATTTGTTAGGATCAGCGCCGTTGATCGTCACCGGGCCAACTACGACCGGCCTATTCCCCTTTCCACCCGCACAATCCAAGTCGCCGCCACCGCTCGGGGCCGTACCTCGATAGCGCTGGACGACTGCTACAACCCGCGCGCCGTCACTCTCAATGTGCGTGTTTTGGCTGTTCGGATTGAATGGATCGACGGTTTGCAAAAGCTGGTTGGCGTGGTTCGAGTCGCCGGCCGCGAGTGTCACCGTATCGTAATGGTTCAAATAGTCGGCAGCGCATCCCGAAACTAGCACTGCAATTGTAGCGGTCGAAAACAAACGCCAATACATGAAAGTATCCCCCGACACCCAACCAGATCATGCACCTTTTGAATTTTGTTGTCGAATCTGCCGACGAACGGGCTTGCACGCGGTCTTCCACTACGCAATGTTGCCGATGGGCAAACAATAAATTTGGGGCGGCAACTGTGAAGCGATTTGTCTTATTGATGTCGATGTTCGCTGGCGTGGCAGGGTGTGCGACGCCTCCTGAGAGGATCGCAGGAGTTCCGAACGCCGGCCCGTGTACGCAGGCTGACAGAGAGCGGTTGGCCGTCATTTCAAACCAGCAAAACAAGGCCGCGACCGGCGACGCCTTGGGGGTTTTTCTCATAGGCGTGCCCGTGTCTTCGATGTCAGGAGGCGACCACGAAACGGAGATTGCAATTCTTAAGGGACGCTGCGGCGCGCCAAAAACCTAAGTCACGGAGCAGCAAACATTCAAACAGACGCTAGCTCAGCAAACAGCAGGCGAATTTTGCAATGAATGCAACAACCAACGGTCCCGTTAGCACCGAGAGTTGCGGATAGGGTAATCGCAGGGGTGAGTTCGGCCTTGCGCCAGTACGTCTCCAGCCCGGTCAGCACCGTTCTCGGAGTGCAATCCATCTACGCCGAACCGTTTTCCGGTCTCCAGATTCGCCGCAAAGCTATCGATCGAACGGCGACCAATCATCCGCTGCTCGATTCGATCTGTCCACTTCGCGAGCGTGGCCAAACGAAAATTCGGAACTGCAACTATGGCACTTGTAATGGTCCTGGCCGCTATCTCGATAAAGAAATTGCAGGATCGACCGCTGTCTCTTTTGATAGCAGTTGGCGCATATCCGGTGCTGCGGCTCGCCGTTTGTTTGGTCGGCGCGAAGGTCATACGCGAAAGTCCCGCCGCCGAAATCCCGCAATTGGTAGCGCTCCGCAATTGCGTCCCAATTCTCATATGAAGCGATGATCGCTTCCAACTCGCGGATGGTATCGCGTGCGCCTGCGGTTGCTTGCTGCGCGGTCAAAATGGTCTCTTGCAGGTCAATCACTGCCGCATTGAGTTTGACCCTGTCATCAATATTCTTCAGCCCCTTCGCCATCTCGTAGGCGGTTGTAAGAGCACTGTAACCGGTTGCTATTTCAGCAATTACCATCTCTATCTATCCTGCTATTTGCTCGAACGAGCCATCTCAATGATAGCGCGTACGGCCACACAAGAGAGAACGATGACCACAGGTGCAACTACCGACCAAGCGACGAAAAAAACGCCCAGTCCCCAAGCAAGGTGGGCAACAAGAAGGCCGAAGCCAATCACCGTCAGAAGAGCGCATATAATAACGGAACCGGCTGTTACTTGCGGAGCGTAGTCAGCCAGCTGTAGCTCCTTGCTGGCGGGATGGACGATAAAGAACACTGTCAGAGTCACTGGCATGACGATGCAAAAGCACACGGTTGCGTAGTAAGCGTACCCGTCAAAACTCGGACCGGCGTAAGCAGCAAGAATGCCGGCAAAACTCGCTGCCGATAGACCAAGTGTTATCGACCGTTCGACGTCTTGGGAATGCGTTGCCTCGTGCACGTCCTCTTTGTCGTCAGCCACTCTATATCCCCCTCCAAAATTTCTCTCGGAAGTCTTACGATCCGAGTAGCTTGAATGCGGTCGCAATTAGGGACATAGCACCCTCGGCTGTCAGATTCCCTGCCGCCCCTACAAGCGCTTCGCGTGCATCGGAGAGAAGTGCCTTTAAACGTCCGCCGTTTCGCCTTTCGTTCGTGACCTCACCCTCGATCGATTCTAGAGCCCTGCTTAAGCTCGGCACGTCAGCGCCGGCCCTCTCTAGATCAGACACCGATTCCCGAATCTTGCGAACGATCTCCAAAATCTGGCTCGTTGAAGAGACCGTGACACTAATGTCACCAGCCGTATTTCCCGTGCCCATGTTGCCAGCGAAAGTTCCTATGGAGTTTATGTTGTACGTCACTGCCGCCTCTTTCGCCAAAGTCCGTTCACTATCGTTGAATGAGAAGCCTTCGCCGGAAATTCCTGCTTTCTCCAGACCGATTGCCCAGTCAAGGATGAGATTTCTCACAGAATCCACTACACTTTGAACTTGGCTAATTGAGAGATGAACAGCCATGCGTCCAAATTTGACACTCATGTCCCTATTCAAAGAGCTTATCATATCCGGCGAGTAAGGCATCTCAACATGTCCGGTCGAACGAGAAATCGTGTCCTCAAGCGACGAAAGGGACTGTCTCGTTTCACACCTAGACATAAGGTCGTTGTCTTTTTGGTTGTCCATAATGATCGGAATCCAACCGTTATAGGGATTGAACGCCTGTGGGCGACCGTAGAGTATTCTGTAGTCCGGGAGTTCAACACCCCCATAGCCGTTTAGTTCATGCTCCACCCAATCTTCTACTTTGTCGAGCTTCAACTTCGCGGCTGCCACCTTCACTTTCCGGAGAAGGTTGGAAACCGGGATATTCGGATTGAGCGCATCTCGCTGGATTTCCTCGACCAAGCCGGCCATTCGTTCGCCCCCTAATCGCAACTCTTTGCGCTCTAGATTTAGGGAGTGCAACCATGCATTTCCATCTACGGTGCTGGACCCGTCATCCACCGCATCCGAGAGGGGCAATTTAGGTTGGAGCTTTCACAAGCTCCCGAGGAGCTGTCGAAAAACCGGACTATCGCATCAAGTCCGGAATTCGAGGTTTGGCCATAGCTCCACGTGCTGCTAGCCACCACCACAGTTTACCCTAGCCGTTACCCCGAGGGATTTTTGGTTATTCAGGAGTGTCCGAACTATGTATCTAACTATTTGATTTTACTGGTGCCCCCGGACGGAATCGAACCGCCGACCTCCGGTTTACAAAAACTCTGCAGATGACGACTTTTCCGGGGGCGGTGGACCCCGAGTCCCCTGCGGCGTGCAAACTACCGCGCGTTATACTTACCCACCACCCGGTGGCAGATCGGCCAGTCAACCCGGCTCTCCGCAAACGTCTTCGCCGGCCGATACTGCTCCAGCGTCCATTCGCGGTCGTTCATCCCGACCAGCCGCTTGATGATGGCTTCCTCGTCGCCGCGTTCCTTGGGCGGGGTGTGGAAGAACACCGCGTCGCAATCGCGCGCGGGCTGCAAATGCGGGTTCACCAGGGCCGTGTCGCCCGGCCAGTAGGCGGGGATCATCGACTCGCCGCGCACGAGGATGCCGTAGCCGCCCCTTACGTTCTGCAGCACCGCCGGCCGCTTGACCCAGTCGATCGCCTCGAAGGTCACGATCATATGACCTTCGCCGCCCATCGCCGCGGCATAGATCGGCAGATCTCGCCCGCCGACCAGTTCGTCGCCGGGGATGATCCGGCTCGCGCGCGGCTTCGGTTCGCGCGCCACCGGCGCCGCGCCCGCGGCCTCCAGCAGCCATGAAACCTCGGTGTTGAGCAATGTTGCCAGTTCCGGCAGCCGCGTGATGTTAGGCCGCGTGGTGTCGGCCTCCCATTGCGTGACAGAGACGCGTTTGATTCTGAAATGGCTGGCGACGTCGTCCTGCGTCAGCCCTGCGGCTTCGCGGGCCTGGCGTAGGCGTTGCCCGAGCGTGCTTGCATCGTTCTGGATCGAGATCATGCCGGGCATAGTAACCGTTGCTTACTTTTTTACAAGCGCTTACCTGTTGACATTGTAGGTAGGTAATGCCTACCATTGCGCCATGATCGACATCGTCAGAGATGGAGCCGCCAAGGTTGGCGGGCTGGGCATTCTTGCGTCCTATCTCGGCATTCGCCACCAGGCCTTTTATTCCTGGAAGCGGGTGCCGGCGGAGCGGGTGCTCGATTTCGAACGAGTCACAGGCATTTCCCGCCACCAGCAGCGCCCGGACCTCTACGGCGCGCGGCTCGCCGGTCCCGCACCCTCCCAAGCCGGGACCGGCGAAGGGGCGGCGCCATGAGCCATGCCTCGGCGGTCGACTTCACCTTGTTCGCGCTGTTCCTCGAAGCGCGGCGCATCCATCGCGGCAAATCGGCCACGCGCGTCGCCAGGGAAGCCGATGTCGAAATCGACGCCGTCATCCGCGCCGCACGCGGCGGCGATCCCGGCCCCGAGCAGTTCCTCGCGCTGTGCGCCTGGATCGGCGAGGAGCCGGCGCTGTTTCACAAAAGGGAGGCCAGGCATGCTCGCCGGCTATGATTATCGCGAACTGGGCAAGCTGCTGCGCGCCCGGCTGGAAGAGGATGGGCGCGGCTGGCGCGTGTGCGCCGCCGACATCGGGGTGAGCGCCTCGGACCTCTCGCGCATCTGCAACGGCCAGAGCGTCTCGGCGCCTAAGGTCATTGCTGTCTGCGACTGGCTGAAGCTCTCCTTTCGCGCCTTCTACCTGCCGCCAAGAAGCCGGGCCGCAAGCGCCAACGGCTGCGCAATGTTTCACGGGACCAGCACTGAAACAGGGAGCCTCCACGATGCCTAATTCGGTCAGAACAGGTTTTGGCTCACCCGCCAGCATCGACCCGGTGCGGCTGTTCAAGCTGCCGCTGCCGATGCAGGCCGAAGGCGTGCGGATGCTGTTCGAAATGGGCCAGACGAGCGACCAGGTGCGACAGCGGCTCGGCTTGTCGGCCAGGCAGGTGAGGGCGATGGCAGAGGCTGAAGGCATCTTCTCTCGCGGCGGTGAAGGGATCGGAAAAGACTTCGAATGAACCACCGGGAGGTGATCATAGGTGCTTGCCGCTTGATCTTAGGCGACTGCCTCACGGTGATGCGCCAACTGCCGAATGTTGCCGGCGTTCTCACCGATCCGCCTTATGGCATCGACTATGGCGGGCTTCTGAAGGGCAAAGGGGACGGGAAGGGCGGTTCGGACAAGAACGGTTGGAAATCTTACGACGCCCCTGAATGCGACAAGGAACGGCCCGACCGCAGCACCTTCGAAGAGATTCGGAAGATAGCGCCTAGGCAGATCATCTGGGGCGGCAATTATTTTACGGACTATCTCCCTCCATCCATGCGGTGGTTGGTCTGGGATAAGGGTCAACGCGGCTTCTCGCTTGCCGATTGCGAGTTCGCGTGGGTGAACGAAAATCGAGCGGCTCGAATTTTTACATACCCCCGCGCTAAAGCGCTTCAGGACGGCAAGGTCCACCCCACGCAAAAACCCGTCGAGCTTATGATATGGTGCCTGACCTTTTTGCCCCAAGGGACGGTGCTAGATCCCTTTATGGGGTCGGGCACGACTGGCGTAGCCTGTGTCAAGCAAGGCCGCCCATTCATCGGCATCGAAATCGACGCCGGCTATTTCGAAATCGCGTGTGAACGAATTCGTAAGGCGTACGCCCAGCCGGATATGTTCGTGCATCGGCCTGCTGACCCAAAACAGGAGTCGCTGTTTTGAGCGAGCACCTCCTGCAGAGCAATGGCGCCACCGAACTCTTCGTCGAGGATGCCCGCGCTGTGTCGATCGAAGATGCCGCGAAGCGTCTCGGCCTTTGCTTCACGGGCCACCGCCATGAGCACCCCCAGCCATGCCCGCATTGCGGCGGCACCGACACCTTTGCCTTCAACACCGCTAAGAACAAATGGAACTGCCGCGCCGGCGCCATTGGCGGCCAGGACGGCATCGGCATGGCCGCCCATTGCGAGGGGCTGGACCTGCATCGGCGCGAGGCCTTCCTGGAGGCTTGCTCGATTGTTCTAGCCCGGCCGATGCCGAATGAGACGGACTGGGAAGCGCCCGACAAGCGCGCCGCCCGCCGTCAACGCCTGGAACAGCGCCGGTTGGCGAACCAGGCGCACGCGGCCGAACGCTCCGGGCGACAAATCGAATTCCGCGAACAGGAGCGACAGAAAGCGCGCGCCATCCTTCGCGCGGCCGCAGCTGTCGGCCGGTTCGGACAGCCGGTTATCGACTATCTTGAGGCCCGTGGCTGCGGTCGGATCGGCGCCTCGCGCTGGCTGCGCCACGCGTCGAATTTGCCCTACTGGCACGGCGATGATGAGCGAGGCCGGGCGCAGGCGTTGCATGCCGGCCCTGCGATGGTCGCTCCCTTCGTCGGCCCCGACCTCGCGGTCATCGGCTGCCACATCACCTGGATCGACCTGCTGCAGCCGCCCAAGTTCCGGCCGCTGCTTTTCGATCCGCACACCGACGCGATGCTGCCGTCGAAGAAAATGCGCGGGTCCAAGAAAGGGGGGCTGATCCCGATCTTCGGCCATCCTTCGGCTGCGTCCCGTTGGGTGGGCGGCGAAGGCATCGAAAACGGCGCTGCCTTCGCCAATTGGGAAGGGTGGCGCCGCGACACCTTCTATTTCGCTGCCGGCGACCTCGGCAACCTCGCCGGGCCCGCCGAGCCGTCATCGCGCTTTGCTCATCCAACGCTACTGAAATTGGACGCAAAGGGCGTCGCGCGACCGGTGATGGTCGCCGGACCCACTCCCAGGTCGGAACCGCAAGCCGATGATGCCATGTGGGTAGCCGATCATATCGGCGAGCTGGTTTTGCTTGCCGACGGCGATTCCGAAAGGGTGATGACGGCGGCAGCCATGGCACGCGCCCGGGCTCGGCATGGGAGGCCGGGCCGCATTATTCCCATCATCTGGCCGCGCTCCGGATCCGATTTTGCCGGGATGGCGGCCGAGGCGGTGGCCTGATGGGCGCTCGCAAACCAGCCATGCCGGACGAAGTGGCCGCGTTGCTTGCGGAAGCGACACGCCAGGCCGAAGCGGCTGGTTTGCCCAGGCCCGAGGCCGGGCTGGAGGATGGCGAGCCTAGCACGGCGCCGCGGCGCGGCAGCAAGGTCGATCTCAAGATCGTCAAGGCCTGTGCCGGGCTCGATCACTCCGACACCGACAATGCCGAGCGCCTGCTCGCGCATTTCGGCGAGGATCTTCTGGTGCGCGCGCAATCCAAGGCGCGGCGGGCAGCCTATGCGGTCTGGACCGGCACGCATTGGGATATCGACACCGGCGAGCCGCGCGCGCTGGCGGTGGCGCAGAATGTCGGCGGCCGCATCGCGTTAGAGATCGAATTCATCGATCACACACCGGCGGAAATGCAGGCGGTCGAACGCGGGCTCGAGGCTCTGAAGATACCCGAGGAGGACCGCACCAAGGGGCAGCAGCGGCTGGCACGCATGGCCGAGGCCGCCAATGCCAACCTGGCCAGGCGTGTCAGCCGGCGCATGAACCACGCCGTGTCGTCGAAGAATAAGGGCCGCTTGGAGGCGATGCTGGCTTGCGCGGCGCCGCACATCCAGCGCGGTCCAGACGAGTTCAACGCGGATCCGCTGAAGGTCGCTCTTGCCGGTCATACGCTCTGCTTTCGCCGCCTGCTGAAGTCGGTGCGTAACCCGGCCTTCGACGACCCTGATGACAATCGCGAAGATATTTCCGAGTTCATCACCATTGCGGATGCCGAGTTGAAGGTGCTGCCCGGCCACCGTCGCCAGGACATGATCACGCAGCGCATCCCGGTCGACTATGATCCAAACGCGCGCTGTCCGAAATGGGATGCCTTCGTGCGCGACAAGCTGCCGGTCGACGAGGTGCGCCGCATGGTACAGGTGGCGTCGGGGCTCGGCCTTGTCGGGCTGACGGTACAGCGCCTGTTCTTCCACTATGGCAAGGGCGCCAACGGCAAGTCCGTCTACATGGAAACGCTGTGCCGTTTGCTCGGCGAAGTGGCGGTCACCTTGCCGTCGGAATCCTTCATCGGCGAGGGCAAGGCCGGCGGCGCTGCCAACCCCGACATGGCGCGCCTTTATGGCCGCCGCTTCCTGCGCGTCAAGGAATTGCCTGAAGGCGAGGATCTGCGCGAGAACCTGGTTAAGGACCTGACCGGCGGCGAGCATTTCACCGTGCGCGATCTCTTCGAAGGCTATTTCGATTTTAAGCCGGTTTTCACCGGGCACATGTCGGGCAATGGCTATCCGCGCATCGCCGGCACCGACAACGGCATCTGGCGGCGTATGGCGGTGGTGCACTGGTCGAAGATCATCGCCGAGGCAGACCAGCGCGAATTCGAGGAGGTCGTGGCCGAGTTCGTGCCGGAATATCCTGGCATACTGAACTGGCTGATCGAAGGCGTGATGATTTTCCTGCGCGAGGGCCTGGTCATTCCCGATGCAGTGCGGGCGAAGACGCAGGAGTATCGCGACGAGATGGACCGCACCTCGGCCTTCTGCGCCCGCTGCGTCGTGCCCGACAGCACGGCGCAGGTGACCGCGAAAGAGTTCTATCAGGCCTATGTCGACTTCACGATCGACGAGGGCGGCAAGCCGATCACGCTGACCGCCTTCGGCCTGATCATGAAGAAGAAATACGACCGCATCGACGGCCGCATCGTCACCTATCGCGGGGCGAGGCTGGTCGATGTGCCGACGTCGAGGCAAGGCAGCCTTGGCGGCAATTCCGGTGATGCCGATGCACGGTAAGCCCCGCAACCCCTTCGGCCGGTCCGCAGTCGCCTGCAAACAGCCGTGCGTGTCGCCCGAAATGCACCAGTTGCGACAGATTGCGACAGTTTGCGGCAGTCTGTTTTTAGGAGAAAGTATTTTGGAAACAACGGCTTGCGTTAGTTCGCACCAGTTTGCCCACGCCTATAGGGGTGGGAGACGGGGCGAGGGGATGGTCTTTTTTGTGTCTAGGGCGCGGCTAAACTCCCGCAACTCCTGCACACCCCTGCCAACGACCTGATAACACAAGGAAATATCTCTATCCAAACTATCGTCAAACTCCTGCAAAACTGGTGCAAACTGCTGAAGAAGAGGATGAGCAAATGAGGACAATGACCATTGAGGAATTGCTCACCTGGGCGTTTGTGCATGAACTTCCAAAAGGCGGTGGGGTGGACGGGCTGGACAACGCCAATTCGGCCTGGCGCACGCTTGAGGCCTCGGCCTGGGGCAAGATCACGCGCTATGCCGAACTGGGTACGCTGATCGACCGAGGGCGGGCCGACGCAGAGAACATCTGGATCGAGCAGGGCGAGCCGCACGACGATGCGGTGGCGATCGGGCGAGCGGTGGCCGGGCTTTCGCAATGCGATGTCGCCATTCCGGATGGGTGGAACGCGCTGGCCGACTGGCCTGAGACCAACGGCCTGGCGCGCATGGCTGTCGATAACACCGTTGCGCGCTACCGCGCGAGGTCGCGGCAGCAGCGCGTCGAAGGCATGATCAGCCTTGTGGTCGGCACCGCCATTCTGGGTCGCGAGCCCGACCATCAGGCTGAGCCATCCAGGGTCAGGATGGCCGAGCGTGGCGGCAAGCCGGCCTGGTTCGTCATGCAGCGGATCGCTCACGGTGACGGGCGCGTCTACGATCTGGAGATCGACGGCTTCAACCCGCGCTCGCAACGGCCTCTGAAGGGCGCCTATCGCAAATACGAACTCTCGGTCGATCCCAGCGGCGATATTCTCGGCCGGCTCGACTATCAGATCTGGGTGGCGGCGTTGCGAAGGCTGGAGGCGGCTGTCGCCATGCAATTGACCGGCCATCGGCTGACCTATTCCGATCGCACCATGACCCCTTGGCTCGAGATGGACCGGCCCGGTGTCGCCATCGTTGACGCGGCCGCGAGAGCCGGATGAAAAAAACAGCGTCCGCTTGTTGACGTGCGGCAGAAGGTTGACATAGACCTGAACACGGTAAAAAAGAACTGGCCCCGGCGCTCACGCGACCGGGGCTTTCGCTTTCTGGAGGCATGTGTGGCCGACCTGCAAATCAGGTGGGCCGATCTCTCCGGGCTCAGGCGCATGGACAACGCTCTTGGGCGTTTGAGCGAGACGCAGCGCAGCGAAGCCTTGCGCCGGGCCATCAATCACGTTGGCGACCGGCTGCGCACCAATCTGACGCGCACGCTGGCCGGCCAGACCGGCTTGCCGTACCGAACCATCAGACGGGCGATAAAGGTCACCCGTGCCAACTATGGCAAGCTCGACTATGCCATGCGTACGCAGGGCGGCGACATCTCGCTGAAATACTTCAAGCCGCGCGAGACACGCTCGGGCGTGTCGGCGTCGCCCTTCGGCCATCGCAAACTGTTTTCGGGAGATTTCACGAAGGCAGGGCGATTTCCTGAGCGTGTGACAGCCAAAGGTCTTGGCGGCCATGTTTATGCACCGGACAGGTCGTCGACTAGGTGGGGACGTCCGGTATCGTTCATGAATTCGGGCGTCATCATCCCAGCGGAGATGGTCAAGGGCGACACCGCGCAAGAGTTCAGATCGTTTGCCAACCGCGAGCTGCCGCCTCGTGTGATGCATGAGATCACGTTCATGCTGCCCGGCTTCTTCAACTGATCGCAGCGACGCGCGAGCCAGCCTGCCGACCATTTAGGGACCGTACCCGCCTTTCAACCCCGAACGGGCAGAGCGGCCCCCGGATTTCCGCCAGTCGCACCACTGAAAAAGTTGGGTTGTCAGGGTTGTCAGCGACGTAAAGGAAGTTGTCTGGATGCCGCCCGAAGAGATCGTGATGGCATCGCCGGCCGATGTTGCAGCGCGCGACGGCGTCACAAAGCAGGCGGTGACGAAACTGGTCCGCCGGCTGGTCGAGGAGCACGGGCTACCCGTCGAGCGCGACGGTCGAGACCGGATCATACGGTTCTCGCTGGCGCACTACGATCACTACCGCGGCGAGTTCGCCAGCTCTGAGAAGATTGCGGCGGCCCGCAAGGATGTCCCGTCATCTCAGCCGGAAAATTCCAGCACATCTCGCGACGAGGCCCTTCGCCAGGAAGCTTGGCTGAAAGTCGGGCGCGAGAAGCTTCGGCGTCAGGAACACATTGGCCAACTGGTTCGCGCGGACCGCATGCGCGAAGCCCTGATCGTCTGCGGGCGTGAGATTCAGTCCAGCATCGCCCGCCTTCAGAACAAAGCCGACGAGATGGCCATGGCTGTTTCGCGGGAAGGCTCGCACGGGCTGCGTGTTCTGTTGCGCGATATCGCATTCGAGATGAACAGCGAGATTGCCAATCGCCTGGCCGGCATCGTCGAGAATGCGGCGGAGCACGACGAGGCGCTCGAGGACGAAGAGCTTTGAGCATCCACGTTGGAGCCGGCCACCCGGCAGCGCTTCGCCTCGCTGGCATTGCCTTGGCGGATGCCATCCGGCCACGCCCGCCAGCGCGGTTCCGCGACTGGCTTCCGCAGAATATCGTCCTGGTCGACGGGCCAAAAAAAGGAGAGAGATGGGCGCTCGACGATGCGCCTTACCTTGGCGAGATCGCCGACTGTCTGAGCATCGACCATCAGTGCAACCTAGTGACCGTGCGCAAGTCGCAGCAGACCGGCGTGTCGATCCTCGCACTTGCCTGGGCGCTCTACATCGCCGACACGGCGCCGGACAACACGCTCTACGGTCTGCCTTCGATCGATTTCCTGCAAGACATGAACAGCCAGAAGCTGCAGCCGCTGATCGAGGCGTGGCAGAAGGAAACTGACAAGCAAGTCATCTTCCCGGTGGTGAGCCGCTCCGGCGCCGGATCGACCATGTACGAGAAGCGCTTTGCCGGCGGATCTCTGATGCTGGCCAACGCCAATGTGGCAACGGACCTGTCGGGCAAGACAACGCGCTACGGCGTCAAGGACGAGGTCTCCAAGTGGCAGACCCACATCAATGGCGACGATCCTGAGACGCTGTTTTTCGGCCGCTTCACCGCATTCCGCCGAACGAAATCGTTCAAGATCTTCGAGCTGTCGACTCCCGAAATCGACACCGGGGACGAACTTGGCGACGCGCCCGGACACTGCCGCATAGATCGTTCATTCAAGCGCTCAGACCAGCGCTTCTGGAATATCACCTGCGTCGAATGCGGCGGAGAATTCGTGCAGGCGCACGAGGGATTTCACCTCGATCGTGCCCACCCGCACAAGAGCTTCTACGTCTGCCCGCATTGCGGCCATATCGTCAGCGAGACGGAGCGCGTCATCGGCGTTCGCAACGGGCGCTATGTCCCATCTGTGACGGGGCCGGATCGGCACCCCGGCTTCCATGTCGACGCCTTCATCTCGCTGATGATGAGCTACGAGGCGATCGCGGAAGATCTGCTGAACCACGCCAAGCCCGGCGGCCTCGGCGAAAAGGGCATCTTCAATCTGGTGTACGGCCTTCCCGCAAAGGTGAAGGGCAACGCGCCAGAATACGAACGGCTGATGGAGCGCCGGGAGCCCTTCGCCGAAATGAAGGTTCCAGCGGACGGGCTCATCCTTGTCGCCGGCGCCGACGTCCAGCACAACGGCATCTGGGCCGTCGTCATCGCTTTCGGCGATGATCGGCAGAGCTGGGTGCTCGGCATCCGCTTCTTCGAGGGTGCGACGGACAATGCCGGCGCCGGCGCCTGGAAGCAACTCGACGAGTTCTTCGCCAGGCCGCTTCAGGACGCATACGGCGGTCAACGGAAGATTGAGGCGCTGGCGGTCGACGGCGGTGACGGCGGCCGCACCAACCAAGTGCTGGAGTGGTGCCGGCGCCGCGCCAATGCTTACGCCGTCAAGGGTGTCGGCGGCCGTGGTGTCCCAGCGATCAGCGTGCCGGCCAAGAAGTCGGTCACCAGGCGCGGCAAGCGCAAGCGCTTTGGCAGCGCCATGCTGTGGCCGGTCGGCACATGGGGTCTGAAGTCAGAACTGTTCGGCAACCTGCACAAGCTCGGGCTGCGCTCGGGCGAACCATCCGATCCGCCGGGCTACGTGCATTTCGGCGATTTCCTGCCGAAGGAATATTTCCTCCAACTCACGGCCGAGGCGTTTGTCGCTGAGGTCGTGCGCGGAAAGTTCCAGGAGGAATGGAAGCGCCTTCGGCCGGACAATCACTGCCTGGATGCCCAGGTTTACGCCATGGCCATGGCTGAGATGCTTGGTCTCTCGACCAAGAAGGCGGACGACTGGGCTGCTCTACGTCAGATGCTGAGGCCGGCCTCGGAACCAGATCTGCTCGATGCGCGGAGACCGGCGACGGCGACGCCGGTTCCGGCGGCGCCAGCGGAAATGACGGCAGACGAGGCCTCGAACGCCCGTCGCCACAAGTGGAAAAGTCGGACATGAAGCTGCTCGACAGGATATTCGGCAAAGGAGGCGCGGCCGCACAACGGCGGCCGGCTCCCCAAGCCGGCTATCTGCGCGACAGCCGTTCGCGGATTCTTTCGACGCGCGGGAGCACGCTGCGCGATCATCGCGACGAGGTGCGCATCGCCTGGCGGCGCGCGGCCGGGCTAGCCATGGACATTATCCAGAATTCCGGTCGCCTGCGCGGCGCGGTCGACCAGGTCATCGCCGACACCGTCGGCGTAGAGCTTGTCCTTAACCCGATGCCGGACCTGTCCACTCTGGGCTATGACCGCAAGGAGACCGATCACTTCATCAAACTCCTGAAAACGGAGTGGAAGCACTGGGCGTGGAACGCGCGCGAGTGCGACCTCAAGGGCAAGTTCAGCGCGCCTCAGAAAGCCGATATCGCCCTGCGCCACGATGTCGTTTATGGCGAGGCGTTGCTGCTGATGGATTACATGCCAGTCGCCGAGCGGCGTCGCTATGGCATAACGTCCGGCACCAAGATGTGCCTGACCACGCCGACCGCTTTGGTGCACGACACAAACGTGATGGAAGGGCTCTATCAGGGCGTTGTCCATGACGCGAATGGCCGGCCGGTGGCCTACCGCCTGAGCGAGAAAGAGACGGGCATCCAAGTCAAGCGCGATCACCTCGCCTATGACGCATCGGGACGCCAGATGGTCGCCCACGTCTTCGATCCGATGGACAGCAACGATGTCCGCGGCATTTCGCGGCTGGTCGCGGCGTTTCGTGAATATTTGCAATGGGAAACCCTGGTCGATGTCACGATCCAGGCCGGCATCCTGCAGACCGTCTTTGCCCAGGTGCTGACCAGCGAAAAGCCGTCGGCGGAGGCCTTCGAGGCGCTGGAAGCGCTCGGCGAAAGCCAGGACGGCAAGGAATTGCGCGCCCAGTTCCGCGACTATTTCCTCGCCGTGATGGACAAGGCAGCTGAAAGCGAAATCTCGGTCGGTAGCGATCCGAAGATCTCGCATCTGGCGCCGGGCGAGAGACTCGACCTGATGGCGACCGGCATTCCGGGACCGCAATTCCTGCCGGTTTCCAACGAGCTGCAGCGCGGCATGGCCCGGGCCATCGGAATCAGCGTCGCCAGCTACACCATGAACTATGAGGGCGCGACCTATTCCTCGACCCGCATGGAGGGCGCATCCCTGCACCCGGTGGTGACCCGCCGCCGTGACCGGATCGCGTCGCCCATCATGCAACTCGCTTTCGAACACCGTGTCGATGAATTGATCGGCACCGGCCGTCTGCCGTTCAAGGGCGGCTACGAGGCGTTCGCAGCGAACCGCGACAAGGTGCTTTGGGCGGTGTGGCAAGGTCCCGCCAAGGCGACCGCAGACGACCAGAAGAGCGCCAAGGCCGCGACCGAGCGGTTGGTCAACGGCACGTCGACGCTGGACATGGAATGCGCGGAGATCGGCGTCGACGCGGAGGAAGTCTTCGAGCGTCGCCTGTTCTGGCACAATCGCTACGTCGAAGCGGGTATGGCATCGCCGTTTATCCGCAATGCGGGCGACCCGAGGGACGATGTCATTCCAGCGGAAAAAGTGTCGAAGAGAAAGGAAGATGCCTGATGCCGACGTTCATCAGCATCAACGGCGCTGACGTCGACCAGGAAGACCCCTGCGCGCTCTATCAGGCGCTCTATTCGGTCAAGCTGCGCATCCTCGCCGGCGAGCATGTCGAGGAGTTGCAGATCCAGTCGCCGGTGACACGCGAACTGATGCGCTTTTCGACGACGAACAGCAAGTCGCTCGACGCCGAATTGATGCGCCTCGCGTCGGCCTGTTCGGCCAAGGACGGAAAACGCCTGCGCTACGCCAAGACCATGCGTTTCGCCGGAGGACGCCACCAATGCCTGTAGCGTTGGATAGAATCTGCGGCCAGGTCTTTGACCAGCCGCTGCTCTATCATCCGCGTAAGGCGGAGACCGTGGCGCGTCTGCTCGGACCCCGGTTGACGGGCTATCCGATCTCGGTTGTCAACGGCGAGGGCATGGTCGACCATACCGCCTTCGGCAATGGCCGTCCGTCCGCCGGGGTCATCGGGGATCGTCTTGGAATTGCCTATGATCGGAACAATCTGTCGCCCTTCTATGTGGTCGACAAAGTCGCGATTATCCCGATCGAAGGCACTCTGGTCTACAAAGGCGCCTTCGTCGGCGCGTCATCCGGCGAGACCTCCTACCAAGGCCTGCAGACGCAGATCGCCCGGGCGAAGAGGCGTGAGGACATCAAGGGGGTCGTTTTCGAGGTCGACAGTTTCGGCGGTCAGGGCAACGGTGCTTTCGATACTGCCGATGCTATGCGCGATCTCTCGAAGTCGAAGCCGACGATCGCCATCCTGACCGACTTCGCCTATTCCGCCGGCTTCTTGCTCGCCAGCCAGGCGCGCCAGGTCGTGATGCCTGAATTCGGTGGCGCGGGCTCGATCGGCGTCGTCATGCTGCATGCCGACTTCTCGGGCAATCTCGAGCAGGCAGGCATCAAGGTCACTATGATCCATGCTGGCAAGCACAAGGTTGACGGCAATCCCTATCAGGCATTGCCGGACGAGCTGGCTGCGCGCTGGCTGGCCGAATGTGAAACCATGCGCGACCGCTTCGCCGGCACCGTCGCAGCCGGCAGAGGCAAGCGTTTTAGCAAGGCTGCCGCGCTTAAGACCGAAGCCGAGTGCTTCAACGCAGCGGATGCTTTGCGCCTCGGCCTGGTCGATGCCGTCGGCAACAGCCACGAGGCGTTTTCTGCCTTCATCTCGGAAGTCAGCCGAAAGGATTGAGCCATGTCGAGCCTCCTTGCGGCGGTGCGCGAAGCAGTTCGCGCGCCGACCGATGACGATTCCCTGATCGAGGGGAATGCACCCGGCGCGCAAGCGTCTACCGAAACCAGCAGCCCCCTGCGGGCAAAGGAGACCGGGATGTCCGGACAGAACGCGCCCGCCGCTGCGGACACCATTTTACCAGCCGACCATAACGCTGCAGTCGCCGCTGCCGAGACCAAGGGCCATACGGCCGGCGTGGCAGCCGAAAGCAAGCGCCTGTCCACGGCACTGGGAGCAGAGGGCGTCAAGGGCGATGGCGGCCGCATGGCTGCGGCACTCGACCTGGCCTCCAAGTCGCCCGCCATGTCGGGCGAGGACGTTGCCGCCTTCGTCGTCGCAAACGTCTCTCAAGCCAGGGCAGCGGCTGCGCACTCTGATGCCTATGAAGAGTCGCGGCTTGCCGCAGCGGGCCTCGCACAGCCGGGCGTGGGCAAGAATGCGGACTCGTCGAAAGAGGCGGCCAGCAGGATCCTTGCAAACTATCGCGCCTCGACGGGCGCGTCGGCCAAGCAGGGCTGACGTTCAAACCATTCAACTACAACTCGCCACGAAAAGGGTTGATCATGACCAGCATTCCTTTTGCACAGCCGGGTATGGCAGGCCGGGACGTGTCCGACACGTTCACTTCCGCCGAGATTTTCAATTCTGCCATTCCACACCCCGTCACCGAAGACTTTCCGGTCGCGGCGGACCTGGTGCTCCCAGCCTTGTCTGTCGTGGGGCTCAATGCGGCGGCCTCGAGCCTCGCTATGGCGACGCGGAATTTTGCGCCGGGCAGCAAAGCCAGTGGCCGGCTTGTGTTCTCCGGCAGTGGCGCCGCCGACGATATCATTACCATTGGCGCAACGGTGTATACGCTGAAGGCGGCGCCAACCACCGTCGCGGGCCAGGTGAAGATCGGCGCGACGGCGGCAGAGACCGCCAGCAACCTGATCGCGGCCATCAACGGCAGCGTTGGTGCAGGAACAGCCTATGGCTCGTTGACGCCACCGCATCCGGACGTCAGCGCTCAGTCCGATGCTGCCGGCATCGTCGGCATCTTCGCCAAGGTGGCCGGCGCCGCCGGCAACGCCGTCGCCACCACTGAAACGGGTTCGGCCACAGCATTCGCCAACACCACGCTGGTCGGTGGCGTGGATCAGATCGGCGCTCAGGCGATCGGTGTCACCACGGCGCCGGTGGTCGACACTGACGCCGCCCAGCGTGTCGCGATCTACCGCGCCGGCAATTTCAATCCGGACGCCCTGAATTGGGATGCTTCGTTCGATACGGACAGCAAGCGCGAGGCGGCTTTCCGGGATGCGCCCACGCCGACAAACATCCTCATCCGCAAGCGGCTCTGAAGCACGAGCCTCGCTGAACTCAATCGCGGCCTCCGGCCGCCTCTTGCACAAGGGCCACCACCATGGCGGACTTCGACCACTATGAACTCTGGGACACGCACACTCTGCTCGGCGTCTTCCGCGAACTCGACAGCGTGCCAAGCTATTGGCTCGATCTTCTGTTTCCCAACGAGATGTCGTTTACCGACGAGTATGTCGATATGGAGAAGATCCCGCGCGCTGGCCGCAAGCTCGCGCCCTTCGTCGCGCCGATGGCGCAGGGGCGCGCCATCTACGAGGAAGGCTCGCGCGTCGAGCGCTTCAAGCCTGGCTACGTCAAGCCGAGCGATCCCGTGTCGCCATTGCGGGCTCTCACGCGGCGCCCGGGCACGTTGCTCGGCCTCGAGGCCCAAAGCCCCGCCGCTCGCTACGATGCGGTGAAGGCCGACATTCTGCAGTACCACCGCGTTGCAGTCGAACGGCTGTGGGAATGGATGGCGGCAAAGGCCATCATCGACGGGAAGGTCGTTATAGAGGGCAAAGATATGCCACAGCGACTGGTGGATTTCGGCAGAGCCGCCGGCCACACGGTCGTTCTGGGCGTCGGCGCGCGCTGGGGCGACGCTGGCGTGTCCATCCTTGATGACATTCAGGGCTGGGCCGACACAATGCACTCGGCCGAATTTGGCGGTGCGCCGAACCGCATCACGGTGGGCATCGACGCTTGGGGTGTCATGCGGCGGGACGAGGAAATACTCGCCGAAATGGACCTGACGCGGCGCGGCAACGCCGATCTGACGATCAAGACCGGACTGATGACGACGGGCGAGGTTCGCTACGGCGGCACGCTTGGCGGCGGTATCGAGGTGTGGGTCTACAAAGACTACTACACCGTCAATGGTTCGGTCACGCCGTTCATGTCGCCCAAGGATGTGGTGCTGACCGGGCCGAACGTGCAGGGCTATCGCTGTTTCGGCGCCATCGTCGACGTCCACGCGCAGTTCCAGCCGCTGCCGATCTTTCCGCGGGACTACATTCCGGAAGGCGACGTCGCGATCGAGCAGATCGTCACCCAGTCGGCTCCGATCATGGTGCCGGTCAATCCGAACGCGACACTGAAAGCGACCGTGCTGGCCTAGGGCTGCTTGGCGTCCTTCTTATTCATCAGAACACGATTGGAGACACATCATGGTCAAGGCTGTGGCTTTGAGCACTGTACACCTGTGCAAGACGCCGGGTGAAAAAAGCCCCGATGGCAAGACCATCAGGCGGGCGGAAATCGAGGCCAAGGCACCGGGCTCGATCTTCGATGTCGACAAAAAGCAACTCGACGATTTCATCGCGAAGGGTGCCGCTCGCCCCGCCACCAAGGTAGATCTGGCGCGCGCCGACGAAGCCAACCAGACGGACCTCGCTCAAGCCTGATCTGGGTCCGGCGAACTTCGCCGCTGTTACCTTTCCGGAGCTTCTCATGGACATTCGTGCAGCGCGCTCGCGCCTTGTCCATGAGACCCGTGCCCGGACGGGCGAGTTGATCACCATCCGCGCCAAGGTGCGGGGCGAGATGTCGATATCGGACGATGCGACGCGGGCGCCGATGGTCGATCTGAAAGGCCGTTTCGACATCAACCCGGATCTCGAATTCCTTGGCGGTCGTGATCGTGGCATGGCCCCAACGCGCTATGCCGGCCGGCTTTGCACGATCTCGATCCCGCGTATGGACATGGCCTGGGTGCCCAAAGATGGCGACCAGTGCGAAGTGACCAGCCGTCCGGCCGAGCCGATCTATTCGATCGTGCGTGTCGTCGATGACTTGCCGGAGGTCATCGTGTTCTATCTGTCCAATCTCAAGGCCGCCCACGCATGAGCCTGGTCAATGCAATGCTGCGCATGACCGCGGTGCAGGCGTTGCGCGGCAACACCATCGCCGGGGGAGGCGTAACAGATTCCTCGATCGAGGCGCTGTCATCGGTCATGGGCGATCAACAGGCGCCCGTCATCCTGGTGCGCATCGATCAGGCCGAATACTCAGGCCAAAATGAAGGCTTCTTTGCCACCTCCGGCATAGTGAAACTCTCGCTCGACCTGATTGTTGCCAGCGCGGTCACTTACCAGACTACCGAAGGCCAAATGGTGACGGAGATTGTCATCCAGCCAACCGATGCCGGTCTCGAATTCTCGCTCGATATGCTCGATAGGCAGTGGCGGCGGGTGCTGTCCGACCCGACAAACGCATTCGCCGAGTGTTTCCGTTCGCTGGTCTCGACGATTGGGCCGGTCAAGGAAACCCGCGGCGTCGATCCGGAAGGTGGCCGCAAGCATGCGATCCGCATGGTCGAGGTCGACATCGAACCAATCTGCGACCCGGCGCCAGGCGGTGCCTTGCCAGCCCTTATCGATGTTGTGTTGACGAGACTGGCGACGGTCGCCGACTATCAGGCGGCAGTGACCATCATGCGCGCCGAACTGACCAAGGGCGCCGACCTGTTGAGCTGGCAGAAGGTGCAGTCGACCCTGATGGCCGCGGCCAAAGTGCCGGGAATGCTAGGCGTCGCGCCGCCGGACGCCGAGACGGTCGAGGTCGTCGGCTTCGAAAACATTGGAACAGTGATCAACGGGACCGAGACCGAGCTGACGGACGATATACTGCCGAACCCCGATCTTGGCGGGTCCGCGTGATGGATCGCGACCTGGTCCGCGTCATCCTCGGCCTGCAGGCCGACATCGCCGCGCTGAAGCGGATGGTGGCCGGCTCGATGCGCTTCGGCACTGTCAAGGCCGTCGACCATGACGCCAATCGGGTGCAGCTGCTGCTCTCCGATGCCAATGGCCGGCAGTTCCTGTCCCCGCACCGGCCATGGGGCGAGATCGCCGGCGACGAGAAGTCCTGGCGGCCGCCGACCGCTGGCCAGCAGATGATGTTGGTGGCGCCGCATGGTGACATGCGCCAGGCGATCGCCATGCCGATGACGTTCTCGGATAAAAACCCATCCCCGTCATCGGACGCAAACACCCGCATCCTGTCGAAGTTCGGCGGCGCTTCGATGCTGTTCGACGGTGGCGGCGATCGGGCCGAACTCTCGGCCAGCCGCGTCGATCTGGGCGCGGCCGAAGGCAAGAAGGTCGCCCGCATTGGCGACAAGGTCCACGTCATGTCGGGGTCGTCCACCGGCTTCTGGCCGATCGTCGAGGGGTCCTCAAAAGTTTTCGCCGCCGACTAGGAGGCTTCCAATGAAATTTGTTCTGACAGGGCGTGCGCCGCATCTCGGCGCCGGAGATGACGCGCTCACAAGTCGCCTACGAGCAACTGCGCGGCCACATTGTGCAGCCGGCGGTGGCGAAACCTGGGGCGGCGATGGAAAGCCCCAAGCCTGGCAAAGGCAGGAAGCGGACGTGACGCAATTCGGGATGGATCGCTTGACGGGTCTTCGTCAGAGCGGCTGGGACAACATCATCCAGGCGATCGAGATCCTGCTGACAACGCGCTACTTCGAGCGCGTACTGCGCGAATATGTCGGCAGCCCGGTGCCAGCACTGCTCGGCGAACTTGCCAATGTGCAGACGGTCATCCGCTTCCAGTGGTCGGTCGCTGCCGTGATCCTGTTGTTCGAACCACGCTTCTCGCCGACCCGCATCTCGCCGCTGACGCTGGACCGCACCGGCGCATCCGATTGGGTCATCGAAGGCATCTATCGGCCGCGCGCCCATCTCGGCGACCTGACGCCCGCTGCAACCGTATCGCTGCGCCTGGCACAGGCCGGCGGCAATCTGATCGTCACGGGGTAGGACGTCATGGCCGAACAGTCCTATCTCGACGCCCTGCCGCCGCCGCAGGCGATCATGGTCGTTCCGGAGGCGGACGTCCTGGCGGACATCAAGGCCGTCTTCGTCACGCTGGCGGAAAAATACGGCCTTGATGTCACCGGCATCATCGACCTCGAGGGCGAGCCGGCCAACATCCTGCTGCAGGTCGACGCTTTCCGCGAGGTCAACATCCGCGCCATGATTAACGATGCGGTGAAGGCCAACCTGCTGGCCTTCGCTGCCGGGGCCGATCTCGACCATCTGGCGGCGTTCTATGACGTGGCGCGGCTCACCGGTGAAACGGACACTGCGCTGCGTTCGCGCGTTGTCTTGGCGATCCGGGGGCGCTCGCCGGCCGGACCGGAAGAGCGCTACATGTTCGTGGCGCGATCGGCTGATGTCCGCGTCAAGGAAGTGCGTGTTTACCGCGTCAACGGCGGGCCGATGATCCGCATTGCGCTACTTTCTTCCGTTGATGGCGGCGTGCCGGACAGCGCCATGCTGACAGCGGTTACCGCTGCCGTCACCGCGCCTGGCGTGCGCGTCGTGAGCGACGTTCTCGAAGTGCTGGCGGCGACACAGATGACGTCAAATGTCGTCGCGGCGGTCTGGCTGCTGCCGGACACGCCGATGGAAGTCTTCAACGGTCTCGAGGCGGTATTGCGCGCTGCCTGGTCGGCGGAAGCGGGAATAGGCTTCGACCTTGAGCCTTCTTGGATCGAGGCCCGCCTGCACGTCACCGGCGTCAAGCGCGTTCTGGTGACAACGCCGTCGGCGCCAGTCGTGGTCGACCAGAACACAGCCATCGCACTCGGCACGGTCACGCTTACCTTCGCTGGTCGCCAGCGCTGACTACAGGCTAACTCCAACCAGAGGCTTCACTCATATGGCCGTCGGAACCATCTATCGCGGCCATCCGATCCATCTGCTGCCCGGCAACGCCACAAGCTTCGAACGCGCTCTGTCGGAAAGCACCGATTATCTCGAGCAGATGGGCGCGGCAGCCGACTCCATTCGCGGCTTCAAATTCGCGACGCCGCTCAATCCGAGCGTCGCGCCCTGGCTTGTCGCCGAATACGGGCTCGGGCCGATCTCGGCCTACTTCGGCGGCATCGACGCGCTGATCGACGCCGGCATCGACTGGCAGCGCCTGCGCGGAACCCCGCTGGCGATCAGCCAAGGGCTGGGCTGGATCGGCTATGATGCGATCGCGCTGGAAGACCAGAACAACCGCCGGCTGAAGTGGAACCGATACCAGCTCGGCATGGGCAAGGTGCCGCTGGCCGAGCTGCCGGTGCTGCGCGACGCCGAATACCTCGCCGGTCTCTCCGACCCGGCCCGCTCGGTGCTGTTCCGCGGCTGGCATGGCTACGATTTTCGCACGCTCGAATGGTCGCAAGGGCGGTGGGGCAACGCGATCTGGGGTGACGACAGCGGCGTCCGGATCGATGGCGGCACCGTCAAATGGAGCCATGGCGAGGATTTGGCGGGGTCGGTTGTTGCCGGCCCAAGCGAGCGCGTCGCGCTCGACGTCGACGTGCACCGTGGTGACCCGATCGGCTGGGATGACGTGCCGTGGACGGCGCCCGGCCTGAGCTGGAATGGCGTGACAGATGTCGCAGCGTTCAAAAGATTTCTTATGCTGCGTCTGCCTGTCTACGTCGGCTTCTACGACGAAGGGGGCGACGCCATCGGCTATCGCCGGCCGATCGCCGTTCGCGACGTGACGTCGGACCATCCGGGGTCCGGCGAAGCGATCTTTATCGAGGTCGAATGCCGAACCGGCTTCGGCGATGGTGAGGGCAGGGCGGCGGCAAGCTGCGCCCTCGTGTTCCGCGCCCGGCCCGCCGATCCCAACAAGCCCGGCAAGCTGTGGCTGCAGCCCGACGAAATCGAATTCGAGGACGGGTTTGGCCAGGCCGACATGACCATCGGTTCGCTGCCCGTCGACTTTCTGTTCCGCCGCACCGTGCGGCAGCACGTCACCTTCACGCTGGAAATCTGATCCCATGCCGATTGACGACTATCGCCCGCTGCCGGATTTCCCCGATGTCTACGACCGCGCGCGCGCCGCGCCGCGGCGCGACCGTGTCTACATCCGCGAAAGCAAGTTTGCCCAAGGCTCGGAAGTCAATGAGGCGCTGTCGATCGAGGAACGCAAGCGCACCAATGTCGGCAATTTGATCGCGCGCGATGGCGACCGGGTGAAAGGTGCCGATATCATCGTCGACATCGGCGCCGATACCGTCACGCTGGCCGCCGGTCAAATCTACCTGCGTGGTGATGTGCGCGACGTGCCGGAAGCGATCCTCGAGGATGTAGCGATGACCGGCGACGTCGTCGTCGGCGTCCGAGTGATCTCGACGATCACCACCTTCGAGGAAGACCCGACGCTACTGGGCCTGCACGAAGGCACCGCGTCTTTCGGCGAGGATGGCGCCATGCGCGAGACCCTGTCGCTGTGCTGGGGCTGGGCCGGCGACGGCGAGGAGGGCGACCTCTACCGAGTCTACCAACTGCGCGACGGCGGCGTCGTCGACCAGACGCCGCCGCCCAGCCTGTCGGGCATCAACCAGGCCATCGCCGTCTACGACTATGACGCGCACGAGAACTATATCGCCCGCGGCTGCTCGGTGACGCCGCTTGGGCTCGCCGGTGGAAAGCAATGGTTTTCGATCGAGGAAGGCACGGCCAACATCCTCGGCTTCAAGCGCACCCGCAACACGGCCACGCGCTACGGCCAGACCGAAGAGCCCGACATTCTCAACATCGCTTCGGAGCCGCACACATTCGACGACGGCGGCACCGGCACGGCGGTCATCGCGCTCAACCGCACGCCGATCAATTCGGTGACGACAGTCATCGTCACCAAAGAAGTGACCGAGACCATCGTGCGCGGCGGCGCCGCCAACACGATGGATCTTCTGGGACACGCCAGCGTGACGTCGATTGTCGAGGTCAAACAGGGCGGCACGACCTATGCATCGCCGGCAAGCTATCTCCGCAACGGCGATCGTATCGATTGGTCGCCGGGCGGCGCCAAACCGGCGAGCGCGTCTTCATATACGGTGAAATACCGCTACCTCGACGCCGTCGTGCCGAGCGCCGTTAATCAGACCTCGGTCACGGTTGCCGGGGGCGTCTCCGGCGGCTCGGCCTTCGTGACCTATTCCTACCGCTTGCCGCGGCATGATCGCATCTGCCTCGATAGCAATGGCCTGGTCGTCTACCTCAAGGGCATTTCTACCGTCGAGCAGCCGCAGCCGCCGGCGACGCCGGCAACGCTGCTGTCGCTGTGCGTTGTGCAGAACGACTGGTTCGGCACACCCGTGGTCATCAACAATGGGGTGCGGGCCTACCCGTTCTGGCTGATCGACCGCATGTACAACCGCCTCGTCGACGAACTCGATTTGATCGCGCTATCGCGGCTGCAGCTCGACATCTCGTCGCGCGAGCCGGTCGCAAAAAAAGGCGTCTTCGTCGATCCGTTCAACGATGACCGCTACCGCGATGCCGGCGCGGGCCAGAACGGCGCCGTGTTCAACGGCAGTTTTCAGATGCCGATCATTCCCGCCTTTCAGGAATTCTCGCTAGCCGGCCCGCAATATCTCAACTTCACCGAAGAGGTGTTCGTCGCGCAGGAGGCGGTGACGGGCTGCACCCGGATCAATCCCTACCAGTCGTTCGCGCCGCTGCCGGCGAAGATGAGCCTGGTGCCATGCCAGGACTTCTGGACCGACACGCAAGACGTGTCACTCTCGCCGGTCACCCAAGTTTTCGGGCAGGGCAATGCCAGCCGCGTCACCAATGTCGAGATCATCACCTCGACGCGTGAGATCACGGCGCGCTTCCTGCGGCAGATCAACGTGGCCTTCACCATCGACGGCTTCGGCGTGGGCGAAACGCTCGATGAGCTTACCTTCGATGCGATCGATGTGACGCCGGCGGGGCCGCTGGTCGGTGACGCGAATGGGCGCATCACCGGCACTTTCACCATACCGGGCAACGTCGCATCCGGCACCAAGCATGTCGGCGCCATCGGCGGCGGCGCATCGACGGCCAACACGGAATTCTCCGGGCAAGGCCAGGTCGAGATCAACACCAGCCAGCAGGTGACGACTGTCCAGCGGTTCCAAGTCGCCCCGCCCCGCTCCAGTGGCGGTGGCGGTGCCAATGGCTCGGCCGGTGGGCGCGGCAACCCAGATCCGGTGGCGCAATCCTTCCAATTCACAGAAGGACGGCATATCGCCTCGATCGAGGTCAAGTTCTGCGCGATCGGCGATCGCGACCAGGTAGTGCTCTGCGAGCTGGTGTCGATGGACAACGGCTATCCGACGACCGATGTCATCGCCCAGACCGAGACCGACATGAACCTGGCGCTTGTCGGAGCTTGGCACAAGTTCCACTTCGATCCGCCGGTCTTCGTGCCTGTTGGGCAGGAGACGGCTTTCGTGCTGAAGACGAACGACCCCGACCATTCGGTGTCGTTTGCATCCCGCGGCGGCTTCGATGCCGCCAGGCAGGGATACATCGGGGCCCAGCCCTACACGGTCGGCGTGCGGTTTTCGTCTTCGAATGCAACGACCTGGACCGCACACCAGGACGAGGACCTGACCTTTCGCATCAATGCGGCGAAGTTCTCGCCTGCCACCAAGGTCATCCCGCTCGGCACGGTGGCGGCCAACAGCCTGTCGGACTTCATCGCCCAGGCGCAGGTATTCCTGCCGACCGGCGAGACGCGGCTGCAGTTGGAGATCGAGCCGACAGGCGAGGCGGCCGTGCGCATCGAGCCCGGCCAGGTCTGGGAGCGGCAGAGCTTCTTCACCGGCAATGCCGCGCTGCGAGCTATCCTGACAGGCACTGAGAAGGTCTCACCAATCATGGGACGCGACGTGCTGGCGATCAAAGGCACGATGCAGGCGAACGGCGTCTACGTCAGTCGCGCCTTCGAGATGGGCACCGCGATCCGGCTGGACGCCGTCATGAAGACAAAGCTGCCCGCCGGCTCCACCCTTGTCGTTGAGAACGACGCCGCCAACGATGTCTGGCAGTCGCTGCCGCAAGTGTCGGCCGAAGCGCTGGCCGATGGCACTTTCGAGCGGACCTATTCCGACAACAGCTACACCGCCGTGCAGGGCCGCATCCGGCTGACGCTTACCGGCACGCCGGCGGCGCGGCCCGCCGTCGCCGACCTGCGCTCCTTCTCGATTTGAGGATTACCGATGCCCATCGACCTGGTCACGCCAAACCGGAACTATCCGCTTCCCGAAGGCGCGAATGACCTTAGCCACGACGTCCTGAGGCTGATCGCTGCCCTGCAGGCCATCGACATCGATGTCGCGGCAATTCTCACCGCCATCGTTCAGAAGGCGCCGCTGCTCAACGCTCCGCTGTCCGGCGCGCCGACGGCGCCAACTCCTAGCGTCGGCGACAACTCGACCCGCATCGCGACGACGGCATGGGCACGGCTCTACTTCGCCGATTTCGTTGGCGCCGCCCCCGCCGCGCTCGATACCATCGCCGAGCTTGCCGCAGCGCTGCAAAACGACCCGAGCGTGATTACCAATCTGACGACTTTGGTCGGGAACAAGATCACCGGGCCAGCGGTAGCGGTGGCGGATAATATTGCCACTTTCAACGGCACGACCGGCAAGATCGCGAAGGACAGCGGCGTCGCGGTATCCAGCATGGCACCAAAGGCGAGCCCTGCCTTCACCGGCGTCCCGACGGCGCCCACGGCCGCTCAAGGCACCAACACGACGCAGCTTGCCACCACGGCGCACGTCAAAGCCGGCCTCGACCTCAAGCTTGACTACCGCGCGAGTCTCGTCGGTGCGGCGGCGCAGTTGGTCACAGACTGGAATAACGCCCTTGAAAACGGATGGTACATGAATGCCTCGGGCGCCAATGGCCCGACCGTTGATTGGTATCTCGGGACCGTCGAATCCCATAGCACAACGGCGGGGTCGCTCTACCGGACGCAGACGGTTCACAACTTCACCGTTGCCAACTCTGGAAACACGCTAGCGTGGCGCCGGCACCAACAGGCCGGTGTTTGGGGCGCTTGGTACAAGCTTATTCTTAGCCAAGCGGAGTCAGACGCCCGTTTCCTCCAACTCGCTAACGCGAAGTTGCAAGGTTTCTACGAAAGCCCGCAACAGACGATCACGGCGGGCGGCCTTCTGACGCTGGCGCATGGCCTGGCCGCGAAGCCAAAGCTTTATCTGCCGTTCCTTCAGTGTACCACGGCCGATCAAGGTTACGCGATTGGCGACGAGTTGGCCGTTAATCCGAACTTCAGTGCTACAGACCCGAGCGGGCGCGGCCTCTCTATTGTGCCGACCGCGACCTCTCTCTTGGTCCGCATCGGCAACGATAGCTTCGCCTACACGATCATTCGAAAAGATACCGGCGGCGTGGGCGGTATCACAAACGCAAGCTGGAAACTCGTTATGAGGGCATGGCTGTGACGCAGTACTTTATCGATTCCGAGGGGAACTATCTCGGCGCCTTTGACGGTGAAGGCGTAGAAACGCCGCCCGACGGCATTGAGGTGCCAGAGGCGCCGCATGACGCCCGCCAGGTATGGCTTGGCGAGGCTTGGTCCGAGGTGGAAGCGCTACCGCCGCCGATGCCTGCTGTGATTTCCGACCGGCAGTTCTTTCAAGGTCTCGCGGTGGCAGGAGTAATCACCAACGCCGAAGCGTTGGCGGCGGTTAAGACAGGCGCGATTCCGAGCGGCATGGTTGCGCTTATCACAGGCCTGCCCGAGGCGGCACGGTTTGGCGCTGAAATGCTACTTTCCGGGGCGACCGAATTCAAGCGGGCTCACCCGCTAACTTCCGCATTCGGCGCCGGGTTTGGGTGGACCGAACAGCAAATTGATAACTTTTGGATCTCAGCGTCGACCTTGTAATTCCCTCTACTTGGGTTATTGAGTAGCCGATGCGTATAACTATAGTTGTGCAAGGCAAGATCCCCTGTGAAGGCTACGGCGGTACTCAGCGCCAAATAGACTGGCTCGCAAGCGAACTTGTCTCCCTAGGCCATGAGGTCACGCTAATTGCGGGACCGGGATCAAGTCACCCGCTTTGCGCCGTGCGGCAGGCCTCAACACCTGCGGAATGCGCAGCCGCGATTCCTGGCGACGCCGACATCGTTCATTTTAACGGATGGTATGAGCTAAGCGGCCCACATCGAGCGCTCTACACTCTACATGGATACTTCCCGAACACGCCAAGGGAAGGCCAGAATTTCAGCTTTGTAAGCGCCAGTCACGCCCGCCTGCACAATCGGGCAACCTTCGTCCACAACGGTTTCCCCGTAGACGCCTACCGGATCGCCGGCTCGAAAAATGACCGGCTGTTATTCCTCGGCGGCATCGCTCGGGCCGGAAAGGGCCTAAACCTGGCTGTCGACCTGGCGAAAAAATTCAACTTTGGACTCGATATTGCCGGCGGCTCCCGTTGGAAATTGCTAGGGCGAAGCCAGACCCGCAAAGAAGGGGTATTCTTCAAGAGCCTTTCCGGCCGGTTCCGATACGCCGGCGTGATCGACGGCGCTGAAAAGCTCCGCTACCTCGGCGAGGCTAGGGCGTTCCTTAACCCGATTTCCTGGGAAGAGCCGTTCGGCATGGCCCCGGTCGAGGCTATGCTTTGCGGTACGCCTGTACTCACCACGCCCCGAGGGGCGTTGCCGGAAACAGTAGACGCCGAAACCGGGCGTTTCTTCGAAACCGATCAGGAATTCGCCTTGGCGTTTAGTGAGATCGGAAGCCTTTCACCGCAACGGTGCCGTGAGTCGGCGGCAGACAGATTTCCGATCCAGAAAACAGCGCAAGGCTATCTTGAACTGTACGGCCGCATTCTCGACGGCCAAGTCCTTCCGTAGGCATCGTCTGCGTCATTGACTGAATTTTCAGCCCGCCACCTTGGCGGGTTTATCTTTTCTCAACCCCCTCACAGGAGAGAGTGCCATGACCGACCCCGTCTTCGGGATCACAATCCGTCGTGACGCCAACGAGTCGGCCATGCCGTCGAACGCGCTGATGAGCGTCGTCGGCATCTGCATGCCGTTCGACAAAGCGGCAACGGCCACGCAGGAGGCTTTCGACGCTGCCTTCCCCTTAGGCATCGCCGTGCGGCTGAATTCGAACGACACGGCCTTGCTGGCGCTCTGCGATAAAGATTCGCTGTTCATCGACGCCGTCGAGGGGGTCAACGCCCAGCTCGGCCCATTCCAGGTCGCCGCGCAGCTGGTCGTAAACCGCGTCGCCGAAGACGACGATATCGGAGAAACCATCGCCAACATCATCGGCTCTTCGGTCGACGGCACCGGCATCCATTCCTTCGTCAATGCCGGCGCCGACCTTGGCGTCTATCCTCGCCTGATCATGACGCCTGGCTACACCACGCAGCAGTTCGGCGCGCTGACCCATCTGACGCTGTCGACGCAAGGCTCCGCCATAACCGTTGCGCCGACCATCGGCTTCACCGGCGGCGGCAGCGATCCGAACAAGGTGCTGCCGACTGCCCATGCAGTGATGGGCACCGGGCCCGACGCGCAGAAGGTGGCCTCGCTGGTCATCGACACTGCCGGCGCCTATCTCTCCGGCACGATCGCCGTGACCTTCACCGGCGGCGGCGTCGATGGCGGCAAGGTTCTGCCGACCGCGGCCGGCACGATCGAGGAACTGGCGAACGGCGTCTGCGCCGCGCTGCCCGAAGTGCTGAACAAGATCCTTGCCGTCGCCATAGTAGATGGGCCAAACGGGCTTGCCGCCTTCACCCAGTGGCGCGAGACGCTGTCGTCCGACCGGCTGATCCCGGTCACGCCCGGCATCAAGCGGCTTGATGCTTCCGGTGATGTCGTCACCCGGCCGGCGGCGCCCCGCGTCATCGGCGTCGCCGTACGCCGTGACTATCAGGCCGATGGCCGGCCGTTCCGCTCATGGGCAAACCAGGCGCTTTACGGCATTGTCGGGCCGGAGCAGAACTACCGCTTCTCTCTGACCGATGGATCGACCGAAGGCCAGGAGATACTCGCTGCCCAGGGAGGCATCATCGTGCGGGGCGATAGCGGCGACGACTTCGCCATCGCCGAGGGGGGCTTCGTCTATATCGGCACTGACAATCTGTCGGCCGAGACGATCTGGCAGCAGTATCACAAGGTGCGCGGCCGCGATTTCATCGAGCTGACCTGTCTGCGTACGCTGCGCCAGTTCCTTGGGCGCTTCAACCTGACGACGCAGACCATCCAATCCGTCATCAACACCGTGCACGATATCCTGGCCAAGGCCGAGGCGCAGGGCGACATCCTCGGCTTCAAGGTGAAGTTCGACCCCGACCTCAACAATGCGCAAGATCTGCGGGCCGGGCACATCTACATCGACGCGCAATTCGAGGAAGCCCCGGTCTTCCGCCGCCTGACCATGACCAGTCGGCCTTATGCGCCGGCGCTGCAGGCTACGATCGACGAAATCCTCGCTCGGCAGAACCTGATCACCGGCTGACCTGCATTGGCCCGGGCGCTGCCGGCCCACACCCTTTAACCGACGCCCTCAAGAAGGACTTTCATCATGGCCGAGAAACTGCTGCTGCTCGAACAGGTCAACCTCTTCGCCGGCGACCACGACCCGGAAGATTCGAACCACATCAAACTGCAGTCCATGGGCCTGCCGACGCTCGAGCAGGTCACCGTCTCGCATCTCGGCGGCGGCGCGCCGGGCGAGGTCGAGTGGGGCATGAATGCGCTGAAGGCGCTGCAGCCTACCTTCAAGCTGGCCGGCTTTTCCAAATCCTCCTATCGCGCCATGGGCGTCGGCACCAATCAGCCGATGAACTTTACCGGCTATGGCGTGCTGAAGAACAAGCAGACGGGCGCCGCCTTCCAGGCCAAGACCGTGGCTCGCGGCATCGTCAGCCGTGTCGCGCCCGATGCCTTCGACCGCGCCTCGGCCTTCGGCCACGATCACACGATCGGCGAGGTCACGCACTACGAGCTGACGGTCGACAATGAGGAATGGTTCTACTGGGACTATTTCACCACGCGTCGCAGGCAGTTCGGCGTCGACGAGCTGACCAAGGCTCGCGTCCTACTGGGCATTGAATAATGCCGCCCAAGAACGCGATCGAGGACTTCATGACCGGCGGGGATGACGCGCAGCCGGTCGACGATGCTGCTGGGGCTATAGATGAGGCGGCGGTCGAGGCATCCGAAGACGAGACCGTCGTCACCGAGTTCGATGACGCGGACTGCCGCGTGCACAGGCTGCGGACCACGCTGACGCGCAATGGCGAGCGTGTGACCGTCATCAAGATGCGCCCGCCGACTCTTCGCGATATCGACGACTGGTCGGCCGCCGGCATCAGCAATCGCGACCTGCTGGTGCGGCTATCCGGCTGCTCTGCGGCTACGCTGAAGGCGCTGGCCTGGGAGGATGCCGAGAAGGTGATGGCGATCTTCCAGGGCCTTGTTCCCGACTTCATCTTCAATACGCCCAAGGGTGATGTCTGATGGCAAGGATGTCGGCCGAGCTGGTCGTCAGTCTGCTCGACCACGTGTCGGGCCCGGCGGCCAAGGCGCGCACCAGCCTGACGGCCCTCCAACGGGCCGAGCGCGACGTCTACCTGGCCCGCAACAACACGCGGCTGTCGCGCTCGCAGATCGCCGAAGAACGCCTGCTCGATGCGCAGGAGGCTGCGCGGCAGAAGCGTATCGCGCAATGGACCACCCTCGGCCGCACCGCAGGCATCGCCACCGCCGCGGCCGGCTATGTCGCGATCCGCACGGCGCGCGATTATGCCCAGCTCGAGCGCACCATCGGCCGCATCATCATCAATGCCGACAAGCCGGCAACCGCCATCAAGCCGACCATCGCCGTCCTGCAGCAACTGGCCGATACGGCAAAGCTGCCTTTCGACCAGGTCGTGCAGGGGCTGGAAACGCTGATCGCGTCCGGCCGCTCGCTGGAAGAGGGGCTGTCGTTCCTGCCCACCGTCGCTCGCACGGCGCAGGCGTCCGGCGCCGAGATGTCAGACATCGCGCTGACGGCCGACGCTATGGCCAGTTCGCTCGGCATCACCGCCGACAAGATGCAGGAGGCCTTCGACATCCTCGCTTTCGAGGGCAAGGCCGGCAAATTCGAATTGAAGGATATGGCGGCCGAGCTGCCGGCTCTGGCGCCGGCCTTCGCCGCGCTCGGCTACAAGGGAACCGAAGGCCTCAAGAAATTGGCCGCCATGCTGGAGATCGTGCGCAACCAGACGGGATCATCGTCGGAAGCCGCCACCAATTTCGGCAACGTGCTGCAAAAGGCGTACGGCAACGAGGTCGCCAAGAACTTCAAGAAGTACAACATCGACATCCGCAAGGAGCTGGACAAGACCCGCAAGGCCGGCGGCGACGTCATCCAGACGCTGGTCGAGCAGACGCAAAAGGCGCTCAAGGGCGACCTATCGAAGCTGCCGCTGATCTTCACCGACGTGCAGATGCAGAACGGCATGCGCGCGCTGCTCACTCAGATGCCCGAACTGAAGGCGCATCTGGACGCGCTGGGCGGCGCGGCCGGCACGGTGGCCAAGGACTTTGCGCAGATCACCGGCGATCCCGAAGGCAACTGGCAACAGCTGATCAACAACATCCAGAAAGCCGGCACCGCGCTTGGCGACCTCACCGGCCGGGCGCTCAATCCGACGCTTTCGGCATTCAATGACCAGCTGTCGGAATCAATGTCGATCATCGAAGGCGGCAAGCGGCTGCGCGATAGCGGCCGCGATGAAGGAACCACGGCCGACCAATGGCGCCAAGACTATCGCCAGCAAAACCCTGATGCAGGGTTCTGGGAACTCAACCGCGCCTACAATGCCGCGCTGGCGCAGCTCGGCCGCGGGCAGATCAAAAACATCTTTGACCCGCTGCGCAAGCAGGCCGCCGTTATTGAAGACAGGCTTACGCGCGTGCCGAATGCCGCCATGCCGCCGAGCAGCATTCCGCTGCCATCCTCCCGTCCGAAGCGCTGGGAGGAAATGAGCGTCGAGGAACGGCAGCGCCAAGCGATGATCGATGGTCGCCACGAACCGGCGAGGGGTGGCCAGAAGGAAGCCGGCGCCATGCCGATCTTCAATCTGGACGAGTTCGACGCCAAGATGCAGGCGGGCGGCTTCAGCGCCGGCGCAAAGATCGCCGACGGCGGCACGCAGGCTGGCCAGAACGCGGCCTCGACCTTCACCTCTGGTGTTGCCGGTGCTGGCGAATCGTTCGGATCCAGCGCCGCCGCCGCGTTCATCGCCGGGATCACCGGCTTCCTGTCTTCCGCCAAAGCCGATCTGATGCGGCCGGTGGGGTCGCTCGGTAGAACGACCGGGCAGCAGGTGAAGGTCGAAAGCAACGGTCAGGCGATCGATGGAAGAGGCGAGCGCTGATGCTGATGAAAATCGGTCTGGTCGAGTGCGATCTCGCCTTCAACATTGACACGCATTCGCGCGAGACGACGCACGACTATGCCGAAAAGCCGGTTGTCGGCGCCATGCCGCCGCTTGAGGATGTCGGCGTCGGCGCCGAGACCCTCTCGGTTTCCGGCCGGCTGATCCCGTCGAAGCTCGGCGGCCTCGGCACGCTGGAAATCCTGCGGCGTGCACAGCTCACCGGCGCGCCGCAACTGGTGACCCGCGGCGACGGCAGCGTGTTCGGTTTCTACAACGTTCTGTCTGTCAACGATGAACACACATTCCTCGACCGCGACGGCGTCGGCCAGGTCGTTGACATCACCGTCAAGATGCAGAAGGCCTCGGCGCCGACGCCGACCGACTTCTTCGCCTCACTGTTCTCCCTGCTCGCCTGAAGGGCCCGACCATGACCGAGACCGTCACCGTCAAGACGGAAGGCACCACGCTGTCCGCGCTTCTGGCGCGGCACTATCGCAAGGTGTTTTCCGGCATGGTCGCCAAGACCTACCCGCTCAACCAGGATCTCGCGCGCAGCGGGGCGTATCTGCCGGTCGGCCGCGTGGTGACGGTACTGACCCCGGCCGAGATGGCCGCTGTCAGCGGCGCTCTGCAGCCGGTCGTCGACCTGTTCTCATGACGCGGAAGGGCCGGTTCAAGGTCATCGTTGGAGGGCAGGACGTCACACCCCGTTTCGCGCCGCGCCTCATCTCGCTGTCGATCACCAAGTCGAGCACCGAGGCGACGCAATCGGCGACGTTCACCCTGGACGACAGCGATGCGTCAGTGCGTTTTCCTAAGACGGGCACGCCGGTTTCGATCGAACTTGGCTGGGAAGGCGGCGCCACGCGCCGCTTCGAGGGTGAGGTCGACACGGTCGACTGGTCGACGGACCGCGGCTCCGGCAGCGTGCTGTCGATCACCGCGCGCTCGGCCAGCCTGAGGGGCAAGGTCAAGCAGCCGACCGACCGGCACTGGGAGAACAAGACACTCGGCACCATCCTCGAGGACGCGGCCGGCGATGCCGGACTGTCGATCAAGGTTCATGTGGACCTTGCCCAACGCCAGCTCGAATATGAGGCGCAGGACAATGAAAGTTTCTTTGCCTTCGCCGACCGGCTGGCTCGCGAGCACGGCGCGACCTTCGCCATCAAGGGCCAGCAGGCCGGCTTCGTGCCACGCAACCAGGGCGTATCGGCGACTGGCCAGCCATTGCCGACGATCGTGGTGTCGCGAGGCAACTTCATCTCGGCTAGCGGCCTGACGCCCATCACCGACAGGCCGAGGTTTAAGAAGAAAAAGGGTCGCTGGTACGACATCAAGAAGGCCAAGCAGGTCATCGAAGAAGTCGAGACCGGCGAGGATGTGGAACCGGAAGACGTGTTGCGCCTGATGCAGCCGGACGCCGAGGCCGCGCGGGCGCGGGCTGATTCGGACAAGGTCGACAGCGCCAGGCAGAAAGGCTCCGGCACAGTCCTGATCGAGGGCGAGCCGACGGCCGAGCCGGAGGGCACGGCAATCATCCAGCTACGCGCCGGCGTTGACGGCATCTACACCATCGCCAGCATCACCGACACGCTCGACCGCGGCAGCGGCTACACGACCAGCATTTCGCTCGGCAATCCGCAGGGATCAGCCGGTTCCGATACTCGATAATCGCGACAATACAAATCCAACACGAAAACACTGCTCTGCACGGGCAGGAAGGAGATCAAATGGACCGCAACTTTGCGCGCGCGCTTTCGCTCGTCCTCAAATCGGAAAGCGGCTGGTCGGACAATCCCAAGGATCCCGGCGGCGCTACTATGAAGGGCGTCACCATCGCCAATTTCCGCCGCTACGTGAAGGCGGACGCGACGAAGGACGATCTGCGCCATATCACCGATGCTCAGGTGGCGACGGTCTATCGCCGCTTCTACTGGGATGCCGTGGCCGGCGCTCAGTTGCCAGGCGGCGTCGATTACGCGCTGTTTGACTATGCGGTTAACTCCGGGCCGGGACGTGCTGCAAAGTGCCTTCAGGCGGTCGTAGGCGCCAAGCAGGATGGGAAGATCGGCCCTGACACGCTGGTCAAGCTGAAGAGCATGATGCGCGCGACGGTGGTGGACGAGGTCTGCGACCAGCGTATGGCCTTCCTGAAGCGTCTGCCGACATCGAAGACTTTCGGCAAGGGCTGGTCATCCCGCGTATCCTCAGTGCGGGATGAGGCCATGAAGATGGCCGCTCTGCCCGATGCGCCGCCGCCTATCCGTGTGGAAGTGCCAGTCGAAGTCCCCAAGCCTGTTGTCCCCGAAAAGGTGGAGCAGAAGGTCAAGGAGAAATCCGGCTTTCTGTCCTGGCTCACCGGTCTCTTCGGTTCCGGTGCCATCGGGCTCGGCTGGGTCGGCGGCATGGATTGGCAGGCGGTCCTGGCCGGCGGCGTCGTGCTGCTGGTGTTCCTCCTGATCCTGCTTCTGCTGCGCTCCCAGATCGTCGCCGCGGTGCGTCAGATCAAGGCGGAGGTGGCCGAGTGATGGAAGGCTTCCGCGAACTACTCATCCCCGCCGTAGACCGCCTGCTGCGCATTGTCGGTACCGTCAGCCTGGCAATCATCGCCGCGTTTGCTGTCTGGTTCTGGTGGCCGCTATGAGCGCGGTCATTGCATGGCTCCTGAGCAACCCGACCGTCCTTGCCTTTGGCGCGGCAATCATCGGCGCCCTTGGCTTCGGCTTTCAACAGCGGCTTGCTGGCGCAAAGGCCGAGCGCAACAAGCAGGCGGCAGACAATGCCGTCGCCGCAACCGAAGCCGACAAGATCGACGACGCCGTCGCTGGCCGGGCGCCGGGCGTCAACCGGGAGAGGCTGGGCAAATGGTCACCAAAGCAATAGCCCTTGCGGTGCTCTTCGCGATTGCCGGCTGCGCGACGACAGGCGGGTCGTTTTGCTCGGTGGAGCACCCGATCCGCCTGTCCGCCGAAGCCATCGCGGCACTTTCGGACGGCGAGGTGAGCCAGGTTTTGGCCCACAACGAAAAGGGCGCCAAGCTCTGTGGGTGGAAAGCCTGAGATGACCACATCGGCGACGAAGAGCCTTGAGATGATGATCGGCGGGCTGTTGGAAGCCACCCAGAACATGCAACGCGACATCACAGAAATCCGGCGAGATATCAAAGACAGCGATGCGCGCGCCGCGCTCTCCTACGAGCAATCCGAGCAGCGCGCCGCCGCAAGCCGATCGAAGATGTACGCCAAGACCGACGAGCTGGTGGAGCGTCTTGCCGAGACTGAAGGCGCTGTGCGATCACTCAGCGACGATATGGCGGAGGTAAAAGCCGTAACGGCCGAGGTCACCCGTTGGAAGCTGATGGGGCTCGGCGCTTTGGGGGTGACTGGCGTGGCAGCGGCAGCGCTGGCGTCGTTGGTTACGGTCTATTGGTCGGATATCTGGCGCATCCTGCGGGGAGATTGAAGGAGTAATACCTATTTCAAATTAATTGATTTGTACCGGACATAAAATTAACCTATGGAACCTGTATAATTCGGCTCTAATGCCGAAGTCCCTTGAATGACAAGGGTTCTAGGAGGAGAAAGCGTGCTATCAAAACGGACATATGCGAAGACACATCCTTGGATAAAATTCGAACTCGATACGAGAGGGTTCACGCACGATATGTGGATGATGCTTGGCGAGGCAACCTCGAAAGCTAATCATATCGGCGGCGTTCCGCTGGCACCCGAGAAGGCGAAGAAGCTATATGACGTTTTTTTGGCAAAGGGTGTTTTGGCCACAGCAGCGATCGAGGGGAATACACTCACTGAGGAACAGGTTGTAAAGCAGGTTCAGGGGAAACTGAAATTGCCTCCTTCGCAGCAGTACCTTCAACAAGAGGTGCAAAACATCATCGATGCCTGCAACTTCCTCGTTGCAGATTTGCAGCGTAATGGGCCCACACCAATCACAACCGAATTTTGCTGTCTCTTGAATGCGATGGTTCTTAAAGGCCTGAAGCTTGACGATGATGCGGGAAATGCAGGCGAAATTCGGCGCCACTCCGTCGTAGTGGGAAGCGTCTACCGCGGGGCCCCTCCAGAAGACTGTAAATACCTGCTGGACGAAATGTGCCGGCACCTTGAGGAAATGCCCTATGGGCAGGCTAAGAACGAGTATATGGCAATCTTGGCGGCTCTTTTTTCACATATTTATATGGCGCTCATCCATCCATTTGGTGATGGTAACGGAAGAACGGCGCGTTTACTCGAAGTATACATTTTGCTTAGCGCTGGATTTCCGATGCCGACTGGGCAGCTGTTGAGCAATCATTATAATAAAACCCGCACGGCTTACTATCGCGAGTTGGACCAAATTAGTAAGTCAGGGGGCGAGACCCACTCCTTCGTGCGATACGCGCTAGAGGGATTTATCGATGGGCTTAAAGAAGAAATAAACCACATCAGAAAAGAGCAATTTGCTGTGGCTTGGGTCAATTACGTACACGATCAATTTCAAGGAAAGAAAACCGCCGCTGACCAGCGAAAACGTGAGTTAGTCCTTTGCCTCGGGCAAATTAACCGCCCGGTCAAGATCCATGAGGTCACCGTCCTCACCCACACGTTAGCACGCGAGTATTCCGAAAAGACGGACAAAACGCTTACCCGCGATTTGAACTCACTCATCAGCATGGGGCTTGTTGAAAGACGGCCGGGACGTCGAGTCCGCGCCTCTACTCAGCAACTCAGAGCGTTTCTCCCTTGGAAAAACGAGCGAACTGCGCAAGAAATTGCAGAAGAAGATATTTGAGGCGACCATTCCCACCCAGCAACTCCTGACCGATTGCCCGCCGGCTCACGCTGGCGGGCTTTTTTGCGTCAGTCGGGGAACATCCTCACTCTGAGGCTGTTCGGTCGCACCCGGCTCGTTCTGCAGCGGTCCCTGCCGGTGACCAAGATGGCCCCTCACTCATCATGGTCGGCCCGCGCTCGGAAGCAAGCGCGGGCCATCCCTGCACACAAGCCCGGGCCTCCCCCGATGTCAGCGGGCTTTCATCGTTCCACGTCACTGCTGTGTCGTCGGTGCGCTACCGCTTCTTTGAATGCGCGTGCTGCTGCATCGCAAGCGACACGCGACGAGCCGTTCACGGACAAGATGATTTCGGCTGCCTTCACTGTCAAACCGTGTTTCTCGGCGAACTCTGCGGCTGTGTACGCGCGTTGGGCTTTTTCACTACTCCGCATTTCTGCCTCGATATGCCGCTTCCGCCTCGTGTAAGCTCTGGCGGGTCCCTTGCAGGGTGTGGTGCATGCTCGCCAAAAGGCTAATGGCGTCGGTCGTTGGACTGCCTTCGTGATTCAGCAAACCAACGACTATATCTTGCTTGGAAACGATGCTCTGGTTGTGAGCGAGTTGGCCCATCAAATAAATGAGCCGGATTTCTGCCGGTGTCGGCATGGGCCTTCTCCCTGGTCGGGCGAAAGCCTGATGATCGCTCCCAAGCGCCTCGTGCCTGTTTGTTTTTGGTTTTTCGAGGCGACCGCAACAGTGTGCGCTCGTTAGCAGGCAATGGCAACCGGCCAGGCCAATTGCAGCATCGATGGTGGCCGCCGGCCGCCTTGACCGAACTTGCGGGCCAATTCCTCCTAGGTTGACGACGGACTATCGGTAGCAATTTTTACAATTTTCAATTTGGCTGGAAACCCTTTCTACCCGCCAGCGTTGAATTAGCACGGCTGCATTCAAGCAGTTGCATTCGGAGGAATTTTGATGAATTCGAAAATGCTCATTCTCGGCGCGACATTTGCCCTTATGACCGGATCGGCCTTTGCCGGCAGTTCCACTGGCACGTCTGCGCTCGACGATCCTGCAAAAATGTCTCCTTTCTTCACGGACAGCAGCATGAAGACCATGAAGTCTGAGGCCGAAGCGAAAACCGCTTGGTCGGCTATGTCTCAGGAGGACAAGGACGCGGTGATGAAGGACTGCGCTGACGCAGATATTGCGAAGGCCCATGAAAATTTCTGCAAAGCTGCGATGATGATGGGAAAATAGGCCCGTGAGCCCGCTGGCTCCCCGGCCGGCGGGCTTTTTTGTGCGGCCCAGGAACAGCCTCGCTCTCGCGGCAAAACGAGCCCGCTGGCCTTGGTCGGCGGGTTTTTTGCATCTGGCGCCGAAACTTATCTTCGCATGCCTGTCACAACGAGCCATGCGGTTTCCGTGCTCGGTCGCCGCACTTCAGGGTCGTTGAACCCTGCATCTCGCAAGGCAGCAATGACCTCATCCGGCTCGCGAGGTGTAAAAATATCGGCCGGCATGTTCATCCGGTCCATATGTGCCTTCGGGAGGAAGCCCAACACGACGCGACCGCCTGGTTTGAGGACGCGAGCGAGCTCTGCGGATCCAGCTCTAAGGCTTTGCCAGAAGTACACTGTGTGGACGCTGAGAGCCTTGTCGAATGTGCTATCTGGCAAGGGCAAGTCCTCGACTAGCCCGACCCGGAACTCGGCTCGTCCGGCACGCACTGCATCGGCGAACCGGTGGGAGGCAGCGTTCACGACATCCTGCGAGCGATCCACACCGCAAACGAATGCTGCCCCACGGAGAAGTTGCGGCAGTAAAACTGCGCCGCCGAAACCGACCTCCACGGCACGATCTTCCGGGACCAGTTGCAATTCATTGATAGCGTAGCCATTGAGCCGAGCATTCCCTCGGTTCATGCCAGCCCGGACCAGCCAGCCGCCGATTCCGGTCGGCCAAGACAGTTGTTTAGCTATGAACCTTGGCGCCATCCGATCCAACCCTTGTTGGCAAAAGGCGCTCCTCGGGTGGACAACTCGCCCGCATCGGATCAGCCCCCTCTATTGCACCTCATTATCCGATGAAAACCCCGAGATTATCAAGTCGTGCGCCCATCGGTTCCGCCTGTCGAAGCTGAAGACAGCAACGGTCGGGCCCGTGCTTTCCTTCCTGGGGTGACGCGGGCCGCCGTCGCTCAGCCTTTGCGCGAGCCGGTCATGATAGACGCGAATTTGTTGCTGCTGCGGGGCAGACCTACCAGTTGGCGGAGCTCTTCGCATAGCTCTCTCGCGTCTTGGCGCGAACACTCGCAGCGATAGCGCAGGATTGTAGCCTTTTCAGTCAAGTCCTGCTGAATGTCGTTCAATTCGGCCAGCTTCCGTTCGATAGAACTCATCTAGGTATCATGTGCCTAGAAGTGGCCGCGCGCAAACGCTGGTTCGATAGCGATGCCCAGTTAGGTTGTGCTGCGCTCTTAGGCGTCGAATTCCAGCGGCTGGTGCCCCGGTAGCTCCTGCCACATCACTTGGCGGAACTCGGGACGGTCTCCCTGTTGCGCGCAGTGTGGCGCGCATAGAAATGCTCTTCCCAGTCAGGTCATGTGGCTTGCCGGGGATGGGCGGTCCGAGGTCGGCCATTCTGGTCATGCCCGACCGAACCCGCCGCAGCGGCAAAAGTTTCCGGAAAGGCGTGCCTGTTGTCCGATCGCCCGCTCGCATTTTCGTACCATCTATTCCCGACTTCCATTAGCATCCTCTCATGGCAACTCTGCGGTACGGCGTAAGGCGGGAAGCGGATGGGACGTGGACGGTGTTCGACGTGTTCACCGGGCTGCCGGCTATTTTAGCGGGCCACCCATCTGTCGACCTTCCCGACATGGAGTATGCCGAAGAGCTGGCGGCCATCCTGAATGCCAACGACCTGTAGCAGAGACTATCGGGAGGTTCCCCCGGAGAGTTCGCCTGACTGAGGTGGCATGACAAGATAGCCATTCGCCAGCCTTCGTACTGCCCTTCCAGGATGCCTCGTCCGATTCCGAGCAAGCATTTGTTATTAACTCCCGACTACGACCGTCTTAAATCGGCTTGCAATTGCTTTTTGTAGGGAGGATGCGGTGGACAACGTGGTGCCAATCCGAAAGGCGTTGCCTGGCGTGGAAGTGGTCGGAACCAGTGGCGAATGGGTCGTTCGCATCATTGAAACTGACCAGGAAATTACACGATCATTTGGCTTGGAATCGTTAGCCCTGTCCTTCGCGGAAGGCCAGCGGATACGCCTGCATCTCGATACGGTTGTGCGGCTTTAGCTTACTTCGATCAGCGGCTTTTTGTTTGAGGTGTGGAAGGGGCCGGCGATGAGGCTGTCGCATGGCAATGTGCCTCGCCATTGAGGAAAACTCGTATAACATTCTTTATTGCAGCGAGGGCGTCGGCCGGCTTATTAATGTGGCGTTTACCATTGCCTTTTTGGGAGGATGTGATGGTTACAACGCCCATAGATATCGCTCGCGCGGCCGCTGCCACTACGACGGCCACCTTGCTGAAGTGGCAGAAGTCCATGGAGAAACGCGCCACTTTTCGCCAGAACATGGATCAATCGCGCAGGGCGATCCAAGCCTCACGCGAACTGTTGAAGCGCCTTCGGCAACGTCAGCACGAGGACAATAGCGTCGCGGAAGCGTCAAAGGATTAGCCGCCAGGGCAGACGGTGAGCTGGAGGTCCGGGAACCTTGTTGCCGCAAACCGGTTTGGGTTGCGGAGCAGGCTCATGGAAAAACAGCGTCAGGGAATGGAAGTGGAAGCACTCGCCGCACGATTGGCGAAAGAGACAGGTGTTTCCGTAGAGCAATCACGTCAGCTCATCGAACTGATCGGCACCGACTGGAATTCCCTACTTCGTGAGGCGCGGCTTCTTAAGGACGCGCATTAGCCGGTCAGCGCAACCGGCACGCCTGCAGCAGTTCCGCCTCGTCCTTAATCCCATTCTGAAAAAGGAGGATGACTCCCCAAGCCAGGGCTTCCCTTTGTTCGCCGTCGTCTCCGGCGATCCCGCGCTCGCCGCACAGTTTGTCGATCACCCGCTGAAGCAAGCCGAGATCCTCGGGTTCGAATACCCCACGGTAACGTTCCAACGGCATCGCCGGCCCCTCATCGCGGCTAATGCCTTTACATCTCACACAAGGATTTTGATGCGAAGCCAATTAATGGTGATTGGGGCCGACGTGCGGCGACTCATGTCGCGACGGCGATGGCCGATGAATGTGCTTGAACACGAGAAGGCCGATCTCCTGCATTGCCGTCATATCCGGGTAAGCCGCCAAAACGGAGCCTTCACCACCGACGCTGCCGAGGATCGGGATCAACACGAAGCTGTCATCCCGAAACTTGCTTATGGTGGTGATCGTGAAATCGTAGTCGGGATAGGCCTCATCAAGCAGGGCGCTGATCTCGGCGAGGAATTCAAACGGCGACGGGCTTTTTTACGTCGTCTGGCACAGAAACGGCACAGAAACCTTTGAATGTTTTCGCTTCGTTCCCGCTCTACAAACCTCACCGAAACGGCTGGAAAGTGTCCCTTGAAGTGACGAAGCAACTTGATCGTGAAAATCGGCCATTCTTTCCAGCGAAGGATGACGCGCGGCTCCGAAAGAAGCTCTATCTCGACGAAAGCGATGGTGTACCAATAACCGATGTTTGGGACGATCTGCCGCCGATACATGCCAGTTCACGCGGGCGCATTGGGTACCCGACACAAAAACCAATTGCGCTCCTCAATCGAATTCTTACCGCTTCATCAAATCCCGGGGACGTGGTGCTTGGGCTTTCTCCTGCTCGGATCTGATGCGCTCCTGGCGGGAGTAAACACTATCACTCCGTACAAAGGCGAGTTCCTCCCGGAAATGCTGCATAAGCGCTCGCTCTTCCGCCAGACATGATCGGAGCGACCGTGCCATTTCGATACAAACCGATGATTCTAATGCGTAATCTTTGCTCATCGTCACATTCAAACTCGCGCTGAGTCTGATTGTTCCATACTGGTGACCTTGCGGCGTGACATCGCTCGTCCGCCGGACGCAAGGGCGGCGGGCACCTTTTGGATTGACAAGGCGCGGGCTGATTGACAACGTTTGGCTGTAAATGCGCCTGGAGGGGACTGCATGAAGAAAGAATACAGGAAGCCAGTACTGATCAAACGTGGGCGTCTCAGCGCGGTGACGGCGGGAGGATCACCTAGTGTTGTTGTCTTGCCACCTGAGCCGCTCTAACCAAAAGAGCGCCCTGCAACACAAGCCCGCTGGCTTCGATCGGCGGGCTTTTTCGTTTGCTTTGGGAACAACGTAAATGGAAAAGATGGTCCATCCCAGCGATCGGTGTGGATACGTCACCGCTGCCAACGGTCGGCCCGGGCTTCCTTCTTAGTGTGGCGCGGGCCACCATGGCATAGCGCGTGAGCCGCCGACGATGGTGGACGCGAATTTGTTGCTGCTGCGAGCCACACCTACCATTTGGCGGAGCTCTTCGCATATTTCTCTCGCGTCTTGGCGGGAACTCTCGCAGAGATAGCGCAGGATTGTAGCCTCTTCAGTCAAGGCCTCCTGAATGCGATTCAATTCCGCCAGCTTCCGGTCGATAGGAGTCATTATGCACCATGCGCCTAGAAGTGGCCGCGCGCAAACGCTGGTTCGATAGCGAAAGGAAGCAAGCTGGTCCTCACTGATCGAGCTCCAGCGGCTCGTGATCTGGTTGCTCGTGCCACATGACCTGGCGGAAGTCGCGCCGGTTCACCTGCTGGCCGCAGATGGGGCAGACATGGAAATGCTCTTGCAAGTCAGGATTATGTGGCTTGCCGGGCTTAGGCGGTCCGAGGTCGGCTATTCTGGTCATGGCTACTTCGCGAAATCTCCAGCAGCGCCGCCGTCATCAAGGCTGAATTCATGCGTGCTTCGCGCGTCCTCGTCGACCACACGAAACCAATGCTCCCGAAGGGCTCTGGGCGACACTCGTTGGCCGGTGACCTTCTCCACTGCGGACAAAGGATCATCCGCGCTCGTGGCCTGAGACGAGACACACTCCTCTCCGCGCCACTCTTCCACATGGTACTCTGGCATGCCTGGCCTACCCGTTGCCTCTCAGAGCCTTGGCCTCTCGCTCCAGTGTCTCGCGTTGATTGCCGTGCTTCGCGATTAATTCCTTAACCTGCTGCGGCGTGATGCCGGCCTTGGCGGCGAAATACTCGACCTCATAATCCTCATCGGCTGAAACACGATCGCGATCGCGAAAATCCCGCTTGCTCTTGTCGTCGGCCATATCGATTCCTCCTGCGAACATCCAGCAACGCCGGTTTGCGTGTTTTGTTGCACCAAAGCCGTTTTGCGGTTTCGGAACCATTTTAGCTTAAGCTTATTGAATGGCGGGGTGTGGGTGTGTTCATGCGTTCAAGATTCATCCGGCCAATGGAGCCCGAGTTGTTCGATGTGCCGCCGGCCGGCGCCGATTGGAGCCACGAAATCAAGTTCGATGGCTACCGCACCCAGGTCGTCAAGGACGAAGACGGAATCCGCTTCTTCACAAAGAACGGCTTCGACTGGACGGCTCGATATCGCTATCTCGCCGAAGAGGCGGCGGCGATCGACGCCGAAAGCTTCATCCTCGAAGGCGAAGCGATCATGATCGACGATGCCGGCCTGTCGGACTTTCACGCGATGCAGGCGGTGATCGGGCTGCGTCGGCCTTCACCGGATATCTATCTGGTCGCGTTCGATCTCCTGTTCCTGAACGGCCATGACCTGCGCGGGATGCCGACCGAAGACCGGCGCGAGATCCTGCAAGAGATGATCCCGACTGCCGGGCACATACAATTCAGCGAAGCGATGCCTGGCACCGGTGACGCCGTTTATCACCTAGCAGACAAGGCCGGGCTGGAAGGGATCGTGTCCAAGCTCAAAGGCAGTCCATATCGCAGCGGCAAAACGAGCGCTTGGCGGAAGATCAAGTGCTTTGAGGAAAAGGAAATGGAGATCATCGGCGCGCAACGCGAGCGCGGCAAAGCTGCCCAGGTGATCATGGCTGAAAAGGGCCACTACAAAGGCGGTGCATTCGTCTCGTTCACTGCCGACAAGCGGCAAGCGCTTTGGGATCGCGTGCAGGGCAAGGTTGGCGGCCCCGTCCCGAAGGGGCATAAGAAGGACAAGGCCGAGTGGCTGAAGCCCGGACTGGTCGGCCGGGTCAAGACCCTCAAAGGCGAAGAGAAGCTGCGGCACGCAAGGCTGCTCGATTTCTGGGAGGATGATGCAAATGGCCGTGCCTAAGAAAGATCAGGAGCGCGCCACCTACGCTTGGATGTACGGCGCCCAAGCGCGCAAGGATGGCAAGGAGCGCGAGGTGCCAGCTTACTGGCAGGAACATGCCGACGCGTGGCTGCAGGGCTTTGACGGTGTGGCGATGGCTGGTTTTGGCAAGATCAAGACCGTCAACGACGAGATGGAAGCCGAGGTCGACGAAGCCGCTGTTGACCGGCGACCCAGCGCCGACCCTTCATAGGCTATCAAGGAAGCTTTACGATCCTATCTCTCCGGTAGTCGTAGCCGAGTTTCGGATTTTCGTTGAGACCCCACCGACCGCTAGCCGTATTATTCACGTACATGGTGCACCATTTCACGGCGCCAGGAGGTGCTGGTCGGTTTCCCCAATGTCTCGGTGTCACGCCTTTCAAGCACCACTGAATTGCGGCGACCCTTTGTTGCGGGGTCTGAAGTTGCGCTCGTCGTGCTTCAAATTGCGCTCTGCTATCACTTTGGCAGCCAGCGAGCAGCAAGGCTATCGCAACAGTTAATGTTCCGGTGCACTTCAACTTGCGTCTCCTCCACCACCACATAGCAACTCATTGGCACGATGGGTGAAAAGCGACAATAGAGTCTTAGGCGTTTTGGTGTCGTGACGCGCAGCCGGGCGGAACATAATAAACCCGTCCGGCTTATCTGCTGATGAGCACACGCGGCATAAATTTTCTTGACGAGTGGATGGCGGAGCACCTGCCGGATGCAGTCACCGATGATCCCGGCGCCGTCACCGATCTCGCTGACCAGGCAATGCGAGCGGCCGACAAGGAAGGCATTTCAGCCGACGAGATCAGCGAAGAGGTGGGCAGCGTCTTTGAGATCATCCTCGAGGCGATGCAGAGCCGCGAAGGCGGGACAACGGGCTAAGTCTCGTTCCATGTCCGGGACGTCGCCGCTGACGAACAGCGTCGTCGGTGGCCCATAGTCCCCTAGCGCTGGGTCTGCATCGCGGCTCCAGGCTATGACACCAACATGGCCTGACGAAAGAGCCTTGGCCGTGCGGACCGCGCGCTCCTCGGTTTGTTGATCAGTCGGGCCGAAAGCGGTGAAGAGCTCGCCGTCGTCGCCTCGATCAAATGCAACGACCACAATCAGTTTCGGCTTGGCCTGAATGGGCAGCACGTTGTCCGACATTTAAACCTCCTAGAGAAATAGCTCGCCTTCGCTCCTATGTCCGAAACAGAACCAGTGCGAAGGCTGACGCGGCTTAGCAAAGCCAAACCCAGCATCCTTGCCGCAGCCGGGGTGCTCGCACGCATGATTGTCGACGCGTCGTCGATCGCGCGGGGGCGCTGTCATCCCTTCGGCAAGCCGGCTCGGTTCGTCGCTCATAACGGGTTGATCGGCCCGACCAGGCCGGGATGGTCGTTGGGCAGCTTGTTGACGGCGCTGGTGTTCACCTCACGCCCGACGCGGTTGAACTGCAGCTGACCATTGATGTCGTGGCTCAGAATGTCCTTGAGGCTGTCCTTGGGCGTCGCCGGGTCCAGCCAGGCGTCATAGTATGCCTGGTCGAGAATGAGAGGCTGCCGATCATGCAGCTGCTTCATCGGGTCTGCGGCAGGCTCTGTGATGATGGTGCAGCTGGTTATGTCGAGATTGGAATTGTAAGCCCAAAGGCCGGCGAACGAGAAAGGCGCGTGGCCTGGCTGGTAGATGTGCCAAGGGTCCTTCTTGCCGTCCGCCGGCGATATCGTCCACTCGTAGAAGCCATCGGCAGGAATCAGGCAGCGCTTTGACTTGAAGGCGTCGCGGAAGGCAGGGGCTGTATCGATACCCTCAATTCTCGCATTGAACATCGCCGCCTTGGGCATCTCCTTCGCCCAGAAAGGAACCAGCCACCAGCGCCCTTCGCGGAGCTTATGGTTGCCATCCTCACCGGCAGTCACGAACGGCACATCCTGCGTAGGCGCAATGTTATAGCGCGGCTCGTCGTTGCGGCCCGTCTCCGCCGGCGCCGTCAGTCTGTAGAGGCGGTGGATTTCCGACCACGACAGATATTTGGTGTAGCGTCCGCACATGAAGCCTCTCAGTCTACCAGTTCAAGAAAGAGGAAGTTCTCCGGTATGGCGTCCACCGGCCAATTGGTGCAGCATGCTGCGATTGCCGCTTTATTCGCATCCATCCAGACGCTCGCCGCATCGTCTTCCTCATCAGTAGGCTCTTCGTCGGCCGCGAAGCTGGCATCATCCCTGCCTTCTAACGCGAACATCCCATCCGCCGCCTGTTCGGGCGATATTCGCATCGGGCAGGGCGCCCTTGATCTCTAAACTGAGCTGCATGGCTCGCTCCTGTGGTTATCTGCCAACAGTGAACAAAATCAGAACATTCGAGTCAATCCCTCTTGACGGAGCAGGAATATGTTCCTCATTTTGACGCATGGCGCACGATCCGATTGACACGCTGGGGAAGGCGACCCGGCACAACATGCTTGTGAAGGCAGAGTGCAACTGCGGCAACGTTCGCTACTGCCGCTCCGCCGACCTGATGATGGTCTTTGGTGGGGGGGTCGATCCGTTTCGGCTAAAGTTCGACTGCAGCCGCTGTAAGCCCCAGATCAAAATCACCTTGCTAGAGGTGCATCCCGAGCATCTGCCGAAGCGCCTGGTGATCCATAAGCCGATGAAGATCGACGGTAAGATTGTGTGGCACACCGAGAGGTTCCGGGGATGACAGAACGATTGGAAGTCGAAGTTACCGATGAGGGATACCGGGTGCTCGATCAAGTGGGCATTGAGCTGGGTCATCTGGTCCGGCGCTTCGAGGCTTTTGCTTTCGCCCGAGATCGAGGCGCGCGCGTCCATCTAGTATGGGAGCGGACGATTATCGGTGGCGCCGCGGTTCCGCGAGACTTCACGGCAAGCCATGGTGGTCATCGCGCAGGGCGCATTTTGCCAATCATCAGCGGCGACAATGCAGGTGGCTGGGCGTGGTTCGTCAACGGCGTCGATCCGGACACGGGGCGGGGGGGCAGCGTTTCCGGTCGTGAGCTGTTAAAGGACAAGGCCGTCGAGGAGTTGGAGACGGCCTACACCGAATTTATTGCCAATGCCGACAAATTTGGACGCCAGTTGAAGAATGGCTGACAGCATGGCAGCCTTGGCGAAACTGCTCGCCGACACCCCGGACCGCGCCGAACGCGAGCGAGCTAGCCCTTAGCTTTCCGTTTCGCAGGTGCTGCGGCCTTGCGGCCCAAGCCGGACTCCTTCGCCAATGCCGATCGCTGAGCTGCGTAGCTCGGCGCCACCATCGGATAATCCGAAGGCAGGTTCCATTTGGTGCGGTATGCATCAGGCATCAGGTTATGGGACGTTGCAAGGTGACGTCTCAGCGACTTGAACTTCATGCCATCCTCGAGGCAGACGATGTGATCCGCGTGGACCGATTTTTTTGGGTTTACGGCGGGGGCTTTTGTCTCGACAGGTGCTGCAGTACTGCCGCTTGCCAAGCCTGTAAGTGATGAATGCACCGAGGCAATAAGCTCTGGAATCCCGGCAACCGGAACCGAGTTGTTGCTCACGAATGCTGCCACGATATCGGCCATCAGTTCAATGAGTTCGGCTGAGCGGTCGCCGATTTCGTCGTTCATCTGTTGGTCCCTTTTGATGAGAGCACGATTGAAAGCAGGTTTGCCGGTTGCGCGGCCTTTGGTGATCTCAAGCCGACTTTCTCAGCTCGACGACTGAAACTCCCAGCCGAAATGCTTGGCCATCGGCATAAGAACGCGCGTAGCTTTCCGCTTCGAAGGGAAAAGTAAGTGTGTTCCCATGAACGGTTACGCGCACGGTCCACTTGGTTCCTCTGACGATTTCGACGGCATGCTCCGGTTGGGTAACGGTCTTGTCCTCCCGTGTCGACACCAAGCCGGACACATAGCGCCGCCAAAGTCGTGTGTGTGCAAACAATCCGACACTGTGGTGTCGGAAAGCCTAAAACGAGAAGACGGTTTGGCTGGAAGGCAGAATGAGCTCACGCTCGATCGCTCCATATGCCGCGACGCAAGGGGGAGAGGATAAGAGGGCAGCGAGCAGGATCAGCTTAACTATCGAAAAAGTTAGACAATTGCCGCGCTAAGTCATTGGTGTCCAAAGGTCAGTTAGACACGAGAGGGTCTTCTAAGGCATTGAAAGTAAAACGATAACGCAGGAGTCAGAGTCCGTGGGTCTACCGTTAACCTATTCCCCAGCAGGCGCTGTCGCGCTGGTGGGCCGCGAAGCAGCCGCGCGTGCCTTGTAGCCGGCGCCGGAAAATAGTCAAGCCTAAGCTGCGTTTCAATCACAGCGTTTCATAGGGGCAATTACGCCCGGGTGGCGCGCCGCACCCAATGATCCTCAGCTCTCCGTCCGGCTGTATTGCGAATGTTCGAAGAACAGCACCACGCCGAGCGCGATCAGCAACGGGATGATCAGGTAGAACAGCCGGAACACCAGAAGTGCCGCCAGCACGCCGACCGGGTCCATATCAGACAGGCCGGCGAGGAACACGACCTCGAACACGCCGAGCCCGCCCGGCGCGTGCGAGATCTGCGCTACCGAGAACGACACCAGGAACACGCCGAGGATAGCGAAATAGCCGGGATTGCCGGCAACGGGCAGGGCAAAGAAGATGATCGCCGCTGCTGCCAGAAGCTCGATCGGGCCGATCAGCAATTGCCGCGCCACGATCGGCAGCGCCGGATAGTGCAGCTGGAAGCCGGCGATTTTCAGCGGCTTCAGATGCAGCCAACTGCCGAAGATGTAGGCGCCGACCAGGATCAGCAAAGCGATGCCGGCGGCGATCGCCAGGCCGTGGTGCGGGGCGCCGGAAAAGCGGTCGATGATTGCAGGCTCGAAAACCAGCACCAGGCCGCCGACCAGAATGCTGGAGAGCACGAAGGTGATCCAGCAGATCGCCACCAGAATGCCGACATCCTGGCCGGTCAGCCCCCTGGTGCCGTAGGCGCGGTAGCGGATCACGGCGCCCGAAAACACCGAGCCGCCGATATTGTGCGACAGCGCGTAGGTGGTGAAGGAGCAGAAGGTGACGAACAGCCACGACACTCGTCTGCCGATATGCAAGAGCGCGATGTGGTCATAGCCGGCGAGCGAGGCATAGGCGACCACCGAGCTCAGTGCCGCAAGCATCCAGCCGCGCGTCGGGATGGCGGATATGCCGTCCCAGACATCGTCGATCGAGATGCCGCGCTGTTCATGCCACAGCAACAACAGCGACCCGATGACCGCCGCGACACCGATGACCGGCCACAGATAGCGCTTCCAATTCGTGGCCCCCCAATTCATGGAGTTGTCGTCATGTGTTGCTGCCCATCGCCCAGGCGGGCGTTAAAACGTCCGCGATTCACCAATTCCCCCTCATTTCAGAAATGCCTCATTGAAGCCGGCTATTCAACCGGCAAGGGTGAGCAGCCGGTTCGCCAACGGCGAATTCGTCGTGCCAGTGGCAAGATGAAAGGCTAGCGAACGCCGGGACGCTGCAAAGCAGCGGGGATCTGGCAGGACGCAACCGGCAAAATTTGAGTCCTTGCTCTTGGTGATCCGGTCCGGCGCTGCTACTCTGGCGGCAACTTAAAAGATTGAAGCGCCTGCTGCGTCCGGTTTTCCGGTTCGCGCGGCGCCGGAAGGAACTGAAGTGGAAGACCACGACACCGGCGCTGGCGCGCCGGAAGTGGGCGTGTCCAGGGCTTCGCCGCCATCAGGCGGGCCAAGCCCATCCGCCGGGCGGCCCCGCCAGGCGGGGCCCCAGTCCGGCAACGGACAGGCCGGCGACGCCCAGCATCAGCGCGGCAAGGCGAGAAAGCGGCGCAAGCGCCGGCGTGGGCGCAAGGTTTTTGCGCGCGACGACAGCCCTCTCGCAACGGCCGCAGCGGTCGGTGCGCCGGCCTCCGTCGGCCCGGCCGCTCCAGCGCCGGTGCCTTTGCCCTCGGCCCCACAACCCCGACCGGAACAGCCCATGCATCGGCCGCCGATGCAGGAACTGCCGGTGTTTGCCGCGCTCGATCTCGGCACCAACAATTGCCGGCTGCTGGTCGCGGTGCCGCAACGCCACGGCCAGTTCCGCGTCATCGACGCCTTCTCGCGCATCGTCAGGCTGGGCGAGGGGCTGACCGCCAATGGGCACCTGAGCCAGGCGGCGATGGACCGCGCCGTCGAGGCGCTGAAAATCTGCGGCGACAAATTGCGCAACCGCAAGATCAGGAAAGCCCGGCTGATCGCCACTGAAGCCTGCCGCACCGCCGACAATGGCGTCGAATTCCTGCAGCGCGTCGAACGAGAGGCGGGGTTGAAGCTGGAAATCATCGATCGCCAGACCGAGGCGCGTCTGGCTGTATCCGGCTGCGGCTCGCTGATCGAGCGCGACACGCAAGGCGTGGTGCTGTTCGACATTGGCGGTGGCTCGTCCGAAATCGCGCTGATCGACCTCACCGGCCAGCGCTCGCCGCGGCTGGCCAACCACATCGTGTCGTGGACGTCGCTGCCGGTCGGCGTTGTCTCGCTGGCCGAGCGCTTTGGCGGCCGCACGGTGACGCGCGAGATCTTTGCCGCCATGGTCGATGATGTCGCGGTGCGGCTAAAGTCCTTCGACGGCCGCGACCGGCTGAGCCATGTGCTGGCCAGTCCGAAATTCCATCTGCTGGGCACATCCGGCACGGTGACGACGCTGGCCGGCGTCCATCTCGATCTCGAACGCTACGACCGGCGCCGCGTCGACGGGCTGTGGATGGACCGCGACAGCGTCGACCGCATGGTCGAAAAACTGGTCGGCTGGGATTTCCAGCAGCGCTGCGCCAACCCGTGCATCGGCGCCGACCGTGCCGATCTTGTGCTGGCTGGCTGTGCTATTCTTGAAGCGATCCGAGCGGTGTGGCCGTCGGAGCGGCTGCGCGTTGCCGACCGGGGCTTACGCGAAGGCATTTTGAGCGAGCTGATGGCCGATGACGGCGTCTGGCGCAACAGTGGGCGAGGCCGACAGTGACCAAGAAGCCGGAAAAGCCGGGCTCCGCCAGCATTCGCGTCCTCAAAACACGAATCAAGAAGAAGTCGGGCCTCAAAGAATCGTCGCGCCGCTGGCTGCAGCGCCACATTAACGATCCCTATGTCCAGAGGTCAAAAGCCGACGGCTACCGGTCGCGCGCGGCCTACAAGCTGATCGAGATCGACGACAAGCATCATCTGCTGAAACCCGGCATGAAGGTCATCGACCTCGGTGCGGCCCCCGGCGGCTGGTGCCAGGTGGCGGCCGCGAGGACCAAGTCGACGGCAGAAAATCCGCACGTCATCGGCATCGACTATATCGAAATGCCCGCCGTGCCCGGCGCGCCGGTGCTGCTGATGGACTTCCTTAACCCCGAGGCGCCGCAAAAGCTCGCCGAAGCGCTGGGCGGCGACCCCGATGTCGTGCTGTCCGACATGGCGGCGCCGACCACCGGCCACAAGCGAACCGACCACATCCGCACCATGCATCTGTGCGAAGTGGCCGCCGATTTCGCGCTGTCGGTGCTGAAGCCGGGCGGGCACTTTCTGGCCAAGACGTTTCAGGGCGGCGCGGAGAACGAGCTGCTGTCGATGCTCAAGAAGAACTTCCGCTCAGTGCATCACGTCAAGCCGCCGGCGTCGCGCGATGAGTCGGTGGAGTTGTATCTGCTGGCGAAGGATTTTAAGGGCAGAGACGGCACGGCGTGAAAGACGCTTCGTAGCGTTCCGTCCCTCTGTCCTGCCGGACATCTCGCCCGCAAGGGGGGAGATTGGCAGGTGCGACCGCCTCGCCATTCCTTCAAAGTTGCAAGATTGGCGAAAGCCGCGTGATATCCGATCTCCCCCCTTGCGGGGGAGATGGCCGGCAGGCCAGAGGGGGGGTGTGAAGGATCGCCGACGTCGACGATTTTCGTCGCGCCGCCCCTTACTTCCCAGCCGTGCTCACCGGCTCCAGTGTCTTCGGCGTCGTCATTCGGCCATGACCCGACACGGCGTTGCCGGCATCCGGCGCCAGCCGCATGAACGATACGGACGCCGCCGCTGACACTGCCGCCACGATGAAGAAGGCAATGTGGAAATCGCCGAGCATCAGCGGGCCGCCATGGATCGAGGTCGAGACTTCCAGGATGCCGCCGGCCAGCGCCACGCCGAGCGCGATCGACAACTGCTGGAACACCGCCGTGATCGGCGTTGCCTTGCTGGTGTCTTCAGCCGACACTTCGGCGTAGGAGAGCGCATTGACGCCGGTGAAGAACATCGAGCGGATGAAGCCGCCGACCAGCAATATGGCCAGCATCAGCGCGTAAGGCGTCTCCGGCGTGAACAGGCCGTAGATGGCGATCGATGCGGCGGCGATCAGCGAGCCCCAGATCAGCACCCGGCGGAAGGCGGCGAGCCGGAAGATCAGCGCGGTGACGAACTTCATGCCAATGGCGCCGATGGCCGAGACGAAGGTGATCATGCCCGACTGGAACGGCGTCAGCCCGAAGCCGATCTGGAACATGAGGGGCAACAGGAACGGCACCGCCCCGATGCCGATGCGAAACAGCGAGCCGCCGAGCACCGAGGAGCGGAACACCGGGTTGCGGAACAGTTCCAGCGCCAGCAGCGGGTTCTTGGCGCGCCGCGCATGCAGGAGATAGAGCACGCCGGAAATCAGCCCGACCGCCACGGTGATGAGGCCGGTCGCCGGCGGCAGATAGGGCAGGCTGACCACCGACAGGCCGAAGATGACGCCGGAGGCCGCCAGCCCGCTCAGTACGAAACCGACGAAATCGAGCGGCGGCGTCTCCATCGAGTCGGTTTGCGGCAGGAAGCGCGTCGCCAGCCAGATGCCGACCAGGCCGATCGGCACGTTGATCAGAAAGATCCAATGCCAGGTGAAATAGGTGGTGATGAAGCCGCCGATCGGTGGTCCCACAAGCGGGCCGACCAGCGCCGGCACCGTCAGCCACGACATGGCCGCGACCAGCTCGCTCTTCGGCGTCGCGCGCACCAGGACCAGCCGACCGACCGGCGTCATCATGGCGCCGCCTATGCCTTGCAGGAAGCGCGAGACGACAAAGGCCGGCAGCGAGTTGGAGACGGCGCAGCAGACCGAGCCGACGATGAAGACGCCGATCGCGGCGCGAAAAATGGTCTTGGCGCCGAACCGGTCGGCCATCCAGCCGCTGATCGGAATGAAGATCGCCAGCGCCACCAGATAGGCGGTCAGCGCCAGCTTGAGCGCGATCGGGCTGGTGTGGATGTCGACGGCAATCGCCGGCAGCGATGTCGCGATGACGGTCGAATCCATGTTTTCCATGAACAAGGCGACCGCCAGAATGAGCGGAATGATGCGGTTCAACGAACGCGTCCGAACTGGTCCAAATGTGCCTGCCGGCCAATCCAAACAATGAAAAGGCGGGCAAGCCGATACAAACGGTCGGTTATCACGCCTCAGGCGCGATGTCGCATTAATTCGCTGTCACTTTTGTGCGACCGTGGGCGGACAAGAGGCGTCGCTGCGTTTCGCCACATTGAATGAACTTGCGAAAATTGACCGGGTTCACTATGCTGTAGTGAATATAACTACTATATGGACAATGCCATGGAAGAAGCCGTTTCCGCAGCCGACGCCAACCGCAAATTCTCGCTCCTCCTGCGCGGTGTCCGCGAAGGACAGAGCTATGTCGTGACCAGCCATGGGCGCCCCGTGGCGCGGATCGTGCCTGCAGGGCAGCCCGACCCTGCGGCGTCTCGTTCGCGCACAGCGCTGCTGTCGCGCCTTGAACGCCAGCCTGTTGTAGAAGCCGGGCGCTGGAGCCGCGACGAGCTTTACGAGGACGAGCGGTGAAGGTCGCGCTCGATACCAACATCCTTGTTTATGCCGAGGGGATCAACGGAGCCGAGAAGCGCGACATCGTTTTCGGCCTGCTGCACGACATTGCGCAAGAGGCAGCCGTCATTCCAGTCCAAGTGCTCGGCGAATTGTTCACGGTTCTCACACGCAAGGCCGGACGATCACGTGCACAAGCGCGCGACGCCCTGTTGAGCTGGCGCGACGCGTTTCCGGTTGTCGGCACGACGCCGGAGGTGATGACGGTCGCGGCTGATCTTGCGACCGATCACCATTTCGGCATCTGGGATGCGACCATCCTGTCTGTTGCCTCGCAAACCGGTTGCCGGCTGCTGCTGTCGGAAGATCTGCAGGACGGCTTCACCTGGGGCGGCGTAACGGTCGTCAATCCTTTCGCGTCACCGCGCCATGTCTTGCTCGATGCCCTGTTGGGCAAGTCCGCCGAATAGGCCACGACCGGCTTTTCAACCACGCCGCGACGTGTTACCAGCCAGCGCCAATCCTGAAAGGGAAGAAACGAGTCGGCGCTGTCCATTTCGGTCCAGCGCTTTTTTGTATTCTCCCGGCGCTTTTCGTATCCGAGGACTGGCCATGGCAAAAATCATCGAAACGTCCACCGGCGCGCTGGCGCTGACCTTTGACGACGTGCTGTTGCAGCCCGGTCATTCCGAGGTCATGCCCGGTGAGACCGACATCCGCACCCGCATCGCCACCGACATCGACCTCAACGTGCCGATCCTGTCGGCCGCCATGGACACCGTCACCGAGGCGAGGCTTGCCATCGCCATGGCGCAGGCCGGCGGCATCGGCGTCATCCACCGCAATTTCTCGCCGGCCGAACAGGCCGAGCAGGTGCGTCAGGTCAAGAAGTTCGAATCGGGCATGGTCATCAATCCGGTCACCATCGGCCCCGACGCCACGCTCGCCGACGCGCTGGCGCTGATGCGCACCTATTCCATCTCGGGCATTCCGGTGGTCGAGAATGGCGGCACCGGCGGCCAGAAGATCGGCCGCCTGGTCGGCATCCTGACCAACCGCGACGTGCGCTTCGCCTCCGATCCGGGGCAGAAAGTCTACGAATTGATGACCCGTGAGAACCTGATCACGGTCAAGGAGAATGTCGACCAGGACGAGGCCAAGCGGCTGCTGCACCAGCACCGCATCGAAAAGCTCGTCGTCGTGGACAAGTCCGGCAATTGCGTCGGCCTGATCACCGTCAAGGACATCGAGAAGTCGCAGCTCAACCCGCACGCCACCAAGGATGCCCAGGGGCGCCTGCGGGCGGCGGCCGCCACCAGCGTCGGCGATGACGGCTTCGAGCGCGCCGAGCGGTTGATCGATGCCGGTGTCGACCTCCTGGTCATCGACACCGCGCATGGCCATTCGCAGCGCGTGCTCGATGCGGTGACGCGGGCCAAGAAGCTTTCCAATTCCGTCCGCATCCTGGCCGGCAACGTCGCCACCGCCGAAGGCACGCAGGCGCTGATCGACGCCGGCGCCGATGCCGTCAAGGTCGGCATCGGCCCGGGCTCGATCTGCACCACGCGCATCGTCGCCGGCGTCGGCGTGCCGCAGCTTTCGGCGATCATGTCGGCGGTCGAGACGGCGCATAGATCCGGCGTGTCGGTCATCGCCGACGGCGGCATCAAATATTCGGGCGATCTGGCCAAGGCGCTTGCCGCCGGCGCCAGTGCGGCCATGATCGGCTCGCTGCTCGCCGGGACCGATGAAAGCCCGGGCGAGGTCTATCTGCACCAGGGCCGCTCCTTCAAGGCCTATCGCGGCATGGGCTCTGTCGGCGCAATGGCGCGCGGCTCGGCCGATCGCTACTTCCAGGCCGAGGTTCGCGACACGCTGAAACTGGTCCCGGAAGGCATTGAAGGGCAGGTGCCCTACAAGGGACCTGTGTCTGGCGTGCTGCACCAGCTTGCGGGCGGGCTAAAAGCCGCTATGGGTTATGTCGGTGGCCGCGACCTTGCCGATTTTCGCGAACGCGCCACCTTTGTGCGCATATCCAACGCCGGACTTCGTGAAAGCCACGCCCATGACGTCACGATTACCCGCGAAAGCCCGAACTATCCTGGCGGAGCCTGACCGGCAGCCAGAGCGGTACATGCTCTGGCGCCACCAGGCGACGATCGTGCTGCGGCTGGCGCGCCATGCCGGCGCGCTGTGCTTTGCCGCCGCGGCGGTTTTCATCATCATGACGCTGCTGGAATTCTTCTATTTCCGCCGGCTGAGCGGTGGCCTGCCGTCGCTCGACGTGCGCCTTGGCGGGTTCACGCCCGACGAGGGCATGGCCTGGCTGACGGCACTCGGCCGACGCGGCAGCGAGATCATCCTGGTCTGGCACTATTTGACTTTCGACCTTCTCTTCCCGGCGCTGCTGTCGCTGACCATGGTCAGCCTGATCCTGGCAACCGGGCGGCGGCTGAAGATTTTTCGTGCCATGCCGGTGCAGCTTCAGGCGCTGTTCGCGCTGGTCATCGTGCTGCCCTACACGTGCGCCGACTACGCCCAGAACATTGCGGTGGCGCGGCTTCTGTCCGATGCGCTGTCGGCCAATCCGGATTCGCTCTCCTTGGCCTCGTCGCTAATCGTCACCAAATTCGCGTTTCTGGCGATACCTGTCGCCGTCATCGCGGTCTTGATCCTTGCCGCCCAGCGGCGTCCACAGGCATGAACCACAGAGCAGGGGCAACGCCATGAGCCAGACCGCGATTTTCTGGCCGATGCTGGCGCAGGTGTTGCTCGTCTATATCGTCTATGTCGTGATGGGCCGGCGCCGCTACGGCGCGGTCAAATCGGGCGAGGCCAAGGTCGGTCAATACAAGGTGCGCACGACCGAGCCCGGGTCGAGCGTCACGGTTGCCAACAATCTCATCAACCAGTTCGAACTGCCGGTGCTGTTCTATGTGCTGTGTCTGGCGCTGCACGCGACCAATGGCGTCAATTATCTGACCCTGGCCTTGATGTGGATTTTCGTGATTTCCCGCTATGGCCACGCCTGGGTCCACCTCACCAGCAACAATCTGCGGTTTCGCAGCCGCGCCTTCTACGTCGGCGCGATCATTCTCTTGCTGGCATGGATCTGGTTCGCGCTGCACCTGCTCGGAGCGGTGTAAGGCAGTTGTTTACCCTCCCCCTTGTGGGGAGGGTCGCTCCGCGCAGCGGAGCGGGGTGGGGGTCTACAAATCGAACACCGCGATCTTGCGCTTGTCGAACTTGATGCCGATTTCGCCGCGCACCAGCTTCAGTGCGGCTTCGCCGAACACCGTACGCCGCCATCCCTGCAGCGCCGGCACGTCTGCGGCTTCGCCTTCGGCGGCAATGCGGTCGATGTCATCGCTGGACGCAAGCACTTTCGAGGCGACGCCTTCCTTCTCGGCGACGATCCTCAACAGCACTTTCAACAGCTCGGAGGCGGCATTGGAGCCTTCGGGCGGCTGAAAGCTCTTGGGCAGCTTCGGCATCTCTTCGCGGGGCAAAGCGAGCGCCGTGTTGACCGCGCCAAGCAATGCGGTAGCCGTCGACGAACGCTCCCAGCCTTTCGGCGTCGTGCGCAGCTTGCCCAACGCTGCCGCATCGCGCGGCGCCTGCTGGGCGACCTCGTATATGGCGTCGTCCTTGAGCACCCGGCCGCGCGGCACGTCACGCTCGCGCGCCTCTCGTTCGCGCCATGCCGCCACCGTCTGCACGATCGCCAGCTCCTGCGGCTTGCGCAGCCGCATCTTCAGCCGCTTCCAGGCGTCTTCGGGGTGCGGATCGTAGGTCTCGCGCGAAGTCAGCACCTCCATTTCCTCGTTTAGCCAATGGGCGCGGTTTTCCCGCTCCAGTTCGGCGCTGAGATGCTTGTAGACGTCGATCAGATGGGTGACGTCGGCCAAGGCATAGTCGAGCTGCTTGTCCGACAGCGGCCGGTGGCGCCAGTCGGTGAAACGCGAGGATTTGTCGAGCCGTGCGCCGGTGATGCGCTGCACCAGCTGATCGTAGGAGACGCTGTCGCCGAAGCCGCAGACCATGGCCGCGACCTGGGTGTCGAACACCGGATGCGGCACCAGATCGCCGAGATGGACGATGATTTCAATGTCCTGGCGCGCGGCATGGAAAACCTTGACCACCGCCTCATTGGCCATCAGCCGGAAGAACGGGGCGAGGTTGATGTCGGGCGCCAGCGGATCGATCAGCGCGGTGACGCCGGGCGCCGCCATCTGGATCAGGCACAGAATCGGCCAGAATGTCGTTTCGCGGATGAATTCGGTGTCGACGGTGACGAAATCCGACTTTTCAAAAGCGGCGAGAACGGACTCGAGCTCATTTTGGGTGGTGATGACGTGCATCAAATCGCTTTTTAGTAACGGGTAAGGTTCTCTTTCAATTTCAGCCATGGGCGCTTTCGTCAAGCCGCCCTTCGGTCAAGTATCAGCCGATCCGTCGGAATCGCCATTTCTGCGCGCCAGCCGCGCGAAGACGGTTGATGTGCGCAGCAGCGCCGTGAAGCGGCTGCGCTTGCCCGCCGGCACGCTGCCGCGCACCTGCATGCGGTAGAGAATGACGGCGATGAGGGTGGCGTAGACGACTGCGCTGAAGACAAACAGGGCGCCCGGTCCGAAATGTTGCATCACTGCGGACGCCGCGAAGGGGCCACCAATGGCGCCGAAGGAATAGAACAGCATCAAGGCGGCGTTGATCAGCACGAACTCGCCCTTGTCGGCGCGGTCGTTGGAATGCGCCGCCGACAGCGAATAGAGCGGCATGGCGAAGCTGCCGAAGATGAAGACGATGATCAAATTGAGGGTCGGATCGGCGCCGGCGACGAAGACCAGCGCCAGCGCGGCGAACATGGCGCCGCATGTCGTGGCCAAAAGCACCGCGCGCCGATCCCAGCGGTCGGAGAGGTAGCCCAGCGGATACTGGATGAGGGCGCCGCCGAAAATGCCGACGCTGACGAAGGTGACGACATCGGCCACCGACATGCCGATCTGCTCGGCATAGACTGGCGACAGCGTGCGGAACGCGCTGTTGGTGACGCCGACGCAGATGCAGCCGAAGCAGCCGAGCGGCGAAATCCGCCAGACGCGGGCGAGATCGAGCTTGACGTCTTCCGGCGGCGTCGGGTTGGAGCGGTCGCCGAGCGACACCGGAACCAGCGACAGCGTGATCATCATCGACATGATGGCGAAGATGGCAAAGCCGCCGGGGCCGAAGATCGGGATCAGGAACTGCGCGCCGGTTACCGAGCCGATATCGACCATGCGGTAGACGGCGAGCACCCGCGCACGATCCTTGTTTTCGACGCCGGAGTTCAGCCAGGCTTCCATGACGGTGAACAGGCCGGCAAAGCAGAAACCGCCGGCAAAGCGCACCGCGCACCACATCACCGGATCGATGATCAGCACCAGGAGCAGCGTACTGGCCGCGGCGATGGCGGCGAGCGCTGAAAACGTCCGGACATGGCCGACTGCCTTGAGGATGCGGGTGACTGCGAGGCAACCAAGCAGGAAGCCGGCGAAATAGAACGTGCCCATCAGGCCGATGTCGGAGGCCGAAAACCCTTCCTGCGCGCCGCGCAACGCGATCAGCGTGCCCTGCAGCCCGTTGCCGCCAAGCAGGATGCCGGCGGCGATGAGGAGCGGGATCAGCGGGCGGATGGAGGACATACGGAACCGTTGCTTAGAGCATGATCCCGAAAAGTGGGAACCGGTTTTCGGAAAAGATCATGCTTCGAGAAAGAGTTGGATGAGTGTGACGATCGACGAAACGTCATACTCGTCCAGGTGGCTCCACAGTTCTGAACCATCGGTGTGGCCAATGCCAGTGGCTTGTCCCGCCGCCAACAGGTGTGTGGCTTCAAGTGCGGCCGTTCAAGCTCCGTCGGCCCTCGCCAAAGCTTCGCTCGCCGGCGCAGGCTTGCCCCGGGCAACCCTTCGGCCAAGCGAGCCGGCGGTCAGCAGGCTGAGCATGATGAACGGGATGCCGATACCGAAGGCCGAGCGGATGCCCCAATGGTCGGAGACGAAGCCGAGCAACGGCGGGCCGAGCAGGAAGGCGACGAAGGAGATCTGCGACAGCGCCGCGACATTGATTGCCGCGGAGCGGTCCGTGCGTTGGGCCGCCGCCGAGATCGCCAGCGGAAAGATCGCGCTGCTGCCGATGCCAAGTAGCGCAAAGCCCAGCATCGATACGAGCGGGGCAGGCGAGAAGAAGACGAGCAGCACGCCCACCGCCATCGTCGCCAGCAGCACCCGCGCCACGACGCTCGGCGAGTGGCGGTCGACAAAGTAGTCGGCAAAGAAGCGCGTGCTCGCTTGCGAGAATGCAAACAGCGCCACGGTGAAGCCGGCGACGAAAGGGCCCGCATCGAACACGGTGCGCATGTAGATTGCCGACCAGTCGATGCTGGCGCCTTCCATCAGCATCGCCGACAGTGTCACCGCGACGAGGACGAGGATCGGCAGCGTCGGCCGCGCCAGCCTTGGCGCCGTCTCGTCATTGCCGGCGAAGCGGCTCGGCGCCGGTTCGTAACCGCCGAGAAACAGCGCGATTCCTGTCGCCACCATCGGTACGACAATCGCCAGGTGCAGTTGCGGCGAAATGCCGAGATGCGCAAGCGCGGCGCCGAACAGGCCGGCGCCGAAAAAGCCGATGCTCCAGAACGAATGCGCCCGGTTCATGATCCGGCGCTTGAGCAGGAATTCGGTTCTGTCGGCCTCGACATTGAGAATGATCTCGACGCTGCCGATCATCAGGCCGACCGGAAACAGCATCAGGAACAGCGCAAGCGGCCCAGGCGCATGCACGGCAATGGCAAAGACAACCGACAAAAGCGGCACCAGCCCGAGCAGCGCGCGGCGGAAGCCGATGCGCTCCAGGATCGGCGCCGCCAGCGTCAGCGCGGTCAAGGTGCCGATTGGCGTCCCGATCAGGCTTAACCCGAGCGTGCCGTCCCCGATGCCCATGGCGTGCTTGATGTCGGGCAGCCGCGGGAAGATTTGGCCCATGGCGAACGAATAGATCGCAAAGCCGGCGTAGACCCGGTGTTGCGGAGCGAGGCGGAGGCCAAAGGTCATGACGATGCTTTCAAGGCAAGAGAGTCGACGGTTGTCACTGTTTGATATCCCTACATCTTGCACAAACATGCAAATCGTGCAAGAACGTGCATGAAGAAAACAGGATCATGCAATGCTGACCGATGAGCGGCATCAAATTATTCGCGATCGCCTGGCCGTCGAGGGAAGGGTGCTGGCCGGCGAGCTGGCAGGCCGCTTCGGCGTTTCGGAAGACACGGTTCGCCGCGACCTCAGGGAGTTGGCCAAGGCCGGGCAGTGCCGCCGCGTCTATGGCGGCGCGGTCGCGGCCGCACCCTTCGCGGCCACGCCGGTCGGCCTGCGCGCCGGCCATGCGGTCGAAGAAAAGACGCGGCTGGCCCGCGCGACCGTGGCACTGCTTTCGCGCGGACAGACCCTGTTCATCGACAGCGGCTCGACCAATGCCGCGATCGCCAGGGCCATCCCGCGCGACATCGATCTGACCGTCGCCACCAATTCGCTCGAAATTGCCTCCGTCCTGTCAGACAACGCTTTGGTCGAACTGATTGTGCTGGGCGGGCGGTTCGACCGCCATCTCGGCGCCTGCGTCGGCGCCGACACGCTTGCCGCTGTCGCGCAACTTGGCGCGGACCTGTTTGTTCTCGGCTCCTGCGGCCTCGATGCGTCGCGCGGCGTCACGGCCTTCGATTCGGCTGAGGCCGAGGTAAAGCGGGCGATGGCCAAGAACAGCGCAGGCATCGTCATCGCTGTAACCAACGACAAGCTAGCCACAGCCGCACCCTACCGGGTCGCCAGGCCAGAGGCGATCCGCCATCTCGTGGTCGAAAAGACCGCGCCGGCCGCAATCCTCGCCGACTTCGAGCGTCAGGGCGCCGAAATCCACTTCGCTTGAACAATGGGCCTGCGCCCGATCGCCCGGCTTGCCTTGACAAATCCGGCCTCCCATGCGCTTTTCGCGCAAATTTTGGACCGTGCTTTGATGCTCGGGCCACAACCCAGCACCCCGGAATTTTGACATGACAATGCATCGTTACCGCAGCCACACCTGTGCCCAGTTGAGAAAGAGCGATGTCGGCTCTTCGGTTCGCCTGTCGGGCTGGGTGCATCGCGTGCGCGATCATGGCGGCCTGCTGTTCATCGATCTGCGCGACCATTACGGCCTGACCCAGATCGTCGCCGATCCGGATTCGCCCGCCTTCAAGGTGGCCGAGACGCTGCGTGGCGAATGGGTGATCCGCGTCGACGGCGAGGTCAAGGCGCGCCTGCCGGACACCACCAACGCCAACCTGCCGACCGGCGAGATCGAGATTTTTGCGCGCGAGATCGAGGTGCTGTCGGCAGCCAAGGAATTGCCGCTGCCGGTGTTCGGCGAGCCCGACTATCCCGAAGACATCCGCCTGAAGTACCGTTTCCTGGACCTGCGCCGCGAGACGCTGCACAGGAACATCGTGGCGCGCACGAAAATCATCGCCGAGATGCGCAAGCGTATGACCGATGTCGGCTTCACCGAATTCTCGACGCCGATCCTGACGGCCTCGTCGCCGGAAGGTGCGCGCGACTTCCTGGTGCCGTCGCGCATCCATCCCGGCACCTTTTACGCGCTGCCGCAGGCGCCGCAGCAGTACAAGCAGCTGATCATGGTTTCGGGCTTCGACCGCTATTTCCAGATCGCGCCCTGCTTCCGCGACGAGGACCCGCGCGCCGACCGTCTGCCCGGCGAATTCTACCAACTCGACCTCGAAATGAGCTTCGTCGAGCAGGACGACGTGCTGTCGACCATGGAACCGGTGATGCGGGGCGTCTTCGAGACTTTCGCCAACGGCAAGCCGGTGACGCAGACATTCCAGCGCATCCCGTACGATGTCGCGATGCGCAAATACGGCTCCGACAAGCCGGACCTGCGCAACCCGATCGAGATGCAGGCCGTCTCCGACCATTTCCGCGATTCCGGCTTCAAGGTCTTCGCCAACATCCTGGCCAACGATCCGAAGGCCGAAGTATGGGGCATTCCGGCCAAGACCGGCGGCAGCCGCGCCTTCTGCGACCGCATGAACTCGTGGGCGCAGGGCGAGGGCCAGCCGGGACTGGGTTACATCTTCTGGCGCAAGGAAGGCGACAAGCTTGAAGGCGCCGGTCCGCTGGCCAAGAACATCGGCGAGGAGCGCACCGAGGCGATCCGTCAGCAGCTCGGCCTTGCCGATGGCGACGCCGCCTTCTTCGTCGCCGGCGATCCGAAGAAGTTCGTCACCTTCGCCGGTGCCGCGCGTACGCGTGCCGGCGAAGAACTGAACCTTGTCGACCGCGAGCGCTTCGAATTGTGCTGGATCGTCGACTTCCCGTTCTTCGAATGGAGCGAGGAGGAGAAGAAGATCGACTTCGCCCACAACCCGTTCTCGATGCCGCAAGGCGGTATCGACGCGCTCAACGGCGACGACCTGCTCGGCATCAAGGCCTTCCAGTACGACATGGTCTGCAACGGCTTCGAGATCGCCTCTGGCGGTATCCGCAACCATTTGCCGGAAACCATGGTCAAGGCGTTCGAGACGGTTGGCCTCGACCGCGCCACGGTGGAAGAACGCTTTGGTGGCCTTTACCGCGCCTTCCAGTATGGCGCCCCGCCGCATGGCGGCATGGCGGCCGGCGTCGACCGTGTCGTCATGCTGCTGGTCGGCGCCAAGAACCTGCGAGAGATCACCATGTTCCCGATGAACCAGCAGGCCTACGATTTGTTGATGAACGCGCCTTCGGAAGCCTCGCCGCAGCAGTTGCGTGATCTGTCGCTGCGTGTCGCGGCAGTGAAGAAGGACTGACGGCAGCGTTGAAGCTGCCCTTTCTCCCCGTCTCTATACGGGGAGAAATGTCCGGCAGGACAATGAGGGGCAGCACGCATGCAGGCGATTGGCGAACGGCCTTAGCAGTTGGCGCCTTCTGACAATCGGTTCAGCATCGAACTACAATTTGCAGGCGTTGGCGCCGCCCCTCATCCGCCTGCCGGCACCTTCTCCCCGTATAGTGACGGGGAGAAGGGGGCGAACTTCGATCAGTCTTCGTTGGCCTTGACGTGGACGCCCAGCGTCTTGGTCAGGTCGGCCGGGTTGGACATGGCGCCGGCCATGATCAGCGCGAACGGCACCGCTGCGGGCGGCTCGGCCGAAATCTCGAGGCTCTTCGGATCGTCGAGATACTTGCTCACCGCGGCCGTCACTTCGGCGGTCAGTTCGGGATTGTTGAGCTGCGCCATGCCGAACGGCACGATCGCCTTGGCCTGGTTGGCGATGTCCTTGCCCGACATGCCCTGCTGCTTGCCGACATACTCAAGCACTTTGCCGGTGAGCGAATCGTCGTCGAAGCGGATCGATGCGCTGTTGAAGGAGAGCTGCTGCAATAGTCCGAGCAGGGCCATGCCTTGCGCCGAATTGTCGGCGCCTTCCGGCTGCGCCGCCATCTTCTTCTGCATCTCCTGCAGCGACTTGACGAAGTCGACCGTGTAGCCGCCGAGGCCGAAGGTCATGCCGAGCGTGCCGGCATTCTCGACCGAGATGTCGTATTTCGACAGGTCCATCTTGCCGTCGCTCGGCTGCCAGGTGCCGCCGATTTCGATATTGCCCGAGATGTTCTGGTAGCCGAGGGCCTCGATGGCTTCCTTGGATTTCGCATCGTCGACCAGGGTCAGGTCGGCGTTGAACTTTTCCGTGGTGGCGGAAAACTCCATCGCCTTGCCGTCGGCCGGCGGCGTGATCTGGACAGCAAGCCCATCCACCGAGAAGGCGGTCTTGTCGGCAACCTTGACCGTCAGGTTTTCGAGTTCGGCCGACTTGTAGATCATCATCGAGCCGAGCGGGCCTGTAGCGCCCTCAGCCGGGATGTTGGCGTCGTGGATGACGAAGGGGGTGAGGTTGAGCGTGACGCCGTCCTTGCTGTGCTGGAAGGCCGAAGTCGTGATGGTCGCGACATCGAAGCCGCCATTGGCTTCGGTCACGCCTTCGAGCTTGACGTCGCCGATCGGCAGCGCCTCCTTTTCGGCCGCCGGTTTGACCGACACGCCCTGCAGCACCATGCTGGAATTGTCGCCGGTAACGCCGGTCCAGGTGATATCGACGCCCTGGACGGCAAGTGCGGCCTTCAGTCGGTCGGCAACCGCCGTGTCTTGCGCAAAGGCGGCATTCAGCGGCAGCGTCAGCAAAAAGGTCGAAAAAGCAAGTTTCTTGAGTGTCGAACGTTGGATTGTCATCGCGAGTTCCCTGAGAGAGTCCTGAAAAAGTGTTTTCTCAATTCTACGCCATCACCATTCCGTGACGAACTGGACGGGAAAAAGGCGCTTTCCCGCAGAGTTGTCGAAAATCACGGCGAAAGGCAAATCGGAGCGGGAGCCTTCGCCCGATGCGGTGAATATGTCATGAAGGTCGGGCTCCCCTGCGTACCGTCTCCTGCCTTAGAGAGGGCGTGTAACAGATTGATGTTGGTTGGCAACAGCACTGCTACCGCTGCTGTTGCACAGGGACGGCAAGGGGGGACATGAAGTCCGTCACATCCATTGTCGGACCTTGAGCCGCCCTCGTCAGCCCAAAGGCTGCAAAGTGCGGATTTCCGCAGCCCCGCCTTGCCGCGAATCACCCGCTCGGCTAGTCCAGCCGCATGGGAAAAAGGATTTTGCCGCCTGAAAATGGCGGCGGTGACCACATCGAACCGGTCGATCTGAAGAAGGCGCTGGAAGAGCGCTATCTCGCCTATGCGCTGTCGACCATCATGCACCGGGCGCTGCCTGACGTGCGCGACGGGCTGAAGCCTGTGCATCGCCGCATCATGCATGCGATGCGGCTGCTCAGGCTCAACCCCGACCAGGGCTTTGCCAAATGCGCCCGCATCGTCGGCGACGTGATGGGCAAGTTCCATCCGCATGGCGACCAGTCGATCTACGACGCGCTGGTGCGCCTGGCGCAGGATTTCTCCATGCGCTATCCCCTCGTCGACGGGCAGGGCAATTTCGGCAATATCGACGGCGATAATGCCGCCGCCATGCGCTATACCGAGGCGCGCATGACCGAGGTGGCGAGCGATTTGCTTGCCGGCATCACCGAGGACGCCGTCGATTTCCGGCCAACCTACAACGAGGAGGACGAGGAGCCCGTAGTGCTTCCCGGCGCCTTCCCGAATCTGCTCGCCAACGGTTCCTCCGGCATTGCGGTTGGCATGGCCACGTCCATCCCGCCGCACAATGCCGCCGAGCTTTGCAACGCAGCGCTGCAGCTGATCGAGCAGCCGGACGCGCCGGTGACAAAGCTGATGGAGTTCGTCCAGGGGCCGGATTTCCCGACCGGCGGCATCATCGTCGACAGCCGCGCATCCATCCTGGAGGCCTATGAGACCGGCCGCGGCGGTTTTCGCGTGCGCGCCAAATGGGGCCAGGAGGATCAGGGCAGGGGCACCTGGAGCATCGTCGTCACTGAAATCCCCTACGGCATCCAGAAGGCCAGGCTGATCGAGAAGATCGCCGAGCTTTTGATCGCGCGCAAATTGCCGCTGGTTGAGGATGTCAGGGATGAAAGCGCCGAGGACGTCCGCATTGTGCTCGTACCGAAGAGCCGTTCGGTCGATCCCGGCATTCTGATGGAATCGCTGTTCAAGCTGACCGAGCTCGAAAGCCGGTTTCCCCTCAACATGAACGTTTTGTCGCGGGGCAAGGTGCCTAACGTCCTGTCGCTGAAGGGCGTGCTGAAGGAGTGGCTCGACCATCGGCGCGATGTGCTGATCCGCCGCTCGAAGCATCGGCTTGGCGAGATCGAGAAGCGGCTGGAAATCCTTGCCGGCTACCTGATCGCCTATCTCAACATCGACGAGGTCATCAGGATCATCCGCGAGGAGGATGAGCCCAAGCAGGTGATGATGGCCCGTTGGTCGCTCACCGACACCCAGGCCGAAGCCATCCTCAACATGCGGCTGCGGGCCCTGCGCAAGCTGGAAGAGTTCGAGATCCGCAAGGAGTTCGACGGTCTCACCACCGAGAAGAAGCAGATCGAGGCATTGCTCGCATCCGACGCCAAGCAATGGTCGACGATCAAATGGGAAGTCACGCAGGTGCGCGACAAGTTCGGCCCCGAGACCGAACTCGGCAAGCGCCGCACCCAGTTCGCCGACGCGCCGGAGCACGATCTGACCGACATCGCGCACGCCATGATCGAGCGCGAGCCGGTCACCGTGGTGGTCTCGGAAAAGGGCTGGCTGCGGGCGATGAAAGGCCATCTGGCCGACCATTCCACGCTCACCTTCAAGGAAGGCGACAGCCTCAAGCTCGCCTTCCATGCCCAGACCACCGACAAGATCCTGGTCTTCACCACCGGCGGAAAATTCTACACCATCGGCGCCGACCGGCTGCCGGGCGGCCGCGGCCATGGCGAACCGATCCGCATCATCGTCGACATGGACAACGACCAGGACATCGTCACCGCCTTCGTCCACGACCCGAAGCGCAAGCTGCTGCTCGTCTCCTACGATGCCAATGGTTTCGTCGTGCCGGAGGAGGAGGTCGTCGCCAATACCCGAAAGGGCAAGCAGGTGATGAACGTCAAGGCGCCCGACGAGGCCAAGGCCTGCGTCCCCGTGTCAGGCGATCATCTCGCCATTGTCGGCGAGAACCGCAAGATGCTGGTGTTTGCGCTCTCCGAAATTCCGGAGATGGGCCGCGGCAAGGGCGTTCGCCTGCAGAAATACAAGGATGGCGGTCTGCTCGACCTGAAACCTTTCACGCTGGAGAGCGGCCTGTCCTGGCAGGATTCCGCTGACCGCACCTTCGTCAGGTCGCGCGAAGAGCTGGCCGAGTGGATCGGCGCGAGAGCGTCGGCCGGACGGATGGTGCCGAAGGGATTCCCGCGGACGGGGAAATTTGGTTGAAGCTGCTGATCTCCCCCACAAGGGGGGAGATTGGCAGCTTCACCAGCCATTTGGACTATCGTCACGATTGCGGCACTATGACAGTGCACAAACGCTGTGTAGGCCGGGGAG